>CAMFLL010000090.1 GCA_945957405.1 uncultured Mycolicibacterium sp. | reverse complement strand
GTTCGACTACGTGATCGTGGACTCGTCTCCGCTGCTGGCGGTCACGGATGCCGCGATCCTGGCCACCGGAGTCGACGGTGTTCTGCTGGTCGCCCGCCACGGCCAGATCAAGCGCGACCAGCTGACGCACGCCGTGGGCAATCTCGCCGACGTCGGTGTCGCACCGATCGGGTCGGTCTTCACCATGATGCCCACCCGGGGTGGCTCGTCATACAGCTACAGCTATCGGAGCTACGGCGAGGGCAGCGCACCGCCCCCGCCGATCGAGGAACCGGGCGGCCCACCTGCCGCCGCTGCGACAGCCCGAGCATCGGAACCGGAAGCACACTGACGGCGCGGTGACGCCCTCTATTGAGTTGTGAAGCAGAGCTTTTCATATCGGATGGTCGACGACCGCAACGACGCGGCGCAATGGATGCGGTCAACAGAGGCGAGGGAAATGGGGCAACCACAATGAAGATTGCGATCCTGGGTCTGGGCTATGTCGGTATCACAGCAGCAGCGTGCCTGGCCAGCGAAGGCCACGAGGTGATCGGCATCGACCCGAACATGGCCAAGGTGGATGCCGTGCTGGCAGGCCGGTCGCCGATCACCGAACCCGGCGTCGGCGACATGATCGCCGCGGCGCACGCGCAAGGCCTGATCACCGCGTGCCCGACGCTGACGCCCGAGGTTGCGCAGTGCGAACTGGTGATCGTGTGCGTCGGAACACCCAGTGCCATAGACGGTTCGCACAACTTGGCCTTCATCGCCGAAGTGTCCCGGCAGCTCGCGGAACTGGTGAAGATCGTGCCGGGCGGCAACATCACCGTCGCGTACCGGTCCACGATCCGGCCCGGAACCATGGAGGAGCTGATCCAGCCGATATTCGACGCCATCCTCGGCGACCAGACCTCGCGGGTCGAATTGGTGTACTACCCGGAGTTCCTTCGTGAATCGTCGGCTGTCAAGGACTATTTCTCGCCACCGAAGGTCGTCATCGGGACCAGGTCGGGGGACCGTTGCGTGGTTCTGGACAAGATCAACCAGGATGTCGACGCACCGGTGTTCTACGTCAGATACCGCGAAAGCGAGATCACAAAGTTCGTCGACAACACCTTCCATGCCGTCAAGACGGTGTTCGCCAACGAGATCGGGCGGGTGTGTACTCAACTCGGGATCAGTGCCACCGAAGTACACAAGATGTTCGTATCGGACACCAAACTCAACATCTCGTCGTACTACCTGCGACCGGGTGGCGCTTTCGGAGGATCGTGCCTGCCCAAAGATGTTCGGGCCTTGCAGCACATCTCCAGGATAAGTGGGGGCTTCACCCATTTGATCGACTCGTTGATCGCATCAAATGAAGCCCACAAGTCATTCCTGTTCGATCACGTGACCCGCGGGCTGGAATTCGGCGCCAGGGTGCTGTTACTGGGCATCGCCTTCAAGAACGACAGCGACGATCTGCGCGAGAGCCCCAATATCGACCTGGCGAGGATGTTGATCACCGCCGGGTATCAACTGTCGATATTCGACCCGCACGTCGCGCCGCAGAACCTTCTCGGTCAGAACCTGGGCGTGTTGTCCAACTCTCCCTTCATCCGGGAGCTGCTGGTCGAGCGGTCCGCGATCGAGAGCACCGCGTGGGACCTGGTTGTCGACACCCGCAGCGCGGCCGGCGACTACGCCTTGTCGGCTGCACGAGTCGTCGACATCAACCGCCTGACCTAGTCGCCACACGAGCTCAGAGTCGAAGAAGGGAGCGCGTAATGATCGACTCGCAACTGCCGCGCACAATGAATTGCGGTCCGACGCAACGACCTCTACGCATCGCAATGGTGTACAGCCGGCTGCCGTTTCCGATGATGCGGGGCGATCAGACGACGGTGGCTCACCTCATCAGCTTTCTCGCGGCGCGCGGACACCACGTCGATCTCTACACAGTCGGCGCAGACGGGGAGCTGCAGCCGGAGCAGGAACAGTGGCTACGGGGTGCGTGCCGCAACGTCCGGATCTATCGCCAGCCGTGGTATGCCAAGCTGGTCGGCCTGCTTCTCGGTGTCTTGACGTTGTCGCCGCTGCAGGTCGGCATTTTCCGAAACTGTGCACTCAGGAAAGACCTCGGCCGTGAAATCGGTTCGAACGCCTACGATGTGGTGTACTGCTACTACCTTCGTTCCGCGCCGGCGGTACCACGTTCGGTGAAGCAGATGGCATCCACGGTGTCCTTTCTGGCCATGCAGTTGTCGCAGACGCTCAACACCGAACGGATGGCCCGCAACGACAGCAGCCTTCTGAAAAGGCTTGTCTACCGCGTGGAAACAGTGCTCATGGGGCACTATGAAGCCAGGGTGTGGGAGGATTTCGACAAGGTTGTGTTGATCGGACCCGCCGATGTGGAGTCGGTCAAGGAGCAGTGCCGCAGCCATCACCGGCCCGAGATCGACAACTGGGTATACGGCGCCCACGGTACCGACACCGACAAGTACGTCTGCGCTGTCCCCAGCGAGATGGTGCCGGGACGCGTGATCTTCTCCGGATCGATGCTGTACCCGCCGAACATCGGGGCGGTGTTGTGGTTTGCCGATCAGGTGTGGCCTCGCGTCAGGGCCGAGATCCCATCGGCGACCTTCGTCATCCAGGGCCGCGACCCTGCCGCGAGAATCCTCGAACTCGATGGACGGGACGGGATCTGGGTGACGGGCACGGTCCCCGATGTGGGTGTGCTCATCCGGTCGGCGCAGGTCTGCGTGAATCCCATGCTGGCCGCCGGCGGTATGCAGAAC
Organism: uncultured Mycolicibacterium sp.; assembly: GCA_945957405.1. Classification (GTDB taxonomy): domain Bacteria; phylum Actinomycetota; class Actinomycetes; order Mycobacteriales; family Mycobacteriaceae; genus Mycobacterium. The sequence goes on along the minus strand of CAMFLL010000090.1, from coordinate 20,354 downwards.
AAACTCATCGAATACATGGCGTGCGGTAAGGCCGTGGTGGCCACCGACATCGCGAACGAGGGAATCCGGGCACCGCAGGACACGCTGCGTATTGCGAATGACGCCGAGGCGTTCGCGGCGGCGGTGGTGCGGTTGCTCAGGGATCCGGAGACCGCGATGGAACTGGGTGCGGCGGCCCGCGAGCACGTCCTGTCCAACTGGACTTGGGAAAGCCACTTTCTCAAACTCGAGGATTCCTTCCACGACGCGCTGGATGCGGACGCCGCGGAGCGCGACAGCCTTCGCATTCGACAGTTCAGTCAGCAGTAAGCATTCCGTGGCTCGCGCAGTGGTGTTCCGCTACGGCGGGATAGTCCTTCAGTTCGTCATCCTGCTGGTTCTCGCCCGGCATCTCGACGCCGACGACTATGGCCGATACATGCTGGTCCTGAGTGCTGTGTTTCCGACCTACTTTCTGCTGGGCTTCGGCATCTCGGAAGCCTTCGTCCGGGAGGCGCCGCGACTGATCCGGGACGGCGATCTGCGGCCCGTGCGCACACTGGTCGGGGCGACGCTGATGGTTGCCCTCGGCACTGCGGCAGTCCTCGCCGTCGCCGGTGCGCTCGCGGTCTGGTTGCTACCACTGGACCCGACCACGTCAGACGTCGTCATGTTCATGGTGGCGTTCTTCGTCGCCAACGGGCTGATGTTCAACGGCGCGCAGTTGCTGCTGGGTTCCGGATCGGAAACCCTTGGCGCCTTCTTCTTCTATCCCGCGATCAACCTTTCTCTTGTCGTGAGTGCGCTTCCCTACGTGCTCTATTCGGCACACCCGACGTTTTCAGGGATTGCCCTTGCCACGTCCGTGGCGTCCCTGATCGTCGGTGTTGTCGCTGTTGGTCTGGTGGTCGTCCACGTCCGTCCGCGTCGGCCCCGGCGTGGTACCAGTCGGCAGCTCATCGCCGTCGGTGCCCGACTCTCGGCAGCTCGCGGCATGTACGCCGCCGGGCTGTGGCTCCCGACGTTCATCGCAGGTGTCGTGCTGGCGCCGGCCCAGGCGGGCTATCTCGGCACGGCGGGCAGGTTGGCGGTTGCGGTCGGAGCGGTGACCGCAGCTGTGCGGTTCGCGATCCGGCCGGCCATCGTGCGCGCATACGAACGCCAGGACTGGCCCGCCATCGCAGCGGTGTGTGGCCGGGTGGCGACCGTCACGCTGGCGATGGTGACTGTCGCGTTCGCCGTCACGTTCTTCTTCGGTAGGTCCCTGGTGTCGATGACGTTCGGCACTGGGTTCGCCTCGGCCGCACCACTGTTGACTGTGCTGCTGATCGGCGTGGCCATCGAGGCTTTTGCTGGCCCCGTGGACGAGGTGCTGAAGATGACGGGCCAGGAGAACTCCGTACTGATCATCTTCGCTGTCACCCTCCCCATCTTCGCGGCGGCGCTGGTCGCCGCTGCACCGCACGGTGTCATGGTGATGGCCTGGGTCCAGGTCGGCTACACGCTGGCAGTGTTCGGCGCGATGATCGTGACACTCGGTCGAAAGAGGCGGGTGTGGCTTCATCCGGTCGCTCCGCCGATCCTCAAAGGCAATCTCCGGCAACGGCAATCGCCCGAATGGAGGTGGCCGTGGCACGCGAGACGCAAACAGCCGTCGAATGCCAAGACGTAGGCGCCGTACTGCGCTCGAGCACGCCGTTGGTGATCATCATGGTGGTCTGCCTACTGCCCTATCTCAGTCTCGGTCCGCTGTCGGTCCCGTCTCAGGTGCAGCCGTGGGCCGCGATTCTGGCGTGGATCTGGGTGTTGTTCACTGCCTGTACCAAAGGCGTACGGGTGTCCGGTGTCCAGTGGGCCCTGCTGGCCATGGCGCTGTGGTTCATGTTCTACGTCTACGGTGGCGAAGGATTCGAGCTGGAGGTCTACCTGCGCCGATCTGCGGCATTCTTCCTGAGCGCAGGCATTTTTCTGGCCGGCCGGTACGTCACGCCGGCCACGCTGTGGCGTGCACTCAGATTCACGTTGCCGCTCTGGTTCGCTTTCGCCGTGCTGAGGTATCTGAGCCCGGACACGTACTTCGCCGTCGTCACACCATTTGTTCCGACGGTTGTCAATTCGACTGCGCGGGGATCCTCGAGCCTGGCGCCGGAGGCGACCGATTTTGGTTTCATGATGGCCGTCGTGCTCGTGCTGGCCATGATCACCCGGCGCCGACTCCTGGAAGAAGGCGGCCGCGCGGAGAAGTGGCCGATACTGATGGCCGTCGCGTGCGCGCTGTTGTCGCAGTCAGGCACCGGCTACATCGGGCTGGCGCTCATCGGCGTGTTGTACCTCGCCACGCGGCCGTCAGGGCATTACGGCCCGCTTGGTCGCTACATCGTCACGGCACTCGTGGCGATACCGGTCATCGTCATGCTCGACGTCGTGACCGCCAGCGGGGTTCGCGGTATCGACCTGTTGAGCACTGCCATCCGGTCGCCGGGCGACCTGATGGACACCACTGTGTCGTACCGGGTTGCGCACAACATCGTCGGGTTGCTCGGGCTGGTGGACTCGGACTTCTACGGCTACGGGGCGGGTTCTTTCGTCAGCGAGGCGCCCGGCGTGTACTTCAGACACGAACTCGGCAGTGTGCTCGGACTGACTGGGTACTACGGAGATTCGGTGCCTGCGACACTGAGTCAGTCACCCGTCTCACAGATCGCGGTCATCATCCTCGAATTCGGTCTGGTCGGCGTCATATACCTGATCGTGTTGTTCACGTTCGCCGCGCGATCGCGAATTCCGTACAAAACCATTGCAGTAGCGATCCTGGGGGTGACATGGCTCAACAGTTTTCCGGCCGGCTGGCCGCCGTTCTGGGTCTTGATCGGCATCATGATGAGTCCGTACTTCCGCGCGAGATCGGAACCCGCGGCCGGCGAGACGGATCCGCGGGTCGCCCACAGCGTCGGGAGGCGATGAGAAACAGTCCGTCTGCACAGTTCGGATATGTTTTCGGCCTCGACGGACTGCGCCTGCTTGCCGTCCTGATCGTCGTCATCCGCCATTTCGAGGTCGTCACGATCCTGCCCGGCGGATTCGGTGTGTCGATATTCTTCTTCCTCAGCGGATTCCTGATCAGCCGGTTGCTCTTGGCCGAGGAATACCGATACAAGCGGCCGATCAGGCTCAAGGCGTTCTACATCCGCCGGTTCATCAGGCTGCTGCCACCGCTGTTGTTGATGGGTGCCGTTTGTGTACCGGCACTGTATTTCCTTTATCCCAAGGAGTTCTCGCCCGAGCAGATCATCCTGTCCTTCGCGTACCTCGGGAACATCGTCAAGTTCGGCGCCATGGCGTGGGGCTGGCGCGAGGGTTACCCGGCCATCGAGCCACTGTGGAGCCTGGCCGTCGAGGAGCATTTCTATCTGCTGCTGCCGCCGGCGCTGCTCTTGTTGCGGACCCGCCGTGGACGCGTCGCTCTGATGGTGATTGCCATCGTGGTGCCCTTGGTGCTGCGGGTCTGGGCATACGCGGTGCTGGATCCGGCGTTGGCCGACCAACTGAACTACCACTTCACGTTCACCAGGCTTGATTCGATCGCATTCGGTGTGCTGTTGACGCTGTTGCTGGACTACGGCTGGTTGCGCGTACCTGCCGGCCGACTGGCCGGGCATCTGATGGTCTTCGGCGGTGGCGTCTTGATGCTCGCGTCCATGGTGCATTGGTCGCAGGCATATGAAATCGCCTGGAAATACACGTTCCAGAGCCTCGCGATCGGCATCTTCTTCGTCGGCGTCGTGTTCGCGTCGAATTACGACTGGCTCCGGCGGCTCTTGGAGAAGAAACCGATCTCACATCTCGGCAAGATCAGCTATGAGATGTATCTGTGGCACTTCCCGATATTGGCCATCCTGTTGGCGCTGCTGGCGAATTCCGCAATGGCGACGGTTCTCGCCCTGGTGCTCACAGTGGTGGTATCCGATGCAGCCTACCGGTTGACGACAAAGCGGTTGAGCGGCGTACGCAAACGCTTCGGCGGGCACCCGACGGAATGACAGGAGATCGTGGGAAGACCATGCGGTGGAGTAGAACGGTTTTGGCGATCGTGGTGGCATCCGTCGGATGCGGGTGCAGCACACCGACCACCCCGGCTGCGGTTTATCAGCCCTACACCTGTATCCCGGCCTCGTCGCCCGGGCCGGTGTCCAGTGCACCACCCGCCCCGGGTACGCCCGAGCGGATCGCGGTCATCGGTGATTCGTACACCAGTGGTAGTCCGCAAGGGGGCACGGGGGACAAGCGGTGGACGGCGGTTGTCACCGGTCTTCTCAACAGCCGCGGGTTCGCCGTGACAACCGATGTCGGCGCCGAGGGCGGGTCGGGTTATGTCCACGGCGGGAATCACAGCGGTGGAGTGTTCGCCGACCAGGTCGATGCCGCTGTGAAACCGGAGGACAAGGTGGTGGTGTTCTTCGGTTCCCGTAATGATTCCAGGGCACTGGAGGGGCAGATGGCGCACGCGACATGTGAGGCGTTTCGGAAGGCGGAAATGGCCGCACCCGGAGCGCAGTTACTGGTGATCGGACCACCGTGGGTGAATGCCTCGCCACCGCCGAGCGTGCTTGCGGCCCGGGACATCATCCGCAACCGGAGCCAGGAACTCGGGTTGCATTTCGTCGACCCCATCGCCGACGGTTGGTTTGTCGACCGGCCCGATCTGATCGGCTCTGACGGTGTGCATCCCACCGACGCCGGCCACCAGTACATGGCCGACAAGATCGCGCCGCTGATCCAGGAGATCCTCTCCGGTCAGCCCCCAGCCTGAGGTATCGCTACCAGCCGGCCAGGTACCTGTCGATCTCGGTCTGTACGGCAGTGACTTCCGACGGATCGGTGACTCCGACGCCGAATGCCAGGCACCGATCTGCGGGGTTCAGGGTGATCGACAGCGCGGGTTCGGGTTGCATGTATCGGCGCGTCCAGCTCGCGTAGACGACCGGGCCGACGGAGCCTGAGTGGACCGTAATCGTTGTGGTGGTATCCGCACAGTGGGCACGGACCTCGGTGTCGCCGTCGACATCGAGGTGCCACTCGGTAGGGATCAGGAGGTTCGTGACACCTGGTGGCCAGCGGGATTCCCACCGGTCGACAATCGCCAGGCCACCGCCGGGCAGCGCACAGACGACCCGGCTGCAGCGCCCCGTCGATGTGCGCAGCACACCGCCGATCGCGGGCACCGACAGTCGCGACAGGCTTTCTGCTGGAAGCGATTCGGCGTGTCCAAGTCGGCCGACTTTGAAGCAGCCGGCGTATTCGACGGGCTCGACCCCGGCATACCGCGGCCCGTTGTGGCTCGCCGCGGAGCGTTCATAGGTGCGTTGCGGCCCGGTGGAGTACTGAGATGTCCCGGGATCGACGATGAACCGACGTCCGTCGACGTCAACCTCGACCGCCAGGAAGTCGGCATGACCGTGTCCGGGATTCCATCGTGGCCCGATGGCACCTGCGTCGAGGAGGGCATCGACTCCGCCCGAGCTCACCCGGTAATAGCCTGCCTGGGGGAGCGCCGCGGAATGCGTTCGCGGGACAGGCTTCAGGATCGCAGCAGGTGGGGGCACCTCGTCGAGCCAACTGTCGTTGAACAATGCGATCTGCCCGTCACGGTGGGTGAGGAACATCAAGGCGCGGGCCGCGGCGCCGCCACGTTCGCGGGCGAGCGCGCGGGTGGCTTCCGACAGGAACCCGCAGGCGGCGAAGATGCGTAGCGACATCACAGTCAGACCCTGGTACATCGCCGAACGTTCGATCTGCATACCGTCGATCAAGACGGTCGAGGAGATGATCCGGGCGACCTCGCGATCGAGCGTGCGCGCGTACGACCACGAAACAGGCTGGGTGGCCATGTGATACAGGCACAGTGCGGCGAGGTTGCGCTCGGTGTGGTTGTTGCGCAGATCGTGTTCGATGTTCTGCCACAGAAATGCGGCCTCCACCTGAAGGAATGAGGCGAAGTGGTGCCAGGTCCGCGCGGCCAGGGTACCTCGGCGCGCCGCCAGTGCGAGGCCGCTGAGCAATGCCAACATCCGATGAGAGGCACCGTACGGCGACCAACCGGCGGCGAAGGCATGCTGCGCAGCGAAATTCCGAGATGCGGTGAAGCTCTCGAGCAGGGCGACAGCGGTGTCGTGGTGCGCGATATCGTCACTGACCACCAGCGAATGCAGCACCTCGAGCTGCGCGAGTTTCATCCGCCAGAGATGGTGATCCTTCTCGTCGGGCAGCCGATGTGACCAGTCGATGTCCTCGACAGATCCGAAGTCGACGGTGCGGCCCATGATCGTGAAGCGCCCCTTGGCGGCATCACGCATCTGCTCGTCACTGTGGTGATAGAACCCGCCGATGAAGGTGGCCAATTCCGGTGAGATCCGGCGGTATGACGACACCGGCGGCAGCGCCGATGCGGTCCTGCGAATTCTGCGGTCATACCGGGTGGCGAATTTCGGGACCGTCTTGTTACGCGCGAATCGGCGGAGCTGATGCGCGGCCATCCGGGGTGTCAGCCGGGTGCCTGCCCTGGCCGTGGTGGCGATGGACAATCTTGATCCCGTCGTCGAGCCGGTTCGGTTTGGAGCCGACCGGATACTTGAACATGCTGCAGACGTTGGTCTTCGGCATTCAGCGTTCGCGGTAGAAGAGCACCTCGCGGAACGTTCTGAAGATGATTTTGAGGTCGAGCCACAGTGACCAGTTCTCGATGTAGAAGTTGTCATATCGGGCGCGGTCTGCGATGGAGGTGTCGCCGCGAAGCCCACTGACCTGAGCGAAGCCGGTGAGGCCGACCTGGACGCGGTGGCGGTGTGCGTACCGGTCGAACTGAGTCGAGAATTGCTCGACGAAGTGCGGGCGTTCGGGCCGAGGGCCCACTACCGTCATGTCGCCTCGAAGGATGTTCCACAGTTGGGGCAGTTCATCGATCGAAGTGCAGCGCAGAAAACGGCCGACCGGCCCCACCCGGTTGTCCTGGGCCACGCTCCACTGCGTCTGCGACTCTTGCTCATTGGCCGGCCGCATCGATCTGAACTTCAACAGTTCGAAGTGTTTACCGTCGCGGCCCACCCTGACCTGCCGGAAGATGATCCCGGGCCCGCCCTCGATCCGCACCGCGGCGGCGGTGACGACCAGCACCGGCGACAATACGATGAGGGCAGTCGTCGCAACGGCGATATCGAACCCACGCTTGATGATTCGGGATGGACCCCGCAGATTCGGGATGCGTATCCGCATGATCGGAATGGAGCCGATGTGATCGGCCATGCCGGTCTGTGTGTGGAAGTGATGCATCCGCGGAACCACGAGTAGTTCCATGTTGCGACACACTTCCGTGCGGACCGCCGCCGTCAAACCACGCTCCTGGAAGTCACCGTCGGCCACCAGTAGATTCTGGGCGCCGGTGGCCAGAACCGCCATGTCCAGGTCGGCGAGTCGACCAAGTCGTGGTAGGCGCTGGTTTGCCGGCGAATCTTCATTGTCGTCGACATAGCCGACGAGGTGTATCCCGTATTCCCGGTGTTCGGCAAGGATTTTGGCCACTTCGGTGGCGATGGGCCCACCGCCGATCAGCATGGTGCGGTGTCGCGTGAACCCCCAGCGACGGCTCGCAGCAATGATTCTGGTGGTGACGACGCGGCCGGCGATTACCAACAGGGCGGCCTGACAGGCGGTTTCGAGAAACAACAGCAGCGACGCCTTCTGGTGCATGACCAGAATCACGGCGGCGACCGCCCCCACCGCGGTGAGCAGGCGAGCAACGATGGCCGGTAGTTCGTCCAATACGCTCAGATGTAGCCGGGCGACGTAACGTCCGCCTCCGGAGAGCAGTAGCGTGGCCAGCACCGCCAGGGTGAAAGTGGCATATACCTGCGGCGGCCGCCATGCCAGAGTGGCCACTATCAGCGCGAAGTCCACCACCGGGACCACCATCCAGGCCCTGATGTCATTGAGGGACCGTGCCCTGGCATCGCGGTCATTGAGTCGCACGCCTACCACGGCCGAGTTTGCTAAGCGCGCTGTCGAGGCGACTCCAGCATCCTTCGCTGCGCGCCTGTCGGGGAGGCCCGACCGGGCCGGTCGACCTGCACCGGCGATCCAGGATGACCGCTCGGCCCTGGGGTCCACCGTGTCGGTCATGACGACACCTCCAGAACGGCCACGCCATGGTCTGGGTTTGTGTCCGCCAGCAAATGCGGCAGCGGATGGCGGCGTCGTGCCGAAGCCGGCGCGAGCGGGCGTTCGAGTGTGTGGATCGCAGTCGGCATGGCGTCCTGTGCCCCCTTGTATCTCATTTGGTGCTCAGCTTTGTGGATTTGCCTTCGAGCATTTTCTGGGCTCGGTATTTATTTGCGACTAATCCTGATGAGCGATCCATTTGCGGCGAGTAGACCTCACCACGTTCGGGTTGAATCGAATATTAACGCGGTCGACGCAAAACGTCTAACGGAGTGCGAGAAAACCGTCGCTGTTCTTGCAGAATTAACGATCGACCCGCACTGTATTGATCATAGTCGCAGCTAGATGGCTATTAATGACATGATTTGTGCGAAATAGCTGACAGCGCCTCCGGTCGTTCTCCCGAGGTTGCCAATCATGGACCCCGTGTTCGCCGGACGGTCCCGGCGGCCAGTGAGAGCAGGAGAAATGCACATGCCCGCGTTGCTTGAGCTGCTGCTGTCTTGATTAGCTGATTGATACTTTTTATCCGCTGACTGTCCTTGCGACAGTTCGCATCGGCCACGACGGGCGACCGCACCGTCGCCCGCTCGGCCGGTCCGCCAAAATTTCTGCTGTTTCATGCCGGACGCGGCCACGGTGACCGGCTGTCTGCGCCCGCGCACGTTGTGCGCGATCGGCGGGCAACGGGTTCGGGCCGGCCGCCCGGACCGCGTCCGCCTGGCCGGGGTGGCGGGGCGCGCCGCTGTCGTCAGATACTGCTTACGCGGTTCGGCGCCACCCCCGGTGACGCTCGATGATGCTTTGCGGAAGGTGGTCGATGTGCATCTGCTGTTTGTTTGCACGGGAAATGTGTGTCGCTCGCCGACGGCGGAACGCCTTGTGCGCGCCTACGCAGCGCGACTGGGAATCCCCGACGTCGAGGCGTCGAGCGCGGGAACACAGGCCCTGACGGCACAGCCGATCTCACCCGGTGCCGCACCGGTCCTGCGGCGCCTTGGCGGTGACCCGTCGGGCTTCGCCGCGCGACAGCTCACTGCGAAAGTCGCCATGTCGGCCGATCTCGTGCTCACGATGACGGAGGAGCATCGTGATGCCGTCCTGCGGCTGGCCCCGCGCCAACTCGGCAAGACCTTCCTGTTGAGTGAAGCGGCCAAGCTTGCAACGGATCACGGGGTCTGTCAGGTGGCGGACCTGGCATCGGTCAGGTTCATGCTGACGGCACAGGATCGGCCCGACATCCGCGATCCCTTTGGTCGTGAAGCCGACGTGTATGCGGCGGTTGGTGAGCAGATCGCACAGCTGCTGCCACCGATCCTCGAATTGTGCCGTCGCACCGGCTGTTAGTCTCAGCCGGTCAGGAAGCCCAGCCCGCTGCCGCCACGACCCACTACGGGTTCTGGATCACTGTGCAGCCCCTCGGCGAGCAGTTCGTGGTACACGTGCCGAAAATCGGTGGTGACCTTCAGATCACCGTCGACCAAGTCGTCCAAGGCTGGGTCATCGCCGTAGTAACCACCCTTGACCCGCTCGCCGATGACGAACACCGGCCCGGATGTGCCATGGTCGGTGCCGTCGGACGAATTGGCGGCAACGCGCCGCCCGAACTCCGAGTACGCCATCACCACGACATCATCGTGGTGCCCGCTCGTCGAGATCTGGCCGAGGAATCGGGTGAGGGCGCTGTCGACGGCAGACAGCAACTCCTGCTGGGTGTCTCGCTCGTCGGCATGGGTGTCGAAGCCACCGGTCGCGACGCTGTAGACCCGGGCCGGTACCCCCGCGGCGATACACACAGCCACGGCATCGAGTTGCGACGCCAGGCCGTCGTCGTCGACGTCGAGTCGGACGCCACCCGGTTGGGCCACGACGGGGGCCAGTTCATGGTTCGTCCGTGCCGCGGCACGGTAGGAATCACAGACCGCGGTCATGGCCGGACGGTCGGCGGGGTCGCTTCTGCACAGTGCCGTGATGAGCTCGGTGGCGCCCCTGGCCAGCGTGGGTTTGGTGATGAACGCGGCGGCGCTGCACTTTTCGCCTGCGGCCAGCGGAGGGACCACGGGCCCCATGTGCAGGGCGCTGACGGGATCTCGTCCGTTGGCATCGAGCCAGCGGCCGATCCAGCCCGATCGAACGGTGTTGTCGAGCGACGCGGACTGCCAGATGTCCATCGACCTGAAGTGGCTGCGATCGGGATTGGGATAGCCCACGCCACGGATGATCGCCAGCCTTCCGCGATTGAATGTGTCAGCCATGCCTGGCATCCCCGGATTGAACCCATATCGTTCATCGATGTGGAGCACCTCGTCGGCGGCATAGGCAAGGTCGGGGCGGGCGTCGTGATAGGCGTTGTCGGAGTAGGGGATCACCGTGTTGATGCCGTCGTTGCCGCCGTACATGGTGACGATCACCAGGATGCCGGCGCCCTGCTGGTAGGGCGTCTCTTCGGCGACGCGGCGCAGATCGCCCCATCGGACGATCGGGATCGACGCGATGGCGCCTGCCGCCACCGCCGCGCTCGCGGCCATGAATTTTCGTCGAGCAATCTCCGCCATGTATCTGCCTCTCTACGTGGTCAGGTATTCCGGTGTGTTGACAGCGGCAGACACCAGTGCGGCCGGGTTCTTCGACAGGCCGTTGAGGACATCGGCGCTGCGGTCCGTCCACGAGCCGACACCGATCAGGTATCCCACCGCGTCCACGCGGTCCCGGGCGGGAGCCTCGTCGACCACGCTGATGTCGCCGTCCTTGACCAACCTGCTCGACGTGCGTAGCCGGGTGTCGACGCCGGAGGTGGACAGCCAGGCGCGTCCGCGGGGCCAGCCCCCGACGTCGGGCGGGTAGAAGGGAAGCTGCCCGAGCGCGGTCAACGCGGAGATAATCGTCGAGATATGCTCCTGTGCATCAATATTCACGGCCAGACTGCGTGTCATTCCGATCAGCCAGTCGACGGGGCCCACGACGATGGTCGCCGGGTTCGCCAGAAACTCCGGGTCGGTCAGAATCGCGACGGTGAGTGCGTGCAGGTTGTGATCCGGCCCGAAGGCCGTGGTGAGGCGCGCCACGACGCGCTCTGATGGCGGCTCATCAGAGGCCAGCTGACCCCACAGTCGGTCGGCGACAAACCGGGCCGAACCGGCCGATGCGAGGACGAGGTCGCAGAATTCTTCCGCGGCGAAATCGCCGGAGGCGCCCAGCAGCTCTTTGGTCGAGTCGTCGTGGCGGGCCGGTACCAGGGTGGAGTGGCCGTCGTGGTCGACCGTCCAGCCGGTCAGCGCGCGGGCACCCTCTCGTACGTCGCGCTCCGAATAACCGTTCGCGTGGCCGAGTACGAACAGTTCCATGAATTCCCGGGCCAGATTCTCGTTGGCGGAGCCGACTTTGTTCTGTTGCCCGTCGAGCCACGTGATCATCGCCGGATCGGTCAACATCGCATACGCGAGAGTCCGGAAGTCGCCGAGGCAGTGCCTGCGCAGCGTCGCGTTCTGGCCGGCCATGAGGTGGGCGATCTTGACCTTGGCCGCCGAGGTCGCGAAGTGGTTGTGCCACAGGAAGGTCAGCTTCTCCAGGGCCGGGTTTTCCACGGCAATCATCCGTTGGATCCACCAGGTCGGCAACGCATGGCGTTGGCCGGCCAGGAGGTCGCGGTAGCGGCGTGTGTCCGACTCACCGGCATCGTCACCAGGCGACTCGGGGATGTCGAAGTCGGGCATCGGTGTCGCCCGCAGCCCTGGGTCGTTGTCGAAATCGGCGTCCAATGACGCGCGCACATAATCCTCGGGAGCGCCGACTGCGACGGCGGCATCCACCTCGGCACCGCATGCGCCGAAGCCGATACGGCGGAGCACCCGTGCTGCGGTGATCCATTCCGGAGATTGCGTGGACACGCTGTACACCTTCGACTGAGGTCGGCAGACCGTTGTGGCGCAAGACTATTCACCCGAATGTAGCCGACGCGCAGTGGGCGTGCGAGATATGGTGCCTTCCGCCGCAACGGCTTGCGGCGTCGAACAGCGCAGGACATGAGGGGAATTGACGGCGTAGGTGCAACGTGAGCAAATACCTGCCAGATGTACTGTCGGGCCGGTTCGGCGGATGACACAACTTCTCGAGGTTGCGCTGCCGAGCCCCGGTTTTGCTGCAGGTACACTCGGCAAATGGTGGAGAAACCGTCCACGTACCTGGTGTCACGTCGACTCACGCACCGCGCGTGCTGCCAGTGCGGCTGGATGGGCAAGCGCCGGTGGATTCGAGGCAGTGCGGTCTACGACGTGCTGGCTCATTGTTCGGAGACCGGACACGTGCCGGATTCGATGCCGCCGATCAACACCTTTCCCAGCGGCATGCTGCTGGCCGGGGGTTAGGGCCACCCCCGCCCGGTACGGTCAAAGGCCGCCGAGATCGTCCGGGACGTCCACGGCGTGCGTACGCAGGGCCTCGAGCGGCACCACGTCGAGGGTGTTCGCATGCGTGCAGGCCAACACCACCGGCGCGGCGACACCGTCCTGGTGGGCCCGCAGCCAGTTGGTGGCCGTCACACACCAGCGGTCCCCGGGAACCAGACCGGGGAACCGGTACTGCGGCATCGGCGTGGACAGGTCGTTGCCGATCGACCGCTGGTGCTCCAGGAACTCGGCTGTCACCACAGCGCAAATAGTGTGTCTACCAATGTCTTCCGGTCCGGTCGAACAACACCCATCCCGGTAGAAGCCGGTCAGCGGGTCGGCTCCGCACGGCTCGAGTGGACCGCCGAGAACATTCAGGTCAGCCATCGTCCCATCATGCCCCGCGGGCCCCCGCCTGCTCCAGGTACTTCACTGCCTCAGCCGGTGCATCGGCGACCACCATCAGGTCGGACAGAGGTACCGGCAAGAAGCCTTCGCTCTCCATTCGGCGTAGCTGGATCGTCAACCCGTCGTAGAAACCGTCGGTGTTCAGCAGCACGACGGGTTTCCCGTGCAGGCCGTGTTTGCGCAGTTCGAGAATCTCGGTGGCCTCGTCCAACGTGCCGAGCCCACCCGCCAACACCACGAACGCATCCGATCTGGCCAGCAGCCGGGCTTTTCGCTCAGCCAGGTCGGCCGCGAACACCATTTCGTCGGCACCGGGTCGCGCCAGGTGGCGCAGGAACTCGACAGAGATCCCCACCAGACGGCCGCCGGTGTCGTGCACGCCGTCCGCCACCACCTTCATCAGCCCGGTGTCCGAACCACCCCACACCAGCGTGTGGCCCCCGGTCCCGAGCAATTCGCCGAACTCGCGAGCCGGCCGGGTGTACCGCTCGTCGAGATCGGCCGCGGACAGGAAGACGCAGATGTTCATCGAAACGCTCACCGCTCCACGGTAGAGAACCGGATCATCGGGCGCAGACACCGTGCGGCGTCCCGGGGTGACTGGAATGAATCAGAACAGCTGGTCCAGGGCGCGGTGTTCCAGATCGATCCACCGGTCGACCTGGTGCCGGACATCGTCCACCTCGTCTTCGGTCAGATGATGGGCGCTCTCGGGCGTGATCCGGCAGATGTCCATCGGACCGCCGACGCTCGGTGACGAGGTGTCCAACGCGTCGAGGACCCGCAGTGCGGCCACGACGCCGTACTCGACGTCCCGTTCCGTCATCCGGAAATGGGCCAGCAGGGCGTGCGCCTGCTGCGCCATGGCCGAGCCACTGCCGACCGCCTGGAAGCCGGTCCCCTCGTGGTGGCCGACGAGACCGTTGGGATCGAGGTCGATGATGAACGGCGTCTCGCCTGAGTAACCGGCGGCCAGCACGTAGGTCGCCGGGGTGCCGCCCGTGTCCTGACCTGGCACGTCGGCGATGAAGTTCGCGTAGTGGTGTTTGAGGATCGGCAGCACCCGGGCCTGCAGTGCGTGTCCGATGTTCTTCGCCTCGACAATGGCGTCGGCCTCGTCGGCGAACACCTGCTCGATATCGTAAAGGGCTGCGCGCGAACCGCTTCCACCCCAGGCTGCGTGCTCGCCCAGCGGATGCAGCTTCTGCGCGGGATACGTCAGGCCTCGGCCGGGGTCGGTGATCTGCGAATCGGAGGCCAGCACGATGCCGTTGGCGCATCGCAAAGCGAGGACGACGGTCACGTCATCGATCGTAGGGTGAAGTGATGAGTGCCGGAGAACAGCGTGCCGGAGTCGACTTCACCAACCTCGATCAGTCGCTGGCCCCCGACAGCGGTGCCACCAAGCGCGACCTGGTGGACTACCTCGACGCGGTCGCCGATCGGATGCTGCCCGCGCTCGCCGACCGGCCGCTGACGGTGTTGCGCGTACTGCGCGGGCGGGCGCCGTTCATGCAGAAGAACGTCCCGAAGTACACCCCCGAGTGGGTCAAGACCGTGCCGATCTGGGCGGAGGCGTCCCACCGTGAGGTGCACTACGCCCTGTGCGACGATCGCCGGACATTGCTGTGGCTGGCCAACCAGCGTGCCGTCGAATATCACCCGGCCCTGGGGCTGGCCGCCGACATCTACCGGCCGACGCACCTGGTGCTCGACCTCGATCCGCCGGGCGGCGACGATTTTGGTGCGGTGGTGGCCGTCGCGCACCTGGTGCGGCAGGCGCTCGCGGACTGCGGTCTGCAGGGCGCGGTCAAGACCAGTGGGTCGCGCGGTGTGCACATCTTCGTGCCCATCGACGATCACGCCCCGGTCGACGACGTCGCGGCCGCCACCCGCGCGCTGGCGGCCCGCGCCGAAGCCCTGGACCCGGCCATTGCCACAACGGCTTTCATCGTCGAAGACCGGGCCGGCAAGGTCTTCGTCGACGCGACGCGCGCCGGTGGGGCGACGGTGGCGGCGGTCTACAGCCCGCGGCTGCGGCCGGGCACACCGGTGTCGTTCCCGGTCGCGTGGCCCGATCTGGATCGGGTGACGCCCGCCGACTTCACCGTGCACACCGCCGTCGACGCGCTGGCGGGCCGTGACCCGTGGGCCGAATCGATGCCGGCGCCGCAACGGCTGCCCGACGATCTGATCGAGCACGGCCGCACCATTCCGGTGGCCCGGGTGGCGGCCATGCACGAGGGTAAGCGGCGGGCCAAGGCCAGACGCGAGGCCGGGGACAATTAGCGGCGGGGCGCGGGTTCCACCCTGGTCACCCCGGTCAGCCCGCTGATCGTCAACACCGACATCAGGACCGGGTTGACGACGAGGTGGATGTGGTCGGCGTGGTCGAACAGCACGTTGATGGCACCGCTGTCGAGGTAGTCGACCTCACTCAGATCGACGCTGAGCGGGCGGTCCGCCGAGGTCGACGCCTTGGCGGTCGCGATGGCCTCCGCGAAGGTGTCGATATTACTCAGGTCAACCTCGCCGGCGGCGGTGAGCACCGCCGTCCCGTCATCGCGGCGGTCGGTGCGCAGGCTCAGTGGCGCGGCCATCAGGCGATCCTCGCGTGCATGTGCACCGTTGTCCCGCCGGCTTCCGCGTGGATCGTGACGTCGTGCATCAGCGCGCGCATCAACGTGATGCCCCGCCCCCGGTATCCGGTCGGGGAGGGTTCGGCGGCCTCCGGTGTCTTCCACGTCCCGGTGTCGATGACGGTGAGGTGCAGCCGGTCGGCCAGCGCGGTGGCACGCAGGCTCACCTTGCCTTCCGGGTTCTCGCGGTGACCGTGCTCGATCGAGTTGGCCAGTGCCTCGCCGACGGCGATGAGCACGTCGAGGCTCTGTTCGTCATCGACGCCGGCGCGCGTCAGCCAGCCGCGCAACGCGGCTCGCGCAGGTGCCAGTTCGTTGACGTCGGCGGCGAGTTCGACTTCCAGTGGGGCGGGCTGGCGGTACAGCAACAGCGCCACGTCGTCCAGGTAGCCGCCGTTGGGGGTGAGCCGCGACATGATCAGGTCGGCGAGCCCGTCCAATGCCGTTGCGCTGTTGTCCTGCACCAGATCGGTGGCCCGGGCGATACCGTCGTCGAGCGATTCCTTACGGCGTTCGATCAGGCCGTCGGTGTAGAGCAACAGTGTGGCGCGGGCCGGCATGGTCTTGCGCGCCTCGGGCCGCGCCCGGCTGGAGGGCACGCCGAGCGGCGTCGCCGAGGCGTCCTCGAGCAGTTCGGTGCTGCGGTCGGCCAGCACCAGGATCGGCGGTGGATGGCCGGCGCTCGAGTACACCAGCTCACCGGTTTCGGGGGTGAGCACCGCGCAGAACGCAGTGGTGCAGCGGGCGCCGGGCAGTCGCGCGGCAAAGCGGTCGAGGGCGGTCAGCGCGGCGGCCGGGCTGGGATGTTCGAGCAGCAGTGCCCGGCACGCGCTGCGCAGCTGACCCATCACCGTGGCGGCCGGCAGACCGTGGCCGACGCAGTCGCCGACGATCAACCCGATGCGGCCGTCGTCGAGGTCGACGACGTCGTACCAGTCGCCGCCGACCTGCAACGGCCGGCTGGCCGGCTGATACCGCACCGCGAAACCACCCGAGAGTGCCGGACCGAGGATCGCGTGCTGCAGCGCCAGTGCCGTCTCGCGTTGCTGGTCGAGCTGGTGGACCCGTTGCAGGCCCTGGCCGAGCCGGCCGGCCAGCACCGTGAGCAGGGTGTGCTCCTCGGTGGTGAACGGTCGCTGCTCGGACAGCTCGATGTAGACGGCGAGCACGCCGCGCGGATGCTGCAACGCGATTCCCGCGGCACCGCTATCGGTGGATCGGGGCATCAGTAGTTCACCTTCGCGCAGCGCGCCGATGGTGGTCCGCGCGTGCTGCGGCAGTTCGCCCCACTGCGTTGGTTCACCGACGCACACCAGTCGGGGCCCGGCCCCCACATGGTCGTGGTCGGCGTCGGGGAAGGTGACCGCGAGCACCCGCCGGGCGGCCCAGACCCGGTGCAGCACTTCGGCTGCCGTGAGTACCGCATCATCGGGGGTGTCGGCTTGGGCGAGCTGTTCATTGAGCGCACCCAGCGCTGTCTCGCGCTGCACGGCATAGCGTTCCGCGGTGACGTCCCGCAGGGTGCCGATCATGACCTGCCGACCGGTATCCGGGTCATCGGCGTGGGTGAAGGTGGCCGTGACCCACAGGCGGTGGCCGTCGCGGTGGGTCACCTGCACCGCGGTCAGGGTGCCGTGTCGCTCGTCGAGCAGTCGGGCGAACGCTACACCCATCTGCCGGAAGGCCTCGGGGTCGCTGTCCTCCGAGGGCCACCACGGGTGCATGGGTTCATAGGGCAGGCCCTCCGTCCCGAAGCCGAGGATGTCGGTGAAGCCCTGGTTGATCTCGACCACCGCACCGTGCTCGTCACAGACGAAGAACGCCTCCTGCAGGGAATCCACCAGCGCGGCCCGCCAGCGCGCGTGGTGATCGCGCAGGCGCGCGAGCGCGATGTTGGCCCGGACGCGGGCCAGCAGTTCGGCGGAGGCGAACGGTTTCACCAGATAGTCGTCGGCACCGGCCTGCAGTCCGCTGATCGACTCCTCCTGCCCGGCGCGAGCCGACAACAGCAGCACGGGCACCGCCGCGATGCGGCGGTCGGCGCGCAACGCCGCCACCAATCCCAGTCCGTCGAGCCGCGGCATCATCACGTCGCTGACCACTATGTCGGGCAGGTTCTCGCGGATGGCGTCCAGGGCAGCCTGACCGTCGGCGACGGCATCCACCCGGTAGCCGTCGTTGCGCAGCAACCGGGTCAGGTAATCACGCATGTCGCTGTTGTCGTCGGCCACCAGAACGTGCGCTGCCAGGCTCGTTCCCGGGTCCGCGCCGGCCGGGACCAGGTCGCCGTCGGCCGGCGTCCAGCGCAGCGCTTCCTGCAGATAGGGATCGGCCACATCGGACGAGCGCGTGACGGCCGCCGGTGCGACGAAGTCGTCGGGCAGGTGTGCCGTTCCCAGTGGTATCCGGATGGTGAACGTGGTGCCCGCGCCGGGGTTGCTCGCGGCGCTGATGTTTCCGCCGTGCAGTTCGACGAGTTCCTTGACAAGCGCCAGACCGATGCCGCTGCCCTCGTTGGACCGAGCCCGGACGTTCTCGATCCGGTGAAACCGCTCGAACAGCCGTGGTATCTCACTGTCCGGGACACCGATTCCCGTATCGGCGACCACCATCACCGCCTCATCCCGGTCGCGGCGGGTGGTGATCGACACGGTGCCGTCGAACGTGAACTTCAACGCGTTCGACAGCAGGTTGAAGACCACCTTCTCCCACATGTCACGGTCGATGTACGCGGGCTCCGCAATCGGTGGGCTGTCCACGGTGAGCGTCAACCCGGCACGTTCGATGGCAGAGCGGAACACACTGGCGAGCTCGGCGGTACACGTTCCGAGGTCGACGGCCTCGTACCGGGCCTGGGTGCGGCCGGCTTCGATGCGTGAGAAATCGAGGAGTGTGTTGACCAACTTGGTCAGGCGTAAACCGTTGCGCCACACCACATCGAGTTCCTCGCGGGTGCCCTTGTCCAGGGTCTCGTTCTGTCGCAGCTCGGTCACCGGGTCGAGGATCAAAGTCAGCGGGGTGCGAAACTCGTGGCTGATGTTGGAGAAGAACGTCGTCTTCGCCCTGTCGAGTTCGGTCAATTCCTCGGCCCGCTGCTGCTGCACCTGATAGCTGCGTGCGCTGCCGATACCCGCCGCGATGTGACCCGCGACGAGCCTGACGAAACCCTGGTAGACGTCATCCAGCGGGCGGTACCGGTTGAGGCCCGCCACCAGGAACCCGAACGGCGAGCCCGCCTGCTGCAGCAGCGGCACGACCAGGGCGTGCGTCGGAGGGGAAGGCCAATCTCCCTCCGGCGGGGACGAATACGCGTCGCCGGTGATGTCGACGAGTACCGATTCGCCCCGCGCGAGCTCGGTGATCGGCCACACCCCGCCGCCGACCGCCGGTAGTACTGCGGTGGCAACGGGATGGTCAGCGCCGATACCGCTGCGGCCCGCCAGGTGTGCGGTGCCATCCTCGTCGAACAGGTACGTCAGCGTGAACGGTAGGTCGCGCAGGTTCTGGGTGAGCTGACGGTCGGCGAAGGCGGCGATCTCGCGTTCGCTACGAATGGCGTTGGGATCCGAGCCGAGATCCCGCAGCGTCGCCATCCGGCGCTCGCCGATCACGCGCACGGTGTCCTCGCTGACCACGCACAACATCCCGACGACGCGAGCGTCGTCGTCGCGCAGGGGGCTGTAGGAGAACGTGTGATACGTCTCCTCGGGATAGCCGGAGCGTTCGAGGAACAGCAGTAGTGCCGCATCCCAGGTGGCCTGCCCGGTGGCCAGCACCCGGTGGATCCGTGGACCGATGTCATCCCAGATCTCGGCCCACACTTCGTTCGCGGGTCGCCCCAGCGCCCAGGGATACTTGCGTCCCAGCGTGTCGCGGCGATAAGCGTCGTTGCAGAAGAACGTGAGCTCGGGTCCCCACGCCATCCACATCGGGAAGCGCGAGGACAACAGGATGCTCACGGCAGTCTGCAGGCTCTGCGGCCAGCCGTCGGCCGGGCCGAGCGGCGTGGTACCCCAGTCCACCGCGGCGTGGTCGCGGCCGACGTCGCCGCCGACGTCGAAGATGGTTGCTGTCGCACCCTCAGGGGTTGGGTCGGTCATCGGCATTCCCGACGACCGCGTCGGCCACCGTGGGGTAGAGATGGAGCACACTGTCCAGCCGGGTGACCTCGACGGGACGAGTCACTTCGGCGTTGCTGGCCACAATGTGTACGACGATGCCCGCGGACATACCCCGCTCGAAGCAGCTCAAAACCGCGTTGAGGCCCGCGCTCCCGAAGTAGGTGACGGCGTTCAACTCGATGACGAGCAGCTGCTCCGGTTGGTCGGCGGCCTTGTCGAGGGCGGCGTCCAGAGCGGACTGCAGACATCCGACATTGGCGGAATCGATGTCACCGCTGACGAACACGACGACCGCCGAGTCGTGAATGTCCTGGTTCACGTCCAGTGTTCCCACGCGCTACCTGACCCTGCCATCAACAAGACCGACGTTGTCCCGTCACTGTAGTGGCAAGCCGCGGGGTCGTTGGGGTGTTATCAGGGTGGGTCCTGGGCTGCTACTTCGCATTCAGATCGTTGAGCGCCTGTTCTGCACCACGATTGAGCGGCACGGGGTCGGTGTCACGGGCGTTGTCCACGTCGATGCCCTTGGCCGCACCCACGACCTTCGCGAGGTCGGGCCCACGCCCGCCGCGGCCAGGACCCCACCGGCGCGCTCGGGTGTGTAGCCGGCC
>CAMFLL010000089.1 GCA_945957405.1 uncultured Mycolicibacterium sp. | reverse complement strand
TCGCGCCACAGTCCGGCGGACTTGGGTGCCGCGTACGCCGCGACCGTGAACCGGCCGTTGGGCGTCACCACCCACACCGCACTGGGCACACCCGCTTCGTTCAGTTCGACCTGCACCTGCCCCGCCTCGGGCATCGGGATCAGCACCGACCCGAGGTCCAGGCGGCCGAGCGCCGCCACCTCCGGGTCGTCGAAGTCCTCGATGTCGAAGGGGCCCTCGAGATCGGTGTCGGTGTCGGTGTCGATCGTGGCCGGCACGGCCGGCTCGTGTGTTGCGACCTGCTCCTGGTCGCTGTCCTGCTGCTTGCGTTTTCCGAATGCCATCACAGACTCGCATGTCCTCCCGAAGAACCGTGGCCGCCGTCGCCACGGGTGGTGTCCCCAAGCCCGGCCTCGTCAAACGAGGAGACCTCGACGAGTTCAGGCAACTCGACACGTTGCACGAGCAACTGAGCGATGCGATCACCACGCTTGATGGCGATCGGCTCCGCGGGGTCGAGATTGATCAATGAAACCTTGATCTCGCCACGGTATCCGGCATCGATCGTGCCGGGGCTGTTGACGATCGAAAGGCCAACGCGGGCAGCCAGACCCGAACGCGGATGCACCAGACCGACCATGCCCATCGGCACGGCGACGGCAACGCCGGTGGGCACCAGCGCCCGGTGCCCGGGCGCCAGTTCGAGGTCCTGGGCACTGAACAGGTCGACCCCGGCATCACCGGCGTGTGCGCGGGCCGGCATGGGCAGATCAGGGTCCAGGCGAAGGACAGCCAGACGAGTGGACACGAGGCCACAGACTACCCTTGGCCGCGTGTCCAGTTCGCGTGTGACCTCGCAGACGGTGCGGTACCGCGAGCGGCTGTGGGTGCCATGGTGGTGGTGGCCGCTGGGCTTCGGCCTGGCCGCGCTGATCGCCCTGGAAGTCCGGGCCGCCGCACCCGCCGTGCCGGGCTGGCTGCCGTTCGCCGCCCTGTTCGTGGTCGCGGCGGGCGCGCTGCTGTGGCTGGGCCGTGCCGAGGTTGCCGTCATCGCGGGTGACGGTGGCGAGGTGGAATTGTGGGCCGGCCAGGCCCATCTGCCGATCAACGTGATCTCACGTTCGGCGGAGGTGCCCAGGTCGGCGAAATCGGCGGCGCTGGGCCGGCAGCTGGATCCGGCCGCCTATGTGGTCCATCGGGCATGGGTGGGACCCATGGTGCTGGTGGTGCTCGACGATCCGGATGACCCGACGCCGTATTGGCTGGTCAGCTGTCGAAATCCGGATCGAGTCCTTTCCGCGCTGCGCAGTTAGTCCGTCAGGCCGCGCAGTCGTTGCAGATCATCACGCCATTCTTCTCGGTGGCGAGTCGACTGCGGTGCTGCACCAGGAAGCAACTGGAGCAGGTGAACTCGTCGGCCTGCTTCGGAATGACACGCACCGAAAGTTCCTCGCCGGACAGGTCGGCCCCGGGCAACTCGAAAGACTCAGCGGATTCGCCCTCATCGACATCGACGACGGCTGACTGTGCCTCATTGCGTCGTGCCTTGAGTTCCTCCAACGAATCCTCGGAGACCTCGTCGGTCTCAGAGCGCCGTGGAGCGTCGTAGTCGGTAGCCATCGTCTCTTCCCCTCATCAATCCCCGTACACCTCGCAGCAGAGCTTTGTACCAGTGCCGAACGCCTGCGCCAAATGATTCGTGCCCTTCCGGGGATATCTGCGAGTGTGATTTACATCACAGTGCGGTGCGGGTTTGATCGCCACGCGGGCAAGACGCCGACAAGCAGTGCCTTTAGAGTGCAGGCGTGGTCGCACACATCACCGAGGGAACCGCGTTCGACAAACGCGGATTGCCCTTCCGGCGTCGCAACATCTGGCCGGGGATCATCGCCGCAACAGTGCTCGCCGTCGTGACGGCTCTCGTCTGGATGATCGCGCTGACCCGGCCGGCCGATGTGCACGAGGCCGCGGTGTGCAACCCGCCGCCGCAGCCCACCGACCCGAACACCCCCAAGCTCGGCCAGCAGGTCTCGCGGACCGAGATGACGGACGTGGCGCCCGCGAAACTGGCCGACACCAAGATCAACGTGCTCAACGCCAGTGGTCAGGGCGGCCAGGCCGCCGACGTCTCCGGCGCACTGCGTGACCTGGGATTCGCGCAACCCACAGCCGCCAATGACCCGATTTACAGCGCGACCCGCCTGACGTGTCAGGGACAGATCCGGTTCGGGCCGAACGGCCAGGCCGCGGCGGCCTCGGTGTGGCTGGTGGCGCCCTGCACGGAACTGTTCCGCGACGAACGCCCCGACGACTCCGTCGACCTGGTGATCGGCACCGACTTCACCACGCTGACGCACAGCGACGACATCGACGCGGTTCTGGCCGGCCTGCGGCCCGATGCCACCGAACCGGCCGACTCGGCCCTGCTGACCAAGATCCACTCGGCCACCTGCTGACGCGCGCTCAGTCGTCGGCGGGCAGCGGCCCGAGACCGTTCAGGTGGTCCAAGGCGTCGCGAAGCTGTTCGGCCACCCCAGGAGCGCTCGCGGTCAGCAATGCGCCGTCCTCGCTCAGGTCGGGCAGCGTGACCACGGCGCCCGCTTCGGCGGCGATGAGCGCGCCGGCCGCCCAATCCCAGACGTGCAACCCGTGCTCGTAGTGCGCATCGAGCCGACCGGCCGCAACCATGCAGAGGTCCAGCGCGGCCGATCCGATCCGGCGCACATCGCGCACCGAGCCCAGTAGCCCCGACAGCAGTTCGGCCTGAGCGCGTCTGCGGCGCGGCGAATATCCGAATCCCGTGCCCACCAACGCCATTCCGAGTTCGGTGACCTCGGTACAGCGCAGCGCCCTGGTGCCGCCAGGTCCCGTCACGTGGGCGCCGAGGCCCTGGCCCGCCGAATAGATCTCGCCCGCGACGACGTCGGCGACGGCTCCCGCGATGGACACACCGCCGACCTGCGCGGCCACCGACACCGCGTACGCCGGGATGCCGTAGACGAAGTTCACGGTCCCGTCGATGGGATCCAGCACCCAGGTGATCCCGTCGGCGGACACCCCACCGGCCGGGCCGCCGCCTTCCTCGCCGAGCACATGGTCACCCGGGCGCAGATGCGCCAGCCGGCGGCGCAGCATCGCCTCCGTCTCGGTGTCGACCACCGTGACCGGGTCGGTCGGTGTGCTCTTGGTGCGCACGAAGTCTGCTGCGCCATCCGGTCCCGCGGTCTCGAACACGTCCGCGCGGCGCGCCCGGACGAACTCGGCGGCCTCAGACGCGAGTTGTTCGGCCACAGAACGAAGTTCCGCCATGTGATCGGTCACGGTCCTATCGCAACACATCGAACACTCGCCGACACAGCCCCAACCCGTCTTCGACGCACTATCGTGTGGGACGCGCCGACCTGACCGCCTCGCCGAGGAGCCGCCATGACCAGCCCGGAGTCCACCAATCGCAGTTTCGGCATCGATGTGGGTGGAAGCGGCGTCAAAGGCGGCATCGTCGACCTGGACACCGGCCAACTGGTCGGCGAGCGGTTCAAGCTTCTGACCCCGCAGCCCGCCACACCCGAGGCGGTGGCCAAGACCATCGCCGAGGTCGTCGAGCATTTCGCCTGGGAAGGGCCGCTCGGGGTGACATACCCCGGCGTCGTGACCGATGGTGTCGTACGCACCGCGGCCAACGTCGACAAGGCCTGGATCGGCACCAACGCCACCGATGTCTTCAGCGGCGCCCTGAACGGCCAGAAAGTGACCGTGCTCAACGACGCCGACGCGGCTGGACTCGCCGAAGAGCGTTTCGGTGCGGGCAAGGACAACACCGGCGTCATCGTCCTGTTGACCTTCGGCACCGGGATCGGCTCGGCGGTCATCCACAACGGCATCCTGCTGCCGAACACCGAGTTCGGACACCTCGAGGTCGACGGCAAGGAAGCCGAGCACCGGGCGGCCTCGTCGGTCAAGGAACGCAAAGAGTGGAGCTACGAGCGCTGGACCAAAGAGGTCACCAAGGTGCTGGTGGCGGTCGAGAACGCGATCTGGCCCGACCTGTTCATCGCGGGTGGTGGGATCAGCCGCAAGGCCGACAAGTGGATCCCGCTGCTCGAGAACCGCACGCCCGTGGTCGCGGCAGCCCTGCTGAACACCGCCGGCATCGTCGGGGCCGCGATGGCCGCCGCCGGCGACGTCACCCACTGACGTCCGCCCGACCACACGCCGACGGGCAATTTCCGCCGCTCGGCACGGTGTACGCCCTCACTGTCGTTACAATGGTCGACGGCGGCCGCCAACGAATAGCGGCGAAGCTCCAAAGCAGAGACTCACGCCGACATTCCAGATGCCGACGCTTCCGATGACGCATGCCCTGTCCACCGGAAGTCAGCAAGACCGAAAGGGTGTACGTGGCAGCGATCAAGGCAAGCCCGGCAACCGATGACCCGGTGAAGCACACCGCAACCAAACGGGCGCCCGCCAAGCGGGCGGCGAAGGCCACCGCGCGCACCACCGACGGCGGTGGGAAGCCCGCAGCCAAGTCGCCCCGCGCCGCCAAGGGCGCTCCCGCTCGCGGCCGTAAGAAGGCCGACGGCGAGGGAGTCGATCCCGAGCTGACCACCGACGCCGAGGGCGACACCGAACTCGACGAAGATCTCGACGGCGAGCCCGGCGAGGATCTCGAGGAAGGCGGCGACCTCGACGTCGAGGAAGATCTCGAAGATCTGGACTCGGACGACGCCGACGACTCCGAGGACGCAGACGACTCCGGCGATGAGTCCGACGAGGCCGCCGAGGGCGAGGCCGAGGCGAAGAAGCCGGCGAAGGCTGCGGGTGCGTCCGACGAGGAAGACATCGCCGAACCGTCCGAAAAGGACAAGGCATCCGGCGACTTTGTGTGGGACGAAGAGGAATCCGAGGCGCTGCGCCAGGCCCGCAAGGATGCCGAGCTCACCGCATCGGCGGACTCGGTTCGCGCATACCTGAAGCAGATCGGCAAGGTCGCGCTGCTCAACGCCGAGGAAGAGGTCGAGCTCGCCAAGCGCATCGAGGCCGGGCTCTATGCCACGCAGCTCATGAGCGAGCTGGCCGACAAGGGCGAGAAGCTGCCCGCCGCACAGCGGCGCGACATGATGTGGATCTGCCGCGACGGGGACCGGGCCAAGAACCACCTGCTCGAGGCCAACCTGCGCCTGGTGGTGTCGCTGGCGAAGCGCTACACCGGCCGCGGTATGGCGTTCCTGGACCTGATCCAGGAGGGCAACCTCGGTCTGATCCGCGCGGTCGAGAAATTCGACTACACCAAGGGCTACAAGTTCTCCACCTACGCGACGTGGTGGATCCGTCAGGCCATCACCCGCGCCATGGCCGATCAGGCGCGCACCATCCGCATCCCGGTGCACATGGTCGAGGTCATCAACAAGCTGGGCCGCATCCAGCGCGAGCTGCTGCAGGACCTGGGCCGCGAGCCCACGCCCGAAGAGCTGGCCAAGGAAATGGACATCACGCCGGAGAAGGTGCTGGAGATCCAGCAGTACGCGCGCGAGCCGATCTCCCTGGACCAGACCATCGGCGATGAGGGCGACTCCCAACTCGGCGACTTCATCGAGGACAGTGAAGCTGTGGTGGCCGTGGATGCCGTCTCCTTCACGCTGCTACAGGATCAGCTGCAGTCGGTGCTCGAGACGCTCTCGGAGCGCGAAGCGGGTGTGGTCCGGCTGCGGTTCGGCCTCACCGACGGCCAGCCGCGGACCCTTGACGAGATCGGTCAGGTCTACGGCGTGACGCGCGAGCGCATCCGCCAGATCGAATCGAAGACGATGTCGAAGTTGCGCCACCCCAGCCGCTCTCAGGTGCTGCGCGACTACCTGGACTAAGCCACTCTCCCCGTACGGTGCCCCGCCGCGTCAGTACGGCGGGAGCGCCGGCTCGTCCTTGTCGGTCACCCCCATGCGTGCCGCCGCCGAGTGCTTGCCGTGCGGGACGGGCACCATCGCCGAGACCGCCGCAAGCCCGTGCGGCGGCATGTTGCTGTAGCCGGTCTCGATATCCGATGTCTTCACGCGGTACGTCTCATGCCAGATACCGACGTCGCCCGACTTGCCGATGCGACGGTTGTATTGCCGCCAGGGCTCGAGATGAGGGTCATCAGCATCGCGGGCGAACCGCTCGAGGTCCTGGAATGACCGCCAGTACTGGATCATGAACAGCGGGACGTACGAGATCTGGAATCCGAGCATGCCCTTGTCGGGGTGCTCGTCGAGATACTTCAGCATCTTGGGCATCGCCGCCATCACCGGCCACCACCTGCCGACCTTGAGGGGCTTGTTGAGCCGCATGCCGAGGATGAAGACAACTACTTCGTCACCGAGCTCGCTCACTTCGGCCATGTGGCGGCCGATCAAGACAGGGGCCACGGCAGCTCCCTTCGACGCCGCCAGTATCGCAGCCGGGACATTCGCCTGCAGTGGTTTCACCGGCTGAACAGAGCAAACAATCCGCGGCTCCGATCCCCAGGTGCGCCGGCAACGTCCAAGAATGCTCCAAGGCGGCCACCCTAGCGTCGTGGTCATGGGATCGACGACGCCGCACAAGAAGCCGACCGTCCTGCCACCGGCGGTGGTCGTGGCTGCCGTCGAGCGATTTCGCGCCATGCTGGACCGGTTGCACAAGGCCGCGGTCCCCGGTCACATCGCGATGCTGGAACTGGGCTTGGGATCGTGGTTCACCGCAGCCCTGCACACCACTGTGCGACTCGGCATCGCCGACGAACTGGCCGCAGGCCCGCTGACCGCCGACGAGGTCGCGGGCCGGGTGGGTTCCGAACCGGCGGCCACCTACCGGCTGATGCGGGCCCTGGCGAGCCGATCGGTGCTCAAGCTGCACCGCGACGGCAGGTTCGCCCTCACCCGGTTGGGCCAGGTGTTGCGGTCCGACCATCCAGAGTCGATGGCACCGATGCTCGCCTTCGTGGGCAGCCCACAGCACTGGGAGCATTGGGGTCAGTTGCTGCATTCGGTGCGAACAGGTCGCACCGCGGTGGAGAAACTTCGCGGCTCCGGCGTCTTCGACTACGTCGACGCCGACCCCGAATTCGGCAGACTGTTCAACGACGCCATGACCGGCGGATCGCGCGCTGTCAACGAAAATGCGGTTCCGGCATACGATTTCAGCGACAGGCGACTGATCGTAGACATCGGGGGCGGCCACGGCGGCCTGCTGGCCGCCATCCTGAACCGAACGCCCGCCGTCCGCGGCGTGCTGTTCGACCGACCTTCGGTGGTGGCCGGCGCGGACGCCGTGCTCGAACCCGCCGGCGTCTCGGAGCGCTGCACGGTCGAAGGTGGTTCGTTCTTCGATGCCGTGCCTGCCGGTGGCGACGCCTACGTCCTCAAGGCGATCATCCACGACTGGGACGACGATCAGTCGGTCGCCATTCTTCGTGCAGTGCGCACCGCCATTGCCGACGACGGCAAGCTCCTGCTCTTCGAAATGGTCCTGCCCGAAGGGGCGCCGGCCCACCTCGGCTTCATGGTGGATCTGGAAATGCTGGTGAGCGCGGGCGGCCGCGAGCGCACAGCGGCGCAGTATTCGGAGTTGTTGGCCAAAGCCGGATTTCGGATGTCGCGCGTGATTCCCACCGCCAGCCCCCTGGCGATCGTTGAGGCGTTTCCCGTCTGAGCATGCCGATTCCCATGACGCAGGTTGTCGAGGAAAGCTCGATTCAGATCGCTTTCAGCAAAATTTGACACGCGACGCGAAAATTTCCCAGCAATTTACCCGTATTCCAATTTGGTGCCGATAAGCTGCGCAGTCTGAACCGAGGGGTCAGCTTCGCCGTTAACGGCAAAGCGGGAAGGGTAAACTCGTGCGCTCTGCTAACTACATTGGTCGTGTCGGGGCGCTTGCGCTCTTTCTCGGAGTCGGCGGCGGCGTCGCGCTGGGTATTGGCAGCCCCGAGGCCCACGCGGATTCCGCCCTCGACAATCTGCGCCCCAACATCAGCATCTCCGCGGGCGGGCACACCGTGGTGCAGAGCGGTTCGGCATCGGCGGCGAGTTCCGGCAAGGGTTCGATGTCGGTCGCGATCGGCAAGAACAGCACCGCCACCGCGACCGGCGGCGTCCGGAACCGTGCCGTGGTGATCGGGCATGACAGCACCGCCACCGCAGACGACGGTGATGACAACACCGCGGTCGCCGTCGGCAAGAACAACACCGCCACCGTCACCGGCGGCGTCCGCAACCGCGCCGTCGTCATCGGCAGCCGCAGTACCGCGTTGGCCGGCGACGGCAACCGCAACCGTGCCGTGTCGTTCGGTGGCGACAACACCGCGGTCGCGCGGGCCGGCAACCGGAACAGGGCACTGGCCCAGGGCAGCGCCAACTATGCCTCCGCGGGCTGCGAGACGCCGGTTTCCTGCACCACCGGGAACAATCGCAACTCCGCGGTCACGGTCGGCAGGCAGAATGTCGTCGTGATCGGTGGCCGGCAGGACGGCGGTTCGAGCGGCAGCACCGGCGTCGCGATGGGCAGCGGCAACACCGTCAGCTCGTTGACATGGCAGGGCGGCGGAAACCTGGTCGTCGCAAACGGTCACGGCAACACCGCCCGCGCCGACATCGGTAGCAGCAACAAGGTTTTCGTCTCAGGGCGCGACAATGTGGCCTCCGCCGGTTTCGGCAACGGCAACACGGCGACGGCGATCGGTACCGCCAACACCGCCGCGGCGGGCTGCGCGATCTTCGACTCCCGGACCGACTGTGATGCCAACTCCGCCACGGCGCTCGGCAACAACAACGTCGCACGCGCCAACCGCGGCTCCGGAAACACCGCGACGGCCTGGGGCAGCAACGCCGTCGCCAACGCCCACGACGGCAACGGCAACACGGCGATCTCGACCGGCTCGGCCGCCGACGCCGACGCCGGTGCCGGGTCGGACAACCGGGCCCGCGCCGCGGGAACCGACAGCATCGCCTCGGCCACGTTGGGCGACAACAACATCGCCGAGGCACGCGGCACGCGCGCCGGCGCGCACGCCGGTGATGAGGGATCCGGTAACACCGCGATCGCCCGCGGATTGGAGAGCGACGCCAGCGCCGGTAACGGCAACGGCAACACGGCCACTGCCCTGGAGGGCGGCGCCTTCGCGTCGGCCGGTTTCGGCGACGACAACACCGCGTACGCCCGCGGATACCTCAGTGCGGTGACCGCGGGCAACGGAGACGGCAACACCGCTTCCGCCCGGGGCCGCGAGAGCCAGGCCATTGCACTCAACGGCAACAACAACCTCGCCGAGGCCTTCGGCTACTCGACGAGCGCCACGGCGGGCTGCGGGTTCTCCAGCCCGTGCGACGACAACGTCGCAACGGCCCGCGGCAACGAGGTGAGCGCGACCGCAGGCTATGGCAACGGCAACGTCGCCACCGTCACGGGCCGTGACGGCAGCAGCGCGGCGGCGGGCTATGGCGACCGCAACACCGCCACCGTGCGCGGCAACAACAGCAGCGCAACCGCCGGCGGCGACCTCGAGTCCACCTCTGATGACAACACCGCCGTCGTCGTCGGAAACAACAGCAGCGCCACGGCCGGAACCGGCGCAGGCAATTCGGCGACTGTGCACGGCGACAACAGCGTCGCCGCGGCCGACCAGGGCGACGGCAACTACGTCTTCATCGACGGCGACAACAACACGGCCAGGGCCGGCAACGGGAACAACAACACGGCAACGATCAAGGGGCGCAACAACAATACGGGCTCGTCGGTGGCTCCGGGTTACGGCGCACTGGCCGGCTTCGGCAACAACAACACCGCGTCGATCACCGGCAATGACAACGCCTACGCCGTCGCGGGCTTCGGCGGGTCAGCACCCGAGTTCGCCGACGGCAACGACAACACCGCGATCATCGTCGGCGACAACAGCTTTGCCCTTGCCGGGTTCGGCTACCTCAATCACGCCGAGGTGACGGGCAACGGCAGCTCGGCGATGGTCGACGGGCCCATCAATTCGGTCATGAACATCAACAACGCCACCGCCATCGCCAACGGTGACGACCAGCACGCCGTGGCGCTGACGGGGCAGACGGTGATCGTCCCTCCCCCAACATGATTCACACCGGCCCCACCCAAAATGTGAATATTCACCAAAACGTCGATTCTGTTCTTCCCGTCGTGTATACGCTCGTCGCGGTCGGTCGCCGCCACCGGCGACCCGGGGAAGGGGAATCTCATGCCAGAGTTCATCGGTCGGATCGGCGGTCTCGCCGTCGCGTTGGGCGTCGGCGCGGGGGTGGCCATGACACTCGGAACGGCAACTGCCATCGCAGATTCGCCGCTGGACAACCTACGCCCCAACATCAGCGTGTCCGTCAACGGAAACTCGGTCGTCCAGAGCGGCTCAGCGTCAGCCACGAGCAGTAAGGGTTCGACGGCGGTCGCGGTCGGCAGGTTCACATCGGCGACCGCGGACAACGGGGTGCGCAACCGTGCGGTCGTGATCGGCCGCGACAGCTCGGCCACCGCCACCGGTGGTGACGACAACACCGCCGTGACGGTCGGGAACGGCAGCAGTAGTTACGCCGGGGACGGAAACGGCAACTCTGTCACCGCATTCGGCAACGGCAACATCGTGCGCAGCAGTGGCGGCAACCGCAACGCGATCACGGTCGCAGGTGACTCCAACACAGTATCGACGGGCTGCACGAAAATCGACGGCATGAACATCAGCGGTTGCAGCAGCGGCACCGCCGCCAAGGGCAACGGGAACGCCGTCCGCGTGATGGGTGACAACAACGCGGTGGTCGCGGGCGGTATCGAGAATCTCAGCGGCGGACCCGAGGTCTTCAACGGCGACGACAACACCGTGACCGTCAACGGCAGCGACAATCGGGCGTTCGCGGCCGCAGGCAACGGCAACAGCGTTTCCGTGCGTGGCGACGCAAACCAGACCGCGGCCTGGCTGGGCAACCAGAACACCACCGAGATCGTCGGCAACAGCAACAACGCGTTTGCCGGTGGCAATGTGCTCGGCGCTGGACGCTACGACGACAGCACTGCCACGGTGAACGGCAGCAACAGCATTGCCACCGCGATCGGCGACGACGGCTGGTCGGCGGAGGTCGACGGCGATTCGATCTGGGCACTGGCCGGAATGTCGTCGCCCAATGTGTCGTGCTCGGCCGCCAACACACCCAGCACCGGATGTTCGACGTTGCCCTGATCGGCAGGTGACTACCGTGCACCCATGTCAACATCCCGGATCACCATCTCGTCGGGTACCGAGTTCGAGGCCGTCGTCGGCTATTCGCGCGCGGTGCGGACAGGACCGTACGTAGCGATCGCGGGCACCACCGGTGCCGGCGACGACATCGCAGCCCAGACCCGGGATGCCCTGCGCCGCATCGAGAATGCACTGGGGCAGGTCGGCGCCGGTCTGCCCGACGTCATCCGGACCCGGATGTTCGTCACCGACATCGCCCGGTGGGGTGCGGTCGCGGAGGTCCACGCCGAGGTGTTCGGGGACATCCGCCCGGTCGCCACCATGGTCGAGGTGACGGCGCTGATCGCCCCTGACCTGTTGGTGGAGATCGAGGTGGACGCCTACGTCGCCGGGGATTGAAGCTGCGGAAATCGGCCGTCGGGGCCCGGTCGGTAGGCAATGACCTTTGTCACAGCGTCGACAGGCAACGGACCGTACAGGTGCGGGAACAGCATCGACTCGGGGTCCGTCGCCACTCCTGGCTCCCACCGGACGGGGGCGCCCAGCAGGTCCGGGTTCAGGTACAGCAGTACTAAATCGGTGCGACCGACATAGAGCCGGTTTGCGGGCAGGTGAACCTGCTCAGGCGCGGAAAGGTGAACGAAGCCGCTTTCCGCGAGTGACGCAGGCCGAAGTTCGCCGTGAGGGGAAGCGGTAACGACTCGGGACCAATCTTCGTTAGAACAGACATGAACGAGCCCCCCGGGGGTACCTGACATACGACCAGCGTGCCCGAAAGGCAAACGGAGGCGTACGTGAGACACGACACACCCGTGAACCCCCAGGGAACAAGGCCGGAACGCAAAACGTCTGAGACAGTAGTAACCACGCGAGGAAACGGAGGAGCCATGAACGCAACTCTGACCAGTCCGGAACTCACCAGGGCTGATCGCTGCGACCGCTGCGGTGCCGCCGCTCGCGTGCGCGCGAAGCTGCCGTCAGGGGCCGAATTGCTGTTCTGCCAACACCATGCCAATGAGCACGAGGCAAAGCTCGCTGAGCTTGCCGCGGTGCTGGAGGTCAGTTCCGCCGATCAGTGACCATTCCCCACGAAACGGGGTGTGGTGCTGGGCAGGAGTGGCCTGAGTCAGGGATGCTGTTCTGGCCATGACAGACCAGCCGATCAAGCCGTCGCGCCATCACATTTGGCGTCTCACGAAACGAACGTTCGGAAAAGCCTGGGACGATTCGATCTTCTCGGAGTCCGCGCAGGCGGGCTTTTGGTCGGTCCTGTCGCTGCCGCCGCTGCTGCTCGGGATGCTCGGGAGCTTGGCGTACATCGCCCCGTTGTTCGGTCCGGACACATTGGTGACCATCGAACAACGGCTGATCAGCACCGCGGGCAGCTTCTTCTCACAGAACATCGTCACCGAGATCATCGAACCGACGATCCGCGACATCGTGCAGGGTGCCCGCGGCGAGGTGGTGTCCCTGGGGTTCGTCATCTCGCTGTGGGCGGGATCGTCGGCAATATCGGCGTTCGTGGACTCGATCGTCGAAGCCCACGACCAGACCGCACTGCGCCATCCGGTCCGGCAGCGCCTGTACGCGTTGGGGCTCTATGTGATCGGTCTGGTGATCGTCATCGCTACGGCGCCGTTCCTGGCCCTCGGACCGCAAAAGATCGCCGAGTACATACCGGAGAGCTGGGACAACGTTCTGCAGTACGGCTACTACCCGGCGCTCGCCCTGTCCCTGATCATCGGTGTCACGGTGCTCTACCGGGTGTCACTACCCAGCCCGCTGCCCACCCACCGGCTGGTCATCGGTGCGGTGCTGGCAGCGGCGGTGTTCATGATCGCGACCGTCGGTCTGCGCATCTACCTGAGCTCGATCACCCGGACCGGCTACACCTATGGCGCGCTGGCCACCCCGATCGCATTCCTGCTGTTCGCGTTCTTCCTCGGCTTCGCAATCATGCTGGGCGCCGAACTCAACAACGCGATTGAAGAAGAGTGGCCAGCGCCCGCCACCCATGCCAACCAATTCCGCACCTGGCTCGAGGACAAGGCCGCGCAGAAGACCAGCGCCAAGGCCGAGCCGGCCGCGGCGGCCACCGATTCTCCGGCGGCACCCGATGGGGCGAGCCCTACTTCTTGAGCTGCTCGTAGATCTTCTTGCAGTCCGGGCACACCGGCGAGCCGGGCTTGGGCGAGCGCGTCACCGGAAACACTTCGCCGCACAACGCCACAACATGCGTGCCCATGACGGCACTCTCGGCGATCCTGTCCTTCTTGACATAGTGGAAGAACTTCGGGGTGTCGCTGTCGGTCCCGTCGTCGACGCGTTCATCGGTGTCGGTGCGCTCGATCGTCTGGGTCTCCATGAGTGACATTCTGCCCGAGAAAATTACCGCTCGGGAACCACTCGGGCCATCGCGCTTCGACTGTGGAAGAGTGAAGGTATGAAGCACAGCCAGGAGCTGGGTTTCGACGACGAAGGTCGGCCGGTGCTCATCACCCGCGCGGCGCTCCCCTACGAAGAGGAGCATCGCGCGCGCGTCCGTAAGTACCTCACGATCATGTCCTTCCGCATCCCGGCGCTGATCCTGGCGGCCGGCGCATATGGCCTCTGGCACAACGGGTGGATCTCGTTGTTGATCATCGCGGTGTCCATCCCGCTGCCGTGGATTGCTGTGCTGATCGCCAACGACCGCCCGCCCCGTCGCGCCGAGGAACCGCGTCGGTTCGAGGACAGCGGCCGGCGGATCCCGCTCTTCCCCACCGCCGAGCGTCCCGCGCTCGGTACGGGGCCCGAAAGCCCCCGGGTGCAACCCGATCCGGCCGAATCCGACGCCGATCGTTCCCGCTGAGGATCTTCTAGCTCGATTCTCAGGGCATTCTCAGGTCGTCGCCGCATTTGCGCACTTCAAAGGGTGTGAAGCGGGCCGACTGTGGGAACTCTTCCCTCCACTCAGGCGTTAGAACCATCGAGAGTTCGAGCCACTAAGGAGGCCGCTATGGCAAATGCCGCCGCAAGCCGGGTTGATGGTGATCTGGACGCCCAGAGCCCAGCCGCAGACCTGGTGCGGGTGTATCTGAACGGCATCGGCAAGACTGCTTTGCTCAACGCCGCGGACGAGGTCGAACTCGCCAAGCGGATCGAGGCCGGACTGTATGCCCAACATGTACTCGGTACTCGCAAGCGCCTCGGCGAGAACCGGAAACGTGAGCTCGAGGCCGTCGTGCGCGACGGTCAGGCGGCACGGAGTCATCTGCTCGAGGCCAACCTGCGCCTGGTCGTCTCCCTGGCCAAGCGGTACACGGGACGCGGGATGCCACTGCTCGACCTCATTCAGGAGGGCAATCTCGGTCTGATCCGCGCGATGGAGAAGTTCGACTACACCAAGGGCTTCAAGTTCTCGACCTACGCCACCTGGTGGATCCGTCAGGCCATCACCCGTGGCATGGCCGACCAGAGCCGCACCATCCGGCTCCCCGTGCATCTGGTCGAGCAGGTCAACAAGCTGGCCCGGATCAAGCGCGAGATGCATCAGAGCCTCGGCCGCGAAGCCTCCGATGAGGAACTCGCCGAAGAGTCGGGCATCCCCGTGGAGAAGATCAGCGACCTGCTCGAGCACAGCCGCGATCCGGTGAGCCTGGACATGCCGGTCGGCACCGACGAGGAGGCACCGCTGGGCGACTTCATCGAGGACGCCGAGGCCCTGTCCGCGGAGAACGCCGTGATCGCCGAACTGCTGCACACCGACATCCGCCACGTCCTGGCCACCCTCGACGAACGCGAGCAACAGGTGATCCGCCTGCGCTTCGGCCTCGATGACGGTCAGCCGCGCACCCTCGACCAGATCGGCAAGCTGTTCGGCCTGTCACGTGAGCGGGTGCGCCAGATCGAACGCGAGGTCATGGCCAAGTTGCGTCACGGCGAGCGAGCTGACCGACTGCGCTCCTACGCCAGCTGACGCTGACTCGAACTTGCCCCCTCAGTGTGCCCGCCGTTCCCCCCGGCGGGCACACTGCTGTCTTCTGCCGGCGCTCTGGGCACTTGGACGATGATCCGCCGCCGCGCCGAGGTTGGAGAACCATCACCCCAGCTAGCCAAGTAGACTCATCGGCGACGGAGGGTGCCACATGAACGACCTGGTCGATACCACTGAGATGTACCTGCGGACCATTTACGACCTCGAGGAAGAGGGCGTGATTCCGCTGCGCGCACGTATTGCTGAACGCTTGGAGCAGAGCGGTCCCACCGTCAGCCAGACCGTGTCCCGGATGGAGCGTGACGGCCTGTTGCACGTTGCCGGCGACCGTCACCTGGAACTCACCGACAAAGGGCGCACGTTGGCCATTGCCGTGATGCGCAAGCACCGACTCGCCGAGCGGCTGCTGGTCGATGTGATCGGCCTACCGTGGGAAGACGTGCACGCCGAGGCGTGCAAGTGGGAACACGTCATGAGCGAGGACGTCGAGCGCCGCCTGGTCGCCGTTCTCGACAACCCGACGGTGTCCCCGTTCGGGAATCCCATTCCCGGCTTGTCCGAGCTCGGGATCAGCTCGCTGACCAACGAGTTCGAAGAGCCCAACCTCGCGCGCCTGACCGAGCTCCCCGCCGGTTCGCCCGTCGCGGTGGTGGTCCGCCAGCTCACCGAGCATGTCCAGGGTGATGCGCTGCTGATCGGCCGCCTCAAGGACGCCGGTGTGGTGCCCAACGCCCGTGTGACGGTGATCATGAACCCCGTCGGCGGTGTGACCATCGTGCTGCCGGGCCACGAGAACGTGGACCTGCCGCACGAGATGGCCCACGCCGTCAAGGTCGAGAAGATCTAGCCCGCGCGGCGATCCGCCGCCAACGGCGGCGGCAGTTCGACACCGATGTCCTCGGCGAGCCGGTAGCCGGTGACGGCCAAGTGCCGGATCTGTTCCGGCCGCATACCGCCCTGCAGCGCCTGGTCGAGCATCGCCGCCAGCCGGTGTGCGGGGTCGATACGCAGGGCCTCCTGCAGCGCGATACCGGCCAGCGGGCCGTCGCTGCGGACGTAGGCAAAGAACGCCAACAACGTGAGCGCCTGCGCGCGCCACGGGTCGGGAAGTGACCGGGACAAGTCGGCGAACAGTGACTCGGCGGCCGCCGCCGTCTCCCCTGTCGCCAAGGCGAAGAGGATGTCACGAACGATGACATCGCTCAGTGCGTAACCGAGTGCGGCGATCTCGGCATGGCCGAGCGACGATCCCGCCGCGACGCCGTGCACTGCCGCCAGCACATCCTGCACCGAGCGGCGGCTGCAGCCCTCGGGATCCTCGGCTCGCTCGGCGGTACCGCCGAGCGCCAACTGCTCGATCCCACCGGCGACCGTCGCGCGCTGCTGCTCGTCGGCGACGGCAATGACGGCTGCCAGATCCTCGCGCGTGCCGTACAGGCGCCGCCCGTCGAGCACCGCGGCCATGGCCAGCGGCGACGATGCCGGATCGTCGAGGCGTCCGCCGGCGCCGCAACCGTCGACGCAGTGCCAGCGTCCGCCGGCGCCGATGACATCCACGAGGTGCACATCCAGCAGCGTGATGTCACGCATCGTGAGCGCGTCGTCGAGATCGTCACCGAGGTCGCGGTACTTCGCGTTGCAGGTGGGGCAGCCCGCCCCTTTGGCATCGACGATCACGGCCACCACCGCGTCGGCGCCACTGGTGGCGGCGACCTCGGCGAGTTGCGGCAGGGCGCCCTCGACGTCGTCGGACAGATCGACGCGCATCACGGCACCCATCTGGCCCCGGTCGATCGCGACGAGGATCAGGGATTGCGCCGGGACGAAACCCAGCACGGCAGGTAGTGCGGCGATGAGTGTGCCGGGGCGGTTGAGGCGGAAATCGGGACGGTGCGGTGTCATGGCTCGACACTGACAAGCAACCCCGTCAGCCATCGCCGCCCGCGGGCCGTACCGGTGCCGGCTGTGGATCGACTGCCAACTGTGGATGACGTTCACCGGAAATGTTCACGCGGTATTGATGCTGTCGGCATGCGAGATTCCGCGAATCGGCGTAGACCTCTAACTCATGGGTTCGCAGGAATACGACCTCGTCGTCATCGGTTCAGGTCCGGGCGGGCAACGTGCCGCCATCGCCGCAGCCAAGCTCGGTAAGTCCGTGGCGGTGGTCGAGCGAGGCATGATGCTCGGCGGCGTGTGCGTCAACACCGGGACCATTCCGTCGAAGACCTTGCGCGAGGCCGTCGTCTACCTGACCGGCATGAGCCAGCGCGAACTGTACGGCGCGAGCTACCGGGTCAAGGACAAGATCACTCCCGCCGACCTGCTGGCCCGCACCCAACACGTCATCGGCAAGGAGATCGACGTCGTGCGGTCACAGCTGATGCGCAATCGGGTCGAGCTCTACACCGGGCACGGCCGGTTCGAAGACGAGCACACCATCCTGGTCGAAGACCCCAACCGGGCCGAGCGCATATCGGTGCGGGGCCGCTACTTCGTGATCGCCACCGGCACCAAGCCCGCCCGTCCGGCTGGCGTGGAATTCGACGAGGAACGCGTGCTGGACTCCGACGGGATTCTGGACCTCAAGATGTTGCCGACGTCGATGGTGGTCGTCGGCGCCGGTGTCATCGGTATCGAATACGCCTCGATGTTCGCCGCCCTGGGGACCAAAGTGACCGTGGTCGAGAAGCGTGACGCGATGCTCGAGTTCTGCGACCCCGAGATCGTCGAGGCGCTGCGCTTCCACCTGCGCGATCTGGCCGTCACGTTCCGCTTCGGCGAAGAGGTGACGGCCGTCGACGTCGGTGCCGCGGGCACGGTGACCACGCTGGCCAGCGGCAAGCAGATCCCGGCCGAGACCGTGATGTACTCCGCGGGCCGGCAGGGCCAGACCGATCACCTGGACCTGCCCGCCGCGGGCCTCGAGGCCGACAACCGCGGTCGCATCTTCGTCGACGACAACTTCGCCACCAAGGTCGACCACATCTACGCCGTCGGCGACGTGATCGGGTTCCCGGCCCTGGCCGCGACGTCGATGGAACAGGGGCGGCTGGCTGCGTATCACGCATTCGGCGAGCCCACCAAGGGCATGATGGACATCCAGCCGATCGGCATCTACTCCATCCCCGAGGTGTCCTACGTCGGTGCCACCGAGGTGGAGCTGACCAAGGACTCGATTCCCTACGAGGTCGGCATCTCGCGGTACCGCGAACTCGCACGCGGCCAGATCGCCGGCGACTCCTACGGCATGCTCAAACTGCTGGTGTCCACCGACGACCTGCGCCTGCTCGGTGTCCACATCTTCGGCAGCCAGGCCACCGAACTGGTGCACATCGGCCAGGCCGTGATGGGATGCGGGGGCACCGTCGACTACCTCGTGAACGCGGTCTTCAACTACCCGACATTCTCCGAGGCGTACAAGGTGGCCGCCCTCGACGTGATGAACAAGCTGCGCGCACTGAGCCAGTTCCGCACGCTCTAGCAGTCCGAGGCGTAGGCGTCGGGTGGATCGTCACCCGGTCCGGCCGCCTCGGCGCGGGCCAGCAAGGCGGTGACGTGGCCGTCGAAGGGCGACGAATACGAGACGTCGCCGTCACACCCGCCGCCGTCGCGCCCGCCGGTGACGGCGATGACGGTGTTTCCGGCCATCCACGGCGCCCCGCTGGTCCCGTCGACCAACCCGCCGCAGCGCAACGAGGGATAGCCGTCGACCAACACGGTGACGCCCCGGCAGGTGATCGGTCCGCCTCCCTCGCCCGCGGGATAGCCGGTCACAGTCACCGTGGTGCCCGCCTTCGGCGTGGCGCCGATCGCCAACGAGCCGCCCGCGGCATCCCGGATCGAGCCTCCGCTGGACCGCGCGACCCGGGCGAAGGCGTAGTCAGCCTGGGGATCCTGCGTGGCGAGCCAGCGTGGGTCGAGGTAGACCGCCTCGACCTGCCAGATATCCGCGGCCGACGGGATTGTGTCGGCCGACATGTCCGGGACGAATGTGGCGGGGACGCCGCCGGCCAGACAGTGTGCTGCTGTCAACACCAGGTCACCATCGGGTGAGTCGACGACGGAACCGGTGCAGGAGTGCATCGACCCTCCCCCGGGGAACACCGCACCGACACGCGGATCTGCGGGCGCGTCGGCCGCTGCGGGCGCGGCAACCCGCGGCACGGACGCCGTCGATGTCCCACTTGCGCCGGTACAGCCCGACGCCACCAGCACCACCGCCGTGACCGCCGCGCTGACACCGGGGGCCGCCTGGTTGCGCATGAACGTCGATGATGCCCGATGCGCGACAAATGTTCATCGCTGCGCGAAACCAGGGCGGAAACGGGAAACCCACGCCCGGGCCGCACGTTTGTGGTTGCAGCAAGTGGTGCCGAAGGTGGCACTTACACCGATGTGAGAGACACTAGTGACACGGCGCGCGACCGTAGGGTTGCGGCACCGTGACGAGGAGGCGAGACGTATGGCCCACGTTCCCGGCCCTGATCAACCAGAGCACACCGGAATGTACGAGCTGGAGTTCCCGGCCCCGCAGCTGTCCACCGAAGACGGCCGCGGGCCGGTGCTGATCCATGCGCTGGAGGGGTTCTCCGATGCCGGGCACGCGATCAAGCTGGCGGCCACGCATCTCAAGAACTCGCTGGACACCGAACTCGTCGCGTCGTTCGCGATCGACGAACTTCTCGACTACCGGTCCCGGCGGCCCCTGATGACATTCAAGACCGACCACTTCACCGGTTACGAAGAACCCGAGCTGTCGCTCTATGCGCTGCACGACAGCGTCGGGACGCCGTTCCTGCTGCTCGCCGGTCTGGAGCCCGACCTCAAATGGGAGCGGTTCATCACCGCGGTCCGCCTGCTGGCCGAGCGGCTCGACGTCCGCCGCACCATCGGGCTGGGCACCATCCCGATGGCGGTGCCCCACACCCGACCGATCACGCTGACGGCGCACTCCAACGACCGCGAACTCATCGCGGAACACACGCCGTGGGTCGGCGAGGTACAGGTCCCGGCCAGCGTGTCGAACCTGCTCGAATACCGACTGGCCCAGCACGGCCACGACGTCGTCGGATACACCGTGCACGTTCCGCACTACCTGGCGCAGACCGCCTACCCCGCGGCAGCGTCGGCACTGCTGGAACAGGTGGCCAGAACGGGTTCGCTGGATCTGCCGCTGGCCGAGTTGACCGAGGCCGCCGCAGAGGTGCGGGCCAAGATCGACGAGCAGGTGGAAGGCTCCGCGGAGGTGGCTCAAGTGGTGACCGCGTTGGAGCGACAGTACGATGCTTTCGTTGCCGCGCAGGAAAATCGTTCGTTGTTGGCTCACGACGAGGATCTGCCCAGCGGCGACGAACTCGGAGCTGAGTTCGAACGGTTCCTGGCGCAGCAGGCCGGGGACAAGTTCAAGGACCCGTTCCGGGACGACGGCAACACCTGACCGGACCGCTCGCCCCACCGGGCCCGACGACGAAGTTGGCACCATGAGTCCGCGAAAGCCCAACCTGCGCTCGGTGCGCGAAGTGACACCCACGCTCGAGTTCCGGACCATCCACGGATACCGCCGGGCGTACCGGATCGCCGGCTCCGGACCGGCGCTACTGCTGATCCATGGCATCGGAGACAACTCGACGACGTGGAGCACGGTGCAGTCCAAGCTGGCGCAGCGTTTCACCGTCATCGCACCGGACCTGCTCGGCCACGGTCAGTCG
Source organism: uncultured Mycolicibacterium sp. (assembly GCA_945957405.1). Taxonomy (GTDB): domain Bacteria; phylum Actinomycetota; class Actinomycetes; order Mycobacteriales; family Mycobacteriaceae; genus Mycobacterium. Next base: position 2,439 of record CAMFLL010000089.1, on the reverse strand, counting down.
GACAAACCCCGAGCGGACTACTCCGTCCCGGCGTATGCCAACGGTATGCGTGACCTGCTCAGTGTGCTGGACATCGAGAAGGTCACGGTGGTCGGTCACTCGCTGGGCGGCGGCGTCGCGATGCAGTTCGCCTACCAGTTCCCGCAGCTGGTCGATCGGCTGATCCTGGTGGGGGCCGGCGGTGTGACCAAGGAGGTCAACATCGCCCTGCGGGTGGCCTCGCTGCCGATGGGCGGGGAGGCACTGGCACTGCTGCGCCTACCGTTCGTGCTGCCCGCCCTGCAGGCGGTGGGCAAGGCGGCGGGAACTGTGTTCGGCTCCACGGGTGTCGGCCGCGACCTGCCCGACGTGCTGCGCATACTGCGTGACCTACCGGAGCCGACGGCATCGTCGGCATTCACCCGAACGTTGCGAGCAGTCGTGGACTGGCGCGGCCAGGTGGTGACCATGCTGGATCGATGTTATTTGACCGAATCCGTTCCAGTGCAACTCATTTGGGGCGAACAGGACGTCGTCATCCCCGTCAGTCACGCCCGGATGGCGCACGCCGCAATGCCCGGCTCGCAGCTGGAGATCTTCAGGCGCTCGGGCCACTTCCCGTTCCATGACGACCCGGACCACTTCGTCGAGGTCGTGGAACGCTTCATCGATGCCAGCGAGCCTGCCGTGTACGACCAGACGGCGCTTCGCGAACTGCTTCGATCCGGCATCTCGGAGTCGACGATCTCGGGTCCCGTCGATACGAAGGTCGCCGTGCTGGACGCCATGGGGCACGACGAACGCAGCGCCACCTGAACTGAGGCACCCGGACTCCCCGCACGCCGGGCCGCCCACATCACCATGGCGCCCACGTAGAGTCGGTACATGGGTACCGATGTGACTGTGTTGCGGGTGTTCACCGATTCCGACGGTAGTTTCGGCAACCCTCTCGGGGTGGTCGATGCCGCTACCGTGGCGCCTGATGATCGCCAGGCCCTGGCCACCCGGTTGGGTTACAGCGAAACGATTTTCATCGACCTGCCGGTGTCCGAGTCGGCGACGGCACACGCGTACATCTTCACGCCGGCTGCGGAACTGCCGTTCGCCGGTCATCCCACAGTGGGCGCGTCGTGGTGGCTGAAGGCACGGGGCACACCCATCAACACGTTGCAGGTTCCGGCCGGCATCGTCCAAGTGGCCTACGACGGCGGCCGCGACAAGGACCTGACCGCCATCAGTGCCAGGGCAGAATGGGCGCCAGAGTTCGCGATTCACGCAATGGATTCGCTCGACGACCTGATGGCCGCCGACCCCGATGACTATCCCGATGACACCGAGCACTATCTGTGGACCTGGACCGACGAATCGGCCGGGGAGCTTCGATCCCGAATGTTCGCCGCGCTCTTGGGAATTGTCGAAGACGAGGCCACCGGTGCCGCCGCGGTGCGGATCACCGACTACTTGAGCCGTGACCTGTTGATCACGCAGGGCAAAGGGTCGCAGATACAAACGCGCTGGAGCCCCGAAGGATGGGTTCAGGTGGCCGGCCGCGTAGTCGATGATGGCGTACGACGCGTCGACTAGGAGCGACGTCAGCCGGAAGCGGGCACCTTGCGATGCTGGCGCAGGGCTTTGATCTCGCGCTCGAAGTCTTCGGCGGACGTGAAGGACCGATACACCGAGGCGAACCGCAGGTAGGCGACCTCGTCGAGTTCACGGAGCGGGCCGAGAATCGCCAGGCCGACCTCGTGGCTGGGCACCTCAGGACCAGCTGCGCGAACAGCATCTTCGACCTGCTGCGCCAACAGATTCAGCGCGTCCTCGTCGACCTGCCTGCCTTGGCACGCACGCCGGACGCCCATCATCACTTTTTCTCTACTGAACGGTTCGGTGACGCCACTGCGCTTGACGACCGCCAGCACAGCGGTCTCGACGGTGGTGAATCTGCGTCCACACTCCGGGCATGATCTCCGGCGACGGATAGCCTGACCTTCATCGGTTTCCCGTGAATCGACCACGCGGGAATCAGGATGCCGGCAGAACGGACAGTGCATCACCGCTCCTTCATCGCACCGGCATCGGGATGGTCCGGACGATTCAGACACTACCTTCGTATGACATCCGCGGGCCACCGACCTGTGGTCCCGGCCACTGGATCCCACCACGTGCAGCATGCGGTTCTCCGTGATCATGGTTGTGTGCCATCCGGATTCGACGGGCGACGGCAGATCAGCCGATGGGCGCGATCAACGTCTGGCCGGCATCGACGACTGCGGAATCCAACTCGTTGAGTTCGCGGATGCGGTCGACCACAGTGCCGACCGGCGCATCCGGCGCCACCCGGGCGGCAACACTCTGTAGCGTCTCGCCCGCCTGCACCTGCACCACCGCGAGTTTGTCGGGAACGCTGGTCGCGTCACCGTTCACGGCCGCGCCGAACTGAGCGACGATGCCGAGCCA
>CAMFLL010000088.1 GCA_945957405.1 uncultured Mycolicibacterium sp. | reverse complement strand
AGGAGACCTCCGGTATCGACCTGGTCCGCCAGCAGTTCCGCATCGCCAACGGCGAGAAGCTCGACATCACCGAAGATCCGACCCCGCGCGGTCACTCGTTCGAATTCCGGATCAACGGTGAGGACGCCGGCCGTGGGTTCCTGCCCGCGCCCGGCCCGGTCACCAACTTCGTGCCGCCCACCGGCCCCGGCGTGCGGCTGGACTCCGGTGTCGAGACCGGCTCCGTCATCGGCGGGCAGTTCGACTCGATGCTGGCCAAGCTCATTGTCACCGGCGCCAATCGCGAAGAGGCACTTGATCGTTCGCGACGCGCGCTGGCCGAGTTCACTGTCGAGGGCCTGGCCACCGTCATTCCGTTCCATCGGGCCGTGGTCAGCGATCCGGCCTTCATCGGCGACGACAACGGCTTCTCCGTGCACACCCGCTGGATCGAAACCGAATGGGACAACACCGTCGAACCGTTCACCGGCGGCGGCGCCGTGGACGAGGAAGAGGCCCAGCCGCGCCAGAAGGTGGTCGTCGAAGTCGGTGGACGTCGACTCGAAGTATCGCTGCCCGGCGATCTGGCGGTGGGCAACGGCGCCGGGGCCAGCCCGTCCGGCGCCATCCGCAAGAAGCCCAAGGCACGGAAGCGCGGCGCGCACGGTGCCGGCGGCGCGGCCTCCGGTGACGCCGTGACGGCGCCCATGCAGGGCACCGTGGTCAAGGTCGCCGTGGAAGAGGGCCAGGCCGTGACCGCGGGCGAACTCGTCGCGGTCCTGGAAGCGATGAAGATGGAGAACCCGGTCACCGCGCACAAGGACGGCACCGTGACCGGCCTGTCGGTCGAGGCCGGCGCCGCGGTCACGCAGGGCACCGTACTCTGCGAGCTCAAGGACTGACGCCGAGCTGTGAGAGCCTGTCCTCAGGGCTGCGATCCTCCGCGGATCGCAGCCCTGAGTGCATTGTGGGCACGTGAGACGCTGGTAGCCATGGATCCCGTCGAAATCAATGCAGGCGCTTGGTATCTGCGCGCCCTCCGCGCCGACGAACGAATCGATGACCGGCCGGCGCTGACCGAACTCGGCGAGACCGACCCCGGTTACATCGATCGTCGCTCGGCGGACTGGGTGTCGGATCTCACGTACTCGTGGGCTGTCTGCGAGCCCACCACGGGTGAGATGCTCGCCGAGGTCACACTGCACCCGCAGACGGGGCTCATCGGGCTACGGGCCAGGCCAGGCCATGCGGAGGCGGCGCAGACCGCGGGCGACGCTGTCCGGCGCTTCGCCGACGCACTGGGCGAAGGAGCGTGACACATGACGCGGCCACAGATCGTCACCGTGACGGGCGCAGCGGGTCAGATCGGCTATGCGGCGCTGTTCCGTATTGCGGCGGGCGCGATGCTCGGCCGCGACACACCGGTGGTGCTGCGCCTACTCGAGCTCCCGTCGGCGGTGCGCGCCGCCGAGGGTGTGGTGATGGAACTCGACGACGGCGCGTTTCCGTTGTTGGCCCAGACCGAGATCCACGATGATCCGGTCGCGGCCTTCGACGGGGTCGACGTCGCGCTGCTGATCGGTGCCAAACCCCGCACCAAAGGTATGGAACGTGCCGACCTGCTCAGCGCCAACGCCCAGATCTTCGCGACCGCCGGTGCGGCGCTGGGCGCCGGTGCGGCCGCCGACGTGCGCATCGTGGTGGTGGGCAACCCGGCGAACACCAATGCCATGATCGCCGCCGCACACGCACCCGACATCCCCTCCGCACGGTTCACGGCGCTGACCCGGCTCGACCACAACCGAGCCGTTGCCGCCATGGCCCGGCACGCCAAGGTGCCCGTCACCGAGATCTCTCGAATGACCATCTGGGGCAACCATTCTCCGACGCAGTACCCGGACATCTTCCACGCCCGGGTCGGCGGCCGGTCGGGTGCCGACTATGCCGCCGACACCCACTGGCTCACCGACGACTACATCCCCACAGTGGCCCGCCGCGGGACCGCCATCATCGAGGCGCGTGGCGCGAGTTCGGCGGCGTCGGCGGCCAACGGCGCCATCGACCACATCGACGACTGGGTGCACGGCACACCGGCCGACGACTGGACGTCGGTGGCGCTGCCCTCCCCTGGCGCGTACGGCATCGAGGAGGGCCTGGTGTGCTCATTCCCGTGCCGGTCCACCGACGGCCGGTGGGAGATCATCGAAGGCCTGGACATCAACCCGTTCTCACGGACCCGCATCGACGCCTCTGTCGCCGAGTTGCGCGAAGAACGCGACGCGGTGCTCGCCCTGGGTTTGATCTAGAGCGGTCCTGCGCAGGGCTCGTCGATATCGCGGCCGTCGGCCAGGTCACCGCATTCCACGATGACGACATCGTCGCGAGCGCGGAGAAATCGTCGGGCGCCCTCATCGCCGTGCAGTGTGTCCAGCAAGCTCGGCCAGTACCTGCGTGCGATGGCAACGGGATGCCCCGGACTGCCGTCGAACACCGCTCGCGCCAGTCCCGTCGCCGTCGCCGCCGCCAACACCCGGCGCACCACATCGGGCCCGACGTCGGGTGTGTCGATGACGTGCAGCACCGCGCACTCGGCGTCGATGGCGGCCAAGCCGGCCGCGACCGAGGCACTCATCCCGACAGCCCAGTTCTCGGCGATCACCGGACGGGCCGGGGCGGGTACCTCGACCACGGCTGCCCCGAGTACCACGACGACGTCGGCGCAGCCGCCATCGGCCAGCGCGGCGACCCCGCGGGCGAGCCACTGGCCGTCGTGTGCCAGCACCTTGGGCATGCCGTAGCGCGTGCCGGCGCCGGCGGCCAGCAGCACTCCCGCGACAGACGAAAAAGACATCTCCCGGACGAGGTTATACGGTGCCGCCCCTGATGCGCGCACCGTCTGTCGTTTCGTTCGCTATTCTTGCAGTAGGTTAATCAACCTGAAACTATTCTGCTGATATAGAGGGCCGATGTTGCCTTCTGAGCCAATCAAGGTATCTTTGCTGTGATGTCGGTTCGCATGCTCACCCTCGACGCGGTTTCGCCACGGATCTGGTCCGCCTGGCGCGACCTGGCAGCCAACGCTGCCGAACCCAATCCGTTCCACGAACCAGAAGCGGTGCTGACCGCAGCCCGGCACCTCGACGCACCGGACACACTGCGGCTCGCCGTCGTGGAAGCCGACGACCAACTGCTGGCCTGCCTTCCCGTCAGTTCCGGCCGGTACTGGAAGCGGGTGCCGCACCGCGGCGTGCTGGCGTGGCGTCATCAGTACTGCTATCTCGGCACACCCCTGCTGCGCGCCGACGCCCTGCCTGAGGCGGCCGGCGGCCTGCTGGATGTGCTCACCGCCCACCATCGCGGCCGACTTCTCGTACTCGACAGGTGCCATGTCGAGGGCCCGGTGTTCCGTGCCCTGGCCGATGCCGCCGATGCGCGCGGCACCCGCGTCAACGCCGACTGGTGTTTCGAACGCGCCATCGCCACGTCCGACAGCGCCGCGCCGATCGCGCTGCGCGGCAAACATCTCAAGGATCTGCGCCGGCAGCGTCGCCGGATGGAATCCGCCCTTGGCGCACCGCTCGAACTGATCGACCGCGAACCCGACGCCGACACCGTCGGCGCCTTTCTCAAACTCGAATCGGCGGGGTGGAAGGGCGCCGGTGGGAGTGCCCTCGCGTGCGCGGACGAAGGTTTCTTCCGGACTCTTTGCGACTCGTTCTCGGCGGATCACCGCCTACGGTTCGCCTCACTGGAGGCCGCCGGCCGGCCGGTGGCGATGCTGTGCACCATCGAGGCGGGCGGCGAATCGCATTGGTTCAAGATCACATTCGACGAGGACCTCGGCGAGTACTCGCCGGGCCGTCAGCTCATGCTCGACGTCACGGGACGACTCGGCGACTCCGCGCCGGTGCGGCTGCTGGACTCCTGCGCCAATCCGCAGAACGACACGATCAACCGGATGTGGTCCGGACGGCGCAAGCTGGCGACACTGCTGATCGCCCTGCCGGGGCTGACCCGCCGGCCCGTCGACATACTCGCGGCGACATCATCGCGCCGCCATGAAGGAAGAGGCGAAAGTACATGACAATTCTGGACATCGACGCCGACGCGTGGGCCGCGAACCTGGACCGGGCACCGTTCCGGATTCGCCACCACCTGCGGTCGGAGAACAGGATGACTGCCGAATCGCTGGCCGTCCTGACCGAGCGCATGCCCGAATCCGCCGTGGAACACAATCTCGGCAAGCTACCCGCCCTGCACTACGCGGCACCGACCCAACGCGCGGACGCCACCCCGGCGCAGATCCTGCGCACACCCGATTTTCTCGGCTCGTGGATGGCCATCAAGAACATCGAGCAGGATCCGGCTTACCGTGACCTCCTGCTCACCTGTCTCGACGACGTGCCCGCGACGGACGGGGTCCCATTCCCCCGCCACAACGAGCAGGGCTTCATCTTCGTCTCCGCGAACCATTCCGTCACACCGTCGCACACCGACCCCGAAGAGAACTTCCTGCTGCAGATCCAGGGCACCAAGGAGATCACCATCGGGTCGTGGCCCGACGAGGAATCCAAGCAACGCGAGATGGAGCGCAAACTGCACGGCGGCCATCGCTACATCCCGACGCTGCCCGCCAACCCGCAGAAGTTCCGGCTCGAACCCGGAGACGGCGTGTACGTGCCACCCAATGCGCCGCACATGGTGGAAGTGTTCGACGAGCCGTCGATCTCGCTGTCCGTCACATTCCGCACGCCGGCCGTCGACCTTTTCGACGACGTCGTCTACCTCAACGGGCACCTCCGTCGGCTCGGCATCAACCCGCGGCCGCCGGGTGAAAACGCCCGCATCGATCAGACCAAGGCACTCGCGATGCGGATTCGGCATCGCGTGATGCGCTGGCGCGGGCAGTGATCACGACGCCCCTGACCGTCGAACGCGCGTCCTTCAGCGATCCGGCGGTGCGTGAGGCATGGATCATGCTGCAGCACGCCGGGGCCGTCTCGACCCCGTTCCTGACCTGGGAGTGGTGCGGGGCGCTGGCGCAAGTCGCCGAACTCGTCTCCGCCAGTGAGGTTCTCCTGTGCCGGCGGGACGGCAGGGTCACCGGCCTGTTGCCCATCGAGATCGTCGAACGCCAGGGTCTCCGCACGCTCGGCGTGGCCGGCTGGCACTGGTTCACCCCCGATCACCTCGATGTCGTGAGCACACCCGATGACCGCGCCGAAGTCGCCCTGGCGATCGCCACGCACATCGCACACCGACGCGACTGGGATGTGCTGGACTTCGACGCCCTGGCCGAACTCGCCGCCCTGACCCCGGCGTTGAGGAGCGTGTTGCGCCGACCCCGGTTCGTCGCCCGCGACGACGAGCAGGTGGTGATCCGCACCTGCGTGCTGCGGCCTGATGGCGACGCGATCATCAGCAAGGGGAGCCGGAAACGCCTGCGTCGTGAACTCAGAAGCGTCGAAGAGCAGGGCGGTAGCGTCGAGATGCTCACTCGACCGGACGAGGTGGTCGATCTGCTCGATACTCTGATGGTGATGCACAACGCCCGCTTCGGTGACCGGTCAACCGTATTCGCCACCGACGCGCGCAGGCGGTTCCACCGCATCGCGGCCCGGCAGATGAGTGAGGCGGGCCAGGCCCGCATCGCGCGGATGCGGGTCGGTGCCGACGACGTCGCGCTCTCCTACCAGATCACCTGGGACAACACGATCTGCTTCTACTCCGGGGGATTACGCCCCGACCTGGGCATCACGCCTGGTTTCGCGTTGCGCGCGTGGGCCATGACGCAGGCCGCGGCCGAGGGCTACACGGCGGTCGACTTCCTGCGGGGCGAGCACGACTGGAAAGCCCGGCTCGCCGACGGTGAGGTCACCGACACGCGCCTGCGTTTCGTGCGGGTCAACCCGCGGGCCATCTCAGCCGGTGTGAAATCGGTGATCGGACGACGCCTGGCGGAAGTGCACTGACCATGAGCGCCTCCGAATCCCAAACCGAGGCCACCGAACCGCCGGTGGCCCGGGTCGCGGTCAAAAGTATTGTGTGGTCCGGCCTTTCGTTCGGTGTCACCAAGGTCCTGGTGTTCATCACCACGCTGCTGCTCGCACGTCTGCTCGCACCTACGGACTTCGGTATCGTCGCGGCCGGCCTGACCATCATCGCCTACCTCGAGATCATCCTCGATCTCGGAATCGGTGCGGCGCTGATCTACGAGCAGGAGAAGGGCGTCAGCTCGCGCGTCCACACCGCGTTCACCCTCAACCTCGGTATCTGCGTCACCATGTTCGTCATCGGCTGGATCAGCGCACCCTGGCTTGCCGAGTTCTTTCACACGCCCGGCCAGGAGAATGTCTATCGGGCGCTGTTCGTCTTCTTGATCCTGCGCGGCCTCGGCCAGATCCACGACGCCATCCTGAAGCGCGATCTGCAGTACAAGCGGCGCGCGGCCGTCGAGATCTCCAGGGGTGTCACGCGCGTTGCCGTATCGGTGCCCATGGCCCTGATGGGATTCGGGGTCTGGTCCATCGTGGTCGGCCTGTTGGCCAGCGAGTTGTGCGGAACCGCGCTGAACTGGCTGCTGGTCCCCTACCGCCCGCGCATCCAGCTCGACCGGTCGACGGTGCCCGCCCTGCTGCGCTTCGGGCTGGCCGTCACCGCGCTCAAGGTCTTCGCCGAAATCGGCACCAACTCCGACTATCTGGTGGTCGGACACCGGATGGGGCCGACCGAACTCGGCTACTACAACCTCGCGTTCCGAATTCCGGAGATGGTGCTCAGCAACGCGTACTGGGTGTTCTCGAGCATCGCTTTTCCCGTGTACGCCAAGACACGCAGCAGCGGCCAGCACGACCTCGGCGTCACGATGCTGCGGGTACTGCGACTCTCGACGTTGTTCGGGCTCACCGTCGGCGCCGTCATCGCGCTGTGCGCCCGCGATCTGGTCTCCGCGGCGCTGGGCCCGCACTGGCAGCCCATCATCGTGCCGCTGATCATCCTCAGCATCGCGATGGGTCTGCAGTCCATCGGCTACGCCTCCGGTGACATCTTCCCCGCACTGGGCCGGCCCGGGCTGTTGCTCGCCATCAACACGCCACTGACCTTCGTCCTGCTCGCCGGGTTCATCATCGCCTCCTACCATGGCCTCGCGGCGGTGGCGGCCGTCCATCTCGGCTTCACCATGGTGTATGGCGCGCTGCGTTTGATCATGGGCAGCAGATTGACGAAAACGCCGCTCAGAGAAGCGTTCACAGCCATGCGGCCGGCAGTGTGTGCGACCGCAGGCATCGTGGCGCTTGCCCTGCCGGTCCGATTGTTCATGCCCAGCGGCGTCCTCGCCCTGGTGGCGATCCTGCTCGCCGCCGCGGTCGGCGGGCTCGCCGGACTGCTGCTCGGTGGACGCGATGCGATCGCCGAATTGCGTTCTGTCGCAGCACATGCAACGGCCCGCTGAGGCGCTCTACTCCATCTGGTCGCGCAACCGCGCGAGCGCGCGCGCAAGCAGTCTCGACACATGCATCTGCGATACGCCCACACGCTCGGCGATCTGGGTCTGCGTCAATGACTCGAAGAAGCGCAGGACGACAACGGTGCGTTCCCGCTCTGGGAGAGACTCCAGCAGGGGCCGCAGCGCCTCCCGGTTCTCGATCTGGTCCAAGGATGTGTCGACATCACCGAGGCTGTCGGCGATGGCGGGGGCATCCTCATCACCGCTGCCACCGCTGTCGATGGACAGCGTGTTGTAGGAACTGCCGGCCACCAGCCCTTCGACCACTTCGTCGCGGTCCATCTCGAGTTCGGCGGCAAGCTCCGAGGCGGTCGGCGCGCGGCCGAGTCGTTGCGACAGTTCGGCTGTCGCGCTGCCCAGGCGGAGGTGCAGTTCCTTCAGCCGGCGCGGCACCTTGACCGACCAACTGTTGTCCCGGAAGTGGCGACGAACCTCGCCCATGATGGTCGGTACCGCGAACGACACGAAATCGCTTCCGGCGTTGACGTCGAACCGGATCACCGCGTTGACCAACCCGACGCGCGCAACCTGGACCAGGTCGTCGCGGGGCTCACCGCGGCCGTCGAACCGGCGCGCGATGTGGTCGGCCAACGGCAGACACCGCTCGACGATGGCGTCTCGTTGACGTCGGAACTGCGCGGAATCTGTCTCCAGATCTGCCAACTCGCGGAACATGTCCGGCACATCGGCGTATTCAGAACTCGATCGTGAAGACGATCCGCGGGACGCGGGGGGTGTCACCTGGACGGACTCACTCGCCTCGTGGTCATCGAGATACCGAATGCCGATGCCGCCCCGTCGATGTCGACGCCGTTGTGAAACGTGCGCACATCATCGGTGAGGGACGTCAGCACGTGCCAACTGAAACTGCCGGGGGTGAGGATGTCGCCGACATCGGAACTCACCGCAGTGGTCGCGACATCGACCACAACCTCGTTCGGGCGTGGGTCGAACACCAGGATCAGCGACGCGTCGGGGGATGCGGAGCGGATGAGTCTGGTACAGGCCTCATCCACCGCCAGGCGCAGATCCGCCACCGCGTCGAGGTCGAGATCCTCGAAAGTGCCCACGGCCCCGATCAGCGTGCGCACGACGGCGAGGTTCTCGAGCCGGGCAGCAACACGGACTTCGAGCACGCGTTCGCTGCGTGCACCGTCCGCGCTTGCGGAATCTGTCATCAACTGGCCTCCCGGCGATATCGAACAGAGAGTACCCCAGCGCTCCTGCCGGCTAGGCAAGCCGACGTTCCCGCCGCGCGACGCAAGTACCTGTATTGGTTGAACAAGTCATGATTCTCGTCCAGTACCCCCGCATGCGCCCGGGTCAAACCACTTCTGACGACACGGTTTGGACGCATTCACCGCCGGGGTAGCCCGGACCCATGAGCACTCTCGACATTCCCGACGACGTTCCGGTCGACGACGTCGCCGAGCAACGACACGATGTCATCGTCGACACCGAAACCGGTCCGTCCGGAAGCGGCGGTCCTTCGCTGGACAGCGATCCGTCCGACTGGCAGGAACAGCAGGAGGTCGTCGTCGACGATCCAGACGAGATGAGATGAGGCGTCTCCCGGCGTCGTCGAGAACGGGGTGCCGTCAGGAACCGACGACGGGCCCGGCCAGCGCCGGGAAGCCCATCGTGAGGGTGAGCAGCATCAAAGTGAGCAGAAACCAACCGGCGCCCTGCCAACCCCACCACGTACCTTCGCTGCGCCAGAGGCGGTATGTGCGGACGAAGGCCCAGATCGCACCGCCGAGCAGGATCAAGGGCGCACCGAGTCCGAGGATGGTCCGCTGAGGCACCCCGCACGCCACGGTGTCGACATCACCCGCGCCCGCGCACGTACTCACCCACAGCGCAGAGACCACCAGGAAACCGACGCCGACCAGCGCCAATACCATCGCGAACCGGATGGCCAGCCGAGTTTCGCCGTCCTCGTGACCCAACCGGTCACCGTGGACGCGCTCCCCTGACCTCTGCATACTCACCATTGTCCTCGCCCTCAGCAGGTGCTAGCGAGTTCCCCGGCGCCGACCTGGATAAACGTCAGGCTTGGACGCGGAGATGTGCAGTCAGCAGAAGGCGGTCGAAGGTTTCCCGCGGCGGGAGGATGTCGTCGTAGACGAGGTCGCCGAAATCCTTCGCGACCTGCTCAGCCAGCACCCTGAGCTTGGTGTTCGTCTCCTGCGACCGCCACTTGAGCAGATCGAAGGCCGCATCGGCGCTGATCCGGTAGATCAACATCAACATCCCTTTGGTCTGCTCGATCATGCCGCGCGCCTCGGCGATCTCGGCCACCGCCTCGGTGACGGCCTCCGTCACGGCTTCGTTCACCGAGTCGTCGTGCGCCTGCCGCACCGACGGCGTGACGTCGACATAGAAGCCGTGCGTACCGATCACCGCGCCGTCGTCACCGTGGATGCGATCGCCCACCACCACGACGTGGTGGACGTTGCCGCGTGTGTCGATGATGCGGTGCCTGGTGCTGAAGGCCTGCGCGGTACGGCGCATCTCCTCGATGGTTGCCGCGACCTGGCCGTAGTCGTCCGGATGCTTGTGCGACAGCACGAGGTCGGTGGTGGGCGTCACCGTGCCCGGTTCGTACCCGTGCATCCGCTCGACCTGTGGTGACCATTCCCAGCGCTGATCGGCGAAATAGAACCGGAATGAGCCGACGCGCTGGGGATCCCCGCCGGCCAGGGCGTGTTCGGCCGGCGTAACAGGTTCGGCCGACTCTGACATGGTGAAGAGATTATCGGTCGCACCGCATGCCGCGCAGGCTTGACGTCGGTGTCCGGTCCTACCATCACCGCTGTGCGGGTCAGGTGGTACGCGGTCGTTGCCGTTACGGCGGCAATCGCCGCCTTCGCAGCGGAACTCAGCCCCGGCTGGATCGTCGTCGCGGCGCTCGCCGCGTGCGTGGTGACCGGTTGGGCGCCACGGTTTCTCCGGGGCGCCCTGACAGGAGTGCGCACGCCCGGCACGCGTGAGAATCCCACCCAGGCGATGTCAGGAACACAGTTCGAGGACTATGTCGCAGGCGTGGCGCGCAGTTGCGGAGTGCCGGTCATCATGACACCCGTGACGGGAGACTGGGGGGTCGACCTGATAGTCGGCCGCAGGCCCAATCGCCTTGCCATCCAATGTAAACGCTATTCACGGCCCATCGGGCCCGCCGCCATCCAGGAGGTGGTGGCGGGAGCGCCGATGCAGGACTGCGCCACCACCATGGTGGTGTCCAATCAACCGTTCACCCCCGCGGCGCGCCGACTCGCCGAACTGCACGGCTGCGAACTGGTCGGGGGGCCCGAACTGGCTCAGCTGCGTGCGCGGATCCGCCGATTGACGGCGGACCCGACCAGCTGAATCGACGATCCCGCTGAGGCACGAAGCGGGTGAGGAGTGAAGCAGTCAGACTCAGCTGAATCGACGATCCCGCTGAGGCACGAAGCGGGTAAGGAGTGAAGCAGTCAAATTCAGCTGAAGCAGTCAAATTCAGCTCAGCGCCTCGCGCACCGCCGCCACCGCGGTGTCGATGTCGGCACGCGACACCGTGAGCGCGGGCCGGAACCGCACGCTGGTCGGGCCGCTGGCAAGCATCACCACACCGTGATCCCACAGGCGGCGGATCAGCTCGTCGCGCTGCTCGGCCGTCGGCATGCTGAACGCACACATCAGGCCGCGGCCGCGGACATCGCGCACGGTGTCGGGCAGGTCACGACCCAACTCCTGCAGGCAGGTCAGGAGATAGCGGCCCTGCTCGGTCGCCTCGGCGAGCAGGCCTTCGGCTTCGATGGTCTCGAGGATTCGCCGCGAGCGGACCATGTCGACCAGGTTGCCGCCCCAGGTCGAGTTGATCCGCGAGCTGACGTGGAACACATTGTCGGGCACCTCGTCGACGCGGCCGCCGGCCATGACGCCGCAGACCTGGGTCTTCTTACCGAAGGCCACCACGTCGGGATAGACGCCCAGTTGCTGGAAGGCCCAAGCGGTTCCGGTGATCCCGCAGCCGGTCTGCACCTCGTCGAAAATCAGCAGCGCGTCGAATTCGTCGCAGAGGGCGCGCATGGCCGCGAAGAATTCGGGCCGGAAATGCCGGTCCCCGCCCTCGCCCTGGATCGGCTCCGCGATGAAGCAGGCGATGTCGTTCGGATTGGCTTCGAAGGCGGCGCGCGCCTGACGCAGCGACTCGGCTTCCACGGCCGCCATCCCGGCATCGTCGAGTCCGTCGCGCACGTAAGGCGCGTCGATGCGGGGCCAGTCGAACTTCGGGAACCGCGCGACCTTGTTCGGGTCGGTGTTGGTCAGCGACAGCGTGTAACCGCTGCGGCCATGGAACGCGCCGCGCAGGTGCAGCACCTTGGTGCCCAGCTCCGGGTCGATACCGTGCGCCTCGTTCCAACGGCTCTTCCAGTCGAAGGCGACCTTGAGAGCGTTCTCGACGGCCAACGCACCGCCGTCGACGAAGAACAGGTGAGGCAGTGCGGGGTCGCCGAGGACGCGGGCGAAGGTCTCGACGAAACGCGCCATGGGCACGGTGTAGATGTCGGAGTTGCTCGGCTTGTTGACTGCGGCCGCAGCCAGTTCGGCGCGGAAGGGCGCGTCATCGGCGAGCGCGGGATGGTTCATCCCGAGCGCTGAGGATGCGAAGAACGTGAACATGTCGAGATAACGACGGCCGTCGCGGGCGTCGACCAGGTAGGAGCCACGCGAACGCTCCAGGTCCAGTACCAGGTCCATGCCGTCGGCCAGGATGCTGCGCGCGAGCACGTCGTGGACTTCGGCGGGGGCGGTGGTGGCGCGTACGGCGCGCGGGCGCGAAGAAGACAGGACAGCGGTCATGACCGCCATCTTAGCGCAATTTTTACGGTTTCAAACCAGTAAACAGGAATAGTTACGGTACGAAGTCGCGTCCTTCGTAAAAAGTTTGTAAGATGATGGTGCTTCGCGTCCGCACATTCGCAGCGGTTCTGATCTGCTGCAGCAGATCCTCCAAGGCCCTGGCGGATTCGACGCGCACCAGCAGGACATAACTTTCATCGCCGGCAACCGAGTGGCACGCCTCGATCGCCGAGATGTGTTCCAGACGGGCCGGGGCATCATCGGGTTGAGAAGGATCGAGGGGGTTGATGGCGACGAACGCCGACAGCATGTGCCCCACGGCCTCCGGATTGATCCGCGCCGTGTACCCGGTGACCACGCCGCGCGCCTCCAGCCTGCGCACCCTCGACTGCACCGCGGACACCGACAGGCCGGCACTGCTCGCCAGCTGGGCAAGCGTGGCCCGGCCGTCGGCGACCAGTTCCCGGACCAGCGTCCGGTCGACCTCGTCGAGATGTTCGGCGTCGGGCATGGCGGGAGACTATCGCAGCAGCCGAGCCCGATGACCCGGACGACACCGGCGCTCGACGATCACCATCACCACGAACCCTCACCTGTCAAACGAGAAGGCGGATCATGACAACCATGCAGACAGAAGTTTCCCTGCCCACGGCCGACGACCTCCGGGACCGGGCCCGCGCGGCGCTGGCGGCGGTCGGCGCGGAGGCCGAGTTGGGCGCACCGGACGCCGACGGGCTGCCATCGAGCACGCCGATCACCGGCGACATCCTCTTCAAGGTCGTCGACGGTGGTCCTGCCGCCGCGGAGGCCGCCATCACCGAGGCCGCCGAGGCGTTCTCGACATGGCGCACCACCCCGGCTCCGGTTCGTGGCGCGTTGGTGGCGCGCCTGGGCGAACTGCTCACCGAGCACAAGGCCGATCTGGGCACCCTGGTGACCATCGAGGCGGGCAAGATCACCTCCGAGGCCCTCGGCGAGGTCCAGGAGATGATCGACATCTGCGAGTTCGCGGTGGGTCTGTCACGCCAGCTGTACGGCAAGACCATCGCCTCCGAGCGACCCGGGCACCGGTTGATGGAGACCTGGCACCCGCTCGGCGTGGTCGGTGTCATCACGGCGTTCAACTTCCCGGTGGCCGTCTGGGCCTGGAACACCGCCGTGGCACTGGTCTGTGGTGACACCGTGGTGTGGAAGCCGTCGGACCTCACGCCACTGACCGCGATCGCCTGTCAGGCGCTCATCGAGCGGGCCGCCGCCGACGTGGGCGCGCCCAGTGGGGTGAGCCGCCTCATTCTCGGCGGCCGCGAAACCGGCGAAGCACTGGTCGACGACCCGCGGGTCGCGCTGGTCTCGGCGACCGGATCGGTGCGGATGGGCCGTGAGGTCGGGCCCCGCGTCGCGCAACGGTTCGGCAAGGCGCTCCTCGAGTTGGGCGGCAACAACGCAGCCATCGTCACGCCGTCGGCCGATCTCGATCTTGCGGTGCGCGGCATCGTCTTCGCCGCGGCAGGCACCGCCGGCCAGCGCTGTACCACGCTGCGCCGGCTGATCGTGCACACCTCGGTGGCCGATGCACTGGTCGAGCGGATCGCGGGCGCATACCGCAGCCTGCCGATCGGTGATCCGTTCACCGACGGCACGCTCATCGGCCCGCTGATCCACGAAAAGGCCTACCGCGACATGGTCGGGGCCCTCGAACAGGCGCAAGCCGACGGTGGAGAGGTGATCGGCGGCGAACGCTTCGAGGTCGACGGTGCGCGCTCCTACTACATGAGCCCGGCCGTGGTCCGCATGCCATCCCAGACCGCGGTGGTGCACAGCGAGACATTCGCACCCATTCTCTACGTGCTCACCTATGACACGCTCGACGACGCAATCGCCCTGAACAACGCCGTGCCCCAAGGTCTTTCGTCGGCTATCTTCACCACCGACATCCGTGAGGCCGAACGCTTCATGGGCCCGGACGGCTCCGACTGCGGTATCGCCAATGTCAACATCGGCACCTCGGGCGCCGAGATCGGCGGTGCGTTCGGCGGTGAGAAGGAGACCGGTGGCGGGCGCGAGTCCGGGTCGGATTCGTGGCGGGCCTACATGCGCCGGGCCACCAACACGGTCAACTACTCCTCGGAACTGCCGCTCGCCCAGGGCGTCAAGTTCGGCTGACCTCGCTGCTCGTTGCACCGTGATCGGGTGGTAGACACGGGACCATGGAGATCGACGGCAGCACGGTCATCGTCACCGGTGGTGCATCGGGTATCGGCCGGGCGCTGGCGCAGGGGTTCGCCGCCGGCGGCGCCCGCGTGGTGATCGGCGACATCGACGAGGGGGGCGCACAGGCCACCGCCGCCACCGTCCGCGACAACGACGGCTCGGCAGTGGCACTGCGCGCCGACGCCGCCGACACCGGCGACATCGAAGCGCTCATCACGCTGGCGAGCCAGGAGTTCGGTCCGGTCGACATCTTCGTCGCGAACGCGGGCGTGATCGGTGCGCCGGATCTTGGCACCGAAGCCGACTGGGACCGCATCCTTGACATCAACCTGCGGGCTCACGTCCGGGCGGCGAATCTCATCGTGCCGCACTGGCGCTCGCGCGGACGTGGGCATTTCGTCGCAGTGGCCTCGGCGGCCGGTCTGTTGACCCAGATCGGCGCGGCGGGATACGCCGTGAGCAAACACGCCGCGGTGGGTTTCGCGGAATGGCTTTCCATCACCTACGGCGATGACGGGATCGGCGTGAGCTGTGTGTGCCCGCTCGGGGTGGACACTCCCCTGCTCCACGCCATCCAGTCCGGCGCCGACGCCGGCACGCGCGCGGCGGTCGAGGCGGTGGTGCGCTCGGGTACCGTGCTCGGAGCCGACGAGGTGGCCGCGGCCACCATCGACGCCGTCCGCGACGGCCGATTCCTGGTGCTACCGCATCCGCAGGTACTGGACATGTACCGGCACAAGAGTTCTGACTACGACCGCTGGCTGGCCGGCATGCGCCGCTATCAGCGGTCGCTGGATACCTGAGTGGTCGGCGCGGTGCGCGGTCGCAGCCGCACGACGAAATCCTTTGGCATCAACGTCAACCGTTCCGCGACCTGCAGCTCATAGTCCGGGTCGGGTAACAGGTCATAACGCCGGATCAGTGTGCCGAGCACCAGTACCGCCTCGTGCAACGCGAACTGTCGCCCGATACAGGATCTCTGCCCGGTGCCGAACGGCTTGTACAGATGCCCGGGCCGCGCCTTGACGTGCTCTGTGGCGAACCGATCGGGGTCGAACTCGTGGACCGGCTTGAGGCCCGGTGCGCTCCAGCGCGGGTCGCGGTGCAGCGATCCGATGAGCGCAAGCACCCACTCGCCCTTACGGATCGGGAATTCGCCGGCCAGTACGGTGTCCGCCCGCGCCGCGCGATAGTAGGCCGGCACCGTGGGTTGCAGCCGCAGCGACTCGTCGAGCACGCGGCGCACGTAGCGCAGCTTGGCGACCTGCTCGAACTGCGGTCGTTCGGCCGAACCCCACACCTCGTCGACTTCCGCGCGCGCCTTGGCGAAGACGTCCGGATTGACCGACAGAAAGTACAACGCGAAAGACAGCGCGCCTGAGGTTGTCTCGTGTCCGGCGATGAGGAAATTGATCAACTGGTAGCGGATGTTGGCCTCGTCGAGCGCGGGGGCGCCGTCGGCATCGGGAGTGAGCATGATCTCGAGCAGGTCTTCATGGGAACCGAGC
Organism: uncultured Mycolicibacterium sp.; assembly: GCA_945957405.1. GTDB lineage: Bacteria > Actinomycetota > Actinomycetes > Mycobacteriales > Mycobacteriaceae > Mycobacterium. The sequence continues at coordinate 7,262 of CAMFLL010000088.1, read as the reverse complement.
CCGTCGGCACGGCGTCGGGCCACGATGTCGTCGGCGATGCCGTGCAGGTAGGCCGCGTGCCTGCGGACCCTTCGCTCATAGACACCCGCGACGAATCTGGGTAGATAGGTCTCCCAGAACACGCCGAGCCTGTCACAGCCGCGCAGCGCGGCGATCATGTGTTCGACGAACGGGTGGACGCGGTCGGACTCGAAGGCGCCGAACGAGTATCCCGCCGCGCAACGCCCAATGCTCTCCAGGGTCATGCGCGTGGTGTCGGCGGACACGTCGACCGTTGTGCCCGCCCCCGCGTGGGCATCCCAGGCGCGGGTCAACTCGGCACCGACGTCGACCATGGCGTCGTGATAGCGCCGCATCGCGGCCTGGGTGAACGCCGGCATCAGCAGCGCATGCGCGCGCTGCCAGTTCGGTTCGTCATTGTGTGCCGTGAACAGGCCGTCGCCACCGAGGATGCGTAGCGCCACCATGTCCGGCCCGAGGTGCTTGCAGAACCGCTTCTCGTCGTTGAGGTCGGTGACCACGTCGGTGCCGGCGCCCACGACGTAACGCGCGCCGAGGAAGGTGAACTCGTAGATACGCCCCAGATCGGCGGCGTAGTCGGCCGCGGACTGACTGGGTTCGTCACCGCGGAACGTCAGGACGTCACCGATCAGCGGTATCCGCCTGGGCGGACGCGGGATTCGTGGGTGGCGCAGTGCCTTCCCCGCTGGGATTCCGCGCGGTTCGGACGCGACGGCGGTCATGAGACCAGCCTCCACCGCTGTTATACATGTGTCAAGTAGTATGTTCAGATGCCACGCACCACCCCTGGCGACAAGCCGTCACGTCGTCGGCTCTCACCCGACGACCGCCGGGCCGAACTGCTCAAGCTCGGCGCCGACGTGTTCGGCCAGCGACCCTACGACGATGTTCGCATCGACGAGATCGCCGAGCGCGCAGGGGTATCGCGCGCGCTGATGTACCACTACTTCCCCGACAAGCGGGCCTTCTTTGCCGAGGTCATCCGCGCCGAGGCCGAGCAGTTGTTCGAGGCCACCAGCACGTCCGCGGAGCCCGGCGAGAACCTCTTCGCGCAGCTGCGTTCCGGCGTGCTGGCCTACCTGGAATATCACGAGCAGCATCCGCACGGATCGTGGGCCGCGCACGTCGGCCTCGGTCGCACCGACCCCGCGCTGGCCACGGTCGACGACGCCGACAACGAACGCCAGATGCAACGCATCATGAGTGCGATCGTCGCGGTGGCTCCTGCGCTCGACTCGAAGGTCGAACGCGATCTGGCCGTCACGGTCTACGCCTGGCTGGCCTACACCCTGGAGATGTGCCGGCGACGCATCATCGACCCGTCCCTGGACGCCGGCCAGCTCGCCGACTCGTGCGCCCACGCGCTGCTCGACGCCATCGCGCGCGTACCCGGCATCCCCGCCGGCCTGGCCGACGCCGTCGCACCGGACGCGCGTTGAGCTCGGATCGCTATGCGCCGCAACGGTTGCGGAAGTCCACCGACGGCTGCCGGATACCTTGCAGGTCGGCTTTCACCTGTGGATTCGATGCCAGATAATCCTGCGCGGCCTGCCGCTTCTGCTCCATCGGAAGGTCTTTGAGACCGGTGAAGAAGGTGTTCACGTCCGGGTGAGTGAACAGGTAGACGGACGTCGCGGCGGTGACACCCGACATGATGCCGGCCAGATCCGCCGACGTGCAGTTGGGCGGATCGGCCGATGCCGGAACCGCGGTCAGCAGCACCATACAACCGCCCAGGGCGGCAACGACGGCACGCCGCGCGACCCTCATGCGAGACGACATCTTCGTGTGAGACGACATCCTTGTTCCCCTTCTCCTGGGTGTTCTCCGCGCCTGACTGTCCACGCTCAGCGCGGTCCGATGCCGGGCCGTCCCGGCCTGCCGATGTCGATCCCGCCGCCAGGGCCTCCCGGACCCCCCGGACCGGGAGGCCCTGGATCGACGATCACGTCCATATCCCAGTCATCGCAGTACCAGTCGTACTCGCAGGGGTACGGCACCACCGGGCCCGATCTACTGCCCGCCCCCTCGCCGGTGTCCGGCCCACGCACCTGGCCCTGCGAACACAGCGTGACACCACCGGCATTGGTGCATTCGGCGGCCGCCGACGGTGCGAACGCCAGACCAGAGCCGACAACCGCCGGTATCGCCAACGCCACCACCAGATTGCTCACCCGCATGTGCCCCCCGTTCCGGCAACTCCTAGACAAACTGACATGAGCGTAAAAACCATCGCTGACGAGGCCATCCCCCAAACCGGGTGAAATTTCGCCCATCCCCCGATTCGGGGGACGACAGCTGCGCCGACGGCTCAATATCGTGAGTGTCCGCAACGCACCGCTGCGGTCGGTCAGCACAGTCGAGGGAAGAGGTGGCGGATGTCCGCGCAGGAACAGGTGTGGTCGAAACCGGCGGCGAAGGCGATCCCTCCAGAGGGCTATTTCGAACTCGAACGCGGCCGCTACGGGGCTGTCTATCCGCGCACCCCGGCGTGCTACGGCTTCTCGATCATCGCCAAGGTCAAGGAGGGGCGCGAGGAAGCTGTCCGCGCGTACGGTAAGCAGATCGAGGAAGCCATCGCGGGTTCACCCGATGTGCTTGCCCCGCTGCGGCTGCACTATCTGCGGTGGGTGCTGTTCGATGTCGGGTCAGGCCTGCATTTCCAGTACCAGGGCATCTTCGACACGGACTTCGACAAGTACACCGAGGACGCCGTACGCCTGTTCAGCGAAACCGGTATCACCACGGTGTTCACCAATCTCGAAGGATTTCCCGAGGACTGGAAGACCAACCCCGAGGCATTCATCACATTCGTCCGCGACCACCAGTGCCCGAGCTTCCTGGAGTACGGCGAGTACCCGTATGTGACCGCCGACGAGATCAAGAAGGCGCTGCGCCTCAAGGCTGCGTTCTCCGACATGCTCGACCAGATGCAGTGACGCTCGAACTCGACGACATCCAGCACATCCTGCTGACCCGCACTCCGGCACTGACCGGCCGGTACGAGTTCCTGACGTTCGACACGCGCCAGGGCGGGCAGGACTGGTTGACCGCACTGCTCGATCGAGTCCAGTCCGCCGCCGAAGTGCGCGCCACCATGGACACCTCGGATCGCTGGATCACGTTGGCATTCACGTGGTCCGGGCTGCGGGCGCTCGGCGTCGACGACCACTCGCTGGCCACCTTTCCCGACGAGTTCCGGGAGGGGATGCCCGCCCGCGCCGGCATCCTCGGTGACACCGGGGCCAACGCCCCGCAGCACTGGGTCGGCGGGTTGGCCGGTGACGACCTGCACGCCATCGCCATCCTGTTCGCCCGCGACGAATCTGAGTACCGTCGCTGCATCGGCGAGCACGACAAGCTGCTGGCGGGCACCCCGGGTGTGCGCTCGCTGTCCTACCTGGATCTCAACGCGCACCCGCCGTTCAACTACGCACACGACCACTTCGGTTTCCGGGATCGGCTGTCGCAGCCGGTGATGAAGGGGTCGGGCGAAGAACCCACTCCGGGGTCGGGCGATCCCCTGGAACCAGGCGAATTCATCCTCGGTTACCCCGACGAAGTGGGCCCCCCGGTCGACCTGCCCCAGCCCGAGATACTGTCCCGTAACGGGAGTTTCATGGCCTACCGCCGACTGCAGGAACACGTCGCGGACTTCCGCGGCTACTGCGCCGAGCGCGCCGGAACCCCCGAAGAGCAGGAGTTGCTGGCCGCGAAGTTCATGGGCCGCTGGCGTAGTGGCGCACCGCTGGTGCTGTGTCCCGACGCCGATGATCCCGAACTCGGTGCAGATCCCATGCGTAACAACGATTTCAACTACAAGGAGATGGATCCCTTCGGGTATGCGTGCCCACTGGGGTCCCATGCGCGGCGGCTCAACCCGCGCGACACCGCGCACTACATGAACCGTCGGCGCATGATCCGGCGAGGCGCCACCTACGGCCCTGCCCTACCCGACGGTGCGACCGACGACGGCGTGGACCGCGGTATCGCGGCCTTCATCATCTGCGCCAGCCTGGTTCGCCAATTCGAGTTCGCGCAGAACGTCTGGATCAACGACAAGAGCTTCCACGAACTCGGCAACGAGCATGACCCGATCTGTGGAACTCAGGACGGCACCCTCGACTTCACCGTACCCAAACGTCCGATCCGAAAGGTACACAAGGGAATCCCGGCGTTCACCACCCTGCGAGGTGGTGCGTATTTCTTCCTGCCGGGGCTTTCCGCCCTGCGCTACCTCACGACGCTGGAGAATGGGAACCAACCATGACCGCTGCCCGGCCGGCCCGCACCTACAACCAGGACCACGTCGCCCGGCCCGCCGACGGCAAGCGGCGCATCAGCATCTACTGGACGTGGAGCTATCCCTGGGAGGCGCAGCGCGATCCAGCCGCGATGTCGAATCGCTTCTCCACCATCACCGAGGTCCGCAACGTCATCTACCCGGCGTACGAGACACCCGAGTTCGACGCGGCCAATTTCCTGCAGGGCATTGCCGGAACCCTGGAACTCTTCCACCGCTCGACGCTGAGCTTCCAGGACCTGGCCGGTGAGCTCACCGGCCACCCGGTGGCGGTGTTCCAGCGCGTCGATCAGGCGGGATACGCCCAGCCGATCGACGAGCGGATCCTGGCCGACACCGACACGCTGCTGGTGTTCGGACTCGACCATCTGACCGCGGGCCTGGAAGCCTCCGACGCCGAGGTGGAGGCGATCACCGAATGGCTGCGGCGCGACGGTACATGCCTGCTCCTGGCACCGCATCACGACGTGGGTTTCACCGACGACCTGGCGCAACGCCAGATGGAGTACGAACACCACGGGGACCGGTTGGTGCCGCGCCAGCAGCGCTTCAGCCAATACACCCGGAGTTTGATGCACGGCCTCGATGTTCCGGTGCACAACACATGGGGGCTGCGGCCAGCGGTGGTGGACGGCACCAAGGAGATCGCGCCATTGGTGACCTTCAGCGACCTCGACGGCCGGGGTCTGTTGGCAGGCGTGCCGACGCTGAGTTTCCACCAACACCTCCCCCACTATGAATTGACCGCCCCCGCAAGCGATTCGCTGCGAGTTCTGGGACGTCAACCCGTCGACCCGGACCGACCGCACCCGTTCACCGTGGCCGGCAACACCGAGTTCAACGCGGTGATCTGGATGCCTCCGGGCGGCGAACGGGCCGGCGACATCGTCCTGATCGACTCGACCCACTTCACGACGTTGTTCGGCGGCACCGACAGTCTGCGCACGCTGTGGCGCAACCTGGCGACCATGCCATGAGAAACACGACGCCATGAGGAACACGACGCCATCGGAGCACCACCATGACCTCCTTCGAGAACCCGCTGTGCGCGGTGTTGCAGTACATCGCCGCCTTCAACCATGAGGACGCGGCGGCCATGGTGGCGTTGTGCGACAACCCGATGCAGATCCTCGACGGGATGCCGCCGCATGTGTGGCAAGGACCCACGGCGGCGGCCGACTGGTGGCATGACGTGACCGTCGAGGGTGCTCGTCTGGGAGCCGGCGAGTACCGGATCTCGTTCGGCGAACCGCGTCATGTCGACATCAACGGCGACCACGCCTATGTGGTGCTACCGGCCTCGATGACATTGCGCCTCAAGGGAACTGCTGTCAGGCAGACCGGCTCGGTCTACACGGTCGCGCTGCGCCGTACCGGTGGCCGCTGGCTCCTGACAGCGTGGTCGTGGGCCAAGGGCGAATGAGCTTCGCTCAATCAGACAGCAGTCCAACCCGTTTCGCCTCGACAACCGCGGCAGCGCGCGACGACACCGCAAGCTTGCGGTAGATCGAGGTGACCTGACTCTTGACGGTCTCGCGCCCGATCATCAGTTCCTCGGAGATGCGCTGCAGCGACAGATGAGTCGCCAAGTACGGCAGCAGCTTCAGTTCGGCTGCGGTCAACGGGCGGCACTGGCCGCCGATCGGCATGATGCGCACCCGCTCGAGGCGGCGTGACAACGCCACCGCATCGGGTTCGCGCTTGCCGGCCCGATCGCCCGCGACCAGGTGCCGGGCGCGCAGTTCGCTGTCCTGCAGAGCTGCGCCGGTCCAGGCCAGCAAGCCGTGCCCGAGCAGCGCCGTTCGGGCGGCCAACGTACCCAGCCGGTCGAGCAGGTTTTCGCAGACGCCGACGGCCTTGCGCGCTGCCTGTTCATCACCGACCCGGGCGGCGATCACCGCGGCGGTGGCATACACGACCACCATCGGCACCACGTCACACAGATCGAAACTGTCGGCGATCGCCAGAGCTGCGGTGCTACGCCGGATCGCCGCGGCATCGTCGCCGTCGCCCAGCTCAAGCAGTGCCAGGTGAGCCAGCGCGGCGGCGTGGAAACCGGGCAGGTCCTCGATGACGGGCAACGCCGACTCCAGCAGGTTCCTGGCGCGGCGGAGGTCACCCAGCATGGACAGCGCCGCGCCCTTCATCACCGTCGCTGCACCCCACCACGGGTTGACGAGGTGATCGCCTGCGTCGCGCACCACGTCAGCATGGCGAACCACGTCATGGACGCCGCCGACGCCCACCATCGATCCCACCAGGGCGGCGGCCACCCGCACCGACGGGGTCCCGTCGGCCAACGGCCCGCCGTGATCCGCCTTGGTCGCCATGATCAGCGACCGGTGGATCAGGCCGGCGTCGCCGGTCGTCACACCCAGCCAGGCGCGGGCGATCGCGGCGTCGGGATGATCGGTGAAGGTCTGCTGGTCGAGCAGTCCGATCCGGCGCTCGAGCACGCTGGCGCGACCGTCGAAGCCCAGCTGCACCGCCTCGCGCGCGACCAGCCGGGCGGCACTGGCCCGGTCGCCGATGTCCACGACGGCCAGCAGCGCGCCGTCGATGTCCCCGTCGCGTTCGCGGATCTCGGCTGCCCGCGCGAGCAGCTCGCGATATCTGGCCGGCCGATCGTCGCGGAGCCGGGCTCTCAACAGGTCGACAACCATCCGATGGAACCGGTACCACTGCCGGTGCTCGTCGAGTCCGACCAGGAAGGCGGCACCCGCGGCGGCCAACGCGGCGAGCATCTGCGCCGAATCGTCGCGCAGCAGTATTTCGTCGAGTTGGGCGGCGCAGAAGCGATCGAGCACCGCCGCTTCGCAGACGAAGGCCGCCGTCGGCGCGTCCAGATGATCGAGCACCTCTTCGACCAGGTAATCGGACAACAGCCGGTGCCGACCGGTGATGGCGTCGACGTCGCTGCCATCCCGCAGGGCCATGG
>CAMFLL010000087.1 GCA_945957405.1 uncultured Mycolicibacterium sp. | reverse complement strand
GTGGGGGTTCGGGGTACGGGCCGGAGAACGCCACGCCGTGCGACACCAGCCAGTCGTAGGTGCGGCCCGACTCCACCGCGTAGAGCCGGCGCAGGTCGGGGGCGTCGTCACCGAGCAGTTCCTGGTCGAACGCCCACATGTCCTCGACGAGTTCGGCGGGATCATCCCGGATGCCTTTGCGGCGTTGCAGCGGTGTGTCGGCAGCCGTCAGTGAACCCACGGAGTACGCGGTGGTACCGCCGAGCTTCTCCAGGCGCTCCAGCACGACGACCGAAGCTCCGCGTTCGGCGGCGGAGACGGCCGCGGCCAGACCGGCGCCACCTCCGCCCACCACGACCACATCGAACGTCTTGCCGTCGGTGCCGGATCTCGCCACAGGCCACTCCTCCAGGTCATCGTATCGATTCCAACCCTACGACCTGTTCGCGTCCGCCGTCCAGACCTTCTTCCGGTGCGCCGTCGCGGAGCGTTCGCGATGGTCCGGCCGGACCGGTGCGGCTACGGTCACGGCGTCCCCGGCGCGCCGACAATACGCCGACTTCTGCGAGATCTCCCTTGCACGAGGGTGTTACCCGCTGCTTCAATGGTCTTGATCCGACGTCATCCGCACAGAGGCGACGTCATCCCTAGAGAGGCGAAGATGTCCGCTCCCGACTTGCGTGGCCTCATCCCGGCCATCGTCACTCCCTTCGACGACAAGGGGGATGTCGATTTCGACAGCCTCGTTTCTTACGTGTCCTGGATGAAAACGATTCCAGGAGTGGTCGCGATAGTGCTCAACTCCCACGCCGGCGAGGGCAGCGCGCTCACCAGTGACGAGCGCGCCGAGATCGTACGCACGGTGAAGTCGGAGGTCCCCGATCTGCATGTGGTCGCGGGTGTCATCGGTGATGGCACCCGGCTGGCGGCCGTCGAAGCCGAGCGCGCGGCCGACGGCGGCGCTGACTCGGTGCTCATCTTCCCGCCGCCGTCGGCGGTGCGGTTCGGGTTCCAGCCCGGTTCGGTCCAGGACCGCTACCGCGCGGTGTGGTCCGCCGCGCACCTGCCCATCATCGCGTTCCAGTTCCCCAACGTCACCAAGGCGACGTTCACCCTGCCGCTGCTGCTCGAATTGTGCGCACTCGACGGCGTCGTCGCCATCAAGGACGGCGCCCGCGACATGATCAGGTGGGACACCGAGGTACCGGTCATCCGCGCCGAGTTCCCCGACATCCAGATCCTGACCTGCCAGGACGAGTTCCTGTTGCACACCATGTGGGAGTCCGACGGAGCGCTGGTCGGCTACGGCGCACTCATCCCCGAACTGCTGGTCGAAGAGCTGGAGAAGGCCAAGGCGCACGATTACGACGCCGCCAAAGAGGTGCACGACCGCATGCTGCCGATCACCAAGGCCGTCTACCATCGGACCTCCCATATCGAGTCGACCCCGGCCATGAAGCTCGGCCTGGTCGAGCGCGGCATCCTGCGCTCGGCCTACGTGCGGTCACCGTTGATGGCGCTGGAGGACGGTGCCCGCGAGAACATCCGCGCCGCCATGCTGTCCGCCGGTGTCGATCTCGGGGCGAAGGTCTGAGATGCGGATCGTCGACATCCGGCACATCACCGTGCCGATCTCCAGCGAGATGGCGAACGCCTTCATCAACTTCTCCAAGATGGACGTCAGCGTGCTGGCCATCGTCACCGATGAAGTCCGCGACGGAAAACCAGTGGTCGGATACGGTTTCAACAGCAACGGCCGCTACGCCCAGCCGGGCATCCTGTCGCACCGCATCATTCCCCGCGTGCTCGAGGCCGATGCCGACACGTTGATCGATCCGAGTACGGGCCATCTCGATCCCGAACTCATCTGGGCAGCGGCGATGTGCAACGAGAAACCGGGCGGCCACGGTGACCGCGCGGTCGCGGTCGGCATCCTCGACATGGCGAGCTGGGACCTGGCCGCCAAGCTCGCCGGTGTCAGCGCGGCGCATCTGATGGCGACGCGTTCACCGGCAGGCACCGGCACACCGGCGCCGCGGGTGTGGGTCTATGCCGCCGGCGGTTACTACTACCCGGACCGCGGCATCGACGCGCTCAAGGACGAGATGCTGGGCTACCTGGATCTGGGCTACCGCACGGTGAAGATGAAGATCGGCGGCGCACCGCTGGCCGATGACCTCGAGCGCATCGAGGCGGTGCTCGGCATCCTGCCCGACGGATGCTCGCTGGCCGTCGACGCCAACGGCCGCTTCGACGCCGACACCGCCGTGGAGTACGCCCAGGCCCTGGCGCCCCTACCGTTGCACTGGTACGAGGAACCCGTGGATCCGCTTGATTTCCAAGGACTCTCGGCGGTGGCCGACCACTATCCCGGCGTGCTCGCGACAGGAGAGAACCTGCTGTCGCGCCAGGAGGCGACCAATCTGATCTGCTACGGCGGCCTCCGACCGGACCGCGATGTCCTGCAGATGGACTCGGCGCTGAGCTACGGGTTCACCGAGTACCAGCGCACGTTGGCCATCCTGGCCAAGAACGGTTGGCAGGCCCAGCGCTGCGTGCCACACGGTGGCCATCAGTTCAACCTGGCGATCGCCGCGGCCTGCGGGTTGGGCGGGTCGGAATCCTATCCGGGCATCTTCGAACCGTTCGGCGGGTTCGCCGACGGTGATGCCGTCCAGGACGGGTACATCACACTGCCGGATGCCCCGGGGATCGGACTGGAACTCAAGTCATCCCTGCGGCCGGTGCTCACGCAACTGGAGAACTGAGACGACGGAGAAGGACGAGTCAGAACACACCCGCGCCACACCACGCCGCCGAGAGCGGCGTCGGTCATGGTCGACCAGCGATCTGCTGTTCGGAATCGCGTTGGCCGTCAACATGATTCTGGTACCGATCGCCGTCGTGGTGCCGACCCTGGATCCGGTGGCCGGGGCGGCGACAGTGTTCGCCGCGGCAACGGCGCTGTTCCGGGTCGCCCCGATGCAGCGTCTGCTGGCCCTGGTGCTCATCGGGGTCGGCCTGTGCGCCCTGGTGGTCGCGTTCGCGCTCGGCTCGCGGCCCGCGCTCGGCGAGCTCCTGACGCTCAACCAGACGCTGATCGGCATGCTCACGGCGGTCTCCTTCGTCCGGCTCATCACGGTCGAGCACGGTGTTCATCGACCGCGCCTGACCGGCATACCCGCCGTCTGGCGTACCGCCGTGATCGTGCAGTTGCTCGGTGCGGTGATCAACATCAGCGTCGTGACGCTGGTCGGGGATCGCTTGCGCCGGCATGGCCGACTGCCCATGGCCGATGCGCTGTTGCTGTCGCGCGCGTACTCACCGGGCGCGTTCTGGTCGCCGTTCTGGGGTGCCAGCGCCGCGGCGCTGACCTATGCGATCGGCGCCGACACGGGCGCACTGCTGATCTGCGGCGGTCTGCTGGCGCTGGGGGCGTTCACCATCAGCATCACGATGGTGGTCCGGGCGTTCGGCGACCGGCTGCCGGAGTATCACGGTTATCCGCTGTCGGTACAGGTGCTGGTGCTGCCGATCGTCATGGCGGGCTTGGTGATCGGTATCCATGTGAGCCTGCCGTCGGTCAAGCTCGCCGTCGTGGTGCTGGTCGTGTCGCTGGTGGTCCCGACCATCGTGCTGGCCGTGACGCGCACACGGGCGCTACCGCGCATCCTGAGTGGTCACGTCGTGCCGGGACTGCGACCGATGCACGGCGAGGCGGTGCTCTTCACGGCGGCCGGTGTGCTGTCGGTCGGGCTGCGCGCGCTGCTGGAGATGGTGGGGTTCACCATCCCGGCGCAGTACTACACGGTGTGGTTCGCGTGGCTGACGGTGGTGGTGATGACCTTGGTGGCGCTTGTCGGTGTGCACCCGGTGATTTCGATCGCCGCGATCGCATCGGTACTCGGGCCGGTGATCAGCGAACCGACATTGTTTGCCCTCGCCGGCACCATCGCGTGGGGTACCGCGGCCGCCGTGGGACCGATCAGCGGGCTGAACGTCTTCCTGGCGGGCCGTTTCGGGGTCAGCGGGTTCGAAGTTGCCCGGCGAAATTTCCCGTACCTGTTCATCGTCATCGTATTGTCTTTACCGACACTGTTTTTGTGTGCGAAGCTGACGTGATTGCCGGGATGCCAACCGTTCCCGCATGGGGGAGGAGCTGATATGGCGACCATTCGGGACGTCGCCACTCGCGCAGGTGTCGCGCCGTCGTCGGTGACCCGGGTGCTCAGTGGACATCCCAACGTCAGTGCCGAACTGCGTGACCGCGTCCTGGCCGCGGTGCGCGAAGTCGGCTACAAACCCGACCTGGTGGCGGCGGGCCTGCGCCGGGGATACACCCAGACCGTCGGCATTATCGTCAACGACGTCCTGAACCCCGTTGTCGCGCAGATGATCGACGTCGTCGAGATCGAATTGCGCCGTGCGGGTTACGGCGTCATCCTGGCCAACTCCCACGGTCAGGCCGACAACGACATCGAGAATGTCCGGCTGTTGCAGCAACGCCGTGTCGATGCGCTGCTCGCGGCGTTCTCCGATGACACCAACCCGGAGCTCGTCGCTGTCCTGTCCACCCTCCCGATTCCGGTGGTGCTGCTCGACCGGGAGGTCGCCTCGCAGGATTTCAGTGCCGTGGTCAGCGATCACGCCATGGGCGCGCGCATGCTGGCCGAGCACCTGATCGAACGCGGACATCGCGACATCGGCGTCATCAGCGGCTCGCTGACGGCGTATCCGAGCAGGTCACGGGTGCAGTCGCTGACCGAGACGATGACCAGGTTGGGCGTGCCGCTGCGCCCCGAGTTCGTCATCGCCGGGCGCGGCTCGATGGAGTTCGGCACCGCATCGGTGAGCCAATTGATGGACGACGCCCGGCCGCCGACGGCCATCGTGATCGGCAACGGCAACACCGCGGCCATCGCCGGCGTCATCGGCGAGCTGCGCAGGCGAAACCTCAGGGTCGGCGAGGACATCGCGCTGGCCGGTTCCGATGACGGCCCGCTGCTTGCCCTGCACACGCCCGGGATCACCGCAATGGCCCGTGACGTAGAGGATTTGGCGCGCCGGGCCGCGAATCTGGTGCTGCACCGGCTGGACAACAAGAAACCCGGTGTGCACACCGTCATCCTGCCGACGCAGCTGATCGTGCGCCGGTCGACCGACTGGTCCGCGCACAACGCGGTGCGGGCGTCATAACCGATTCCTGTGGGTTGTGATTTGTGCTTGCAGAGACTTGCGTTGTGACCGTAGTCTCTTTTGCAACGACATGTTGAAAACGGTTCCCGAGGACATATGACTATGACGACGCGGTCGGCCGGCACGGCCGATAGTCGGAAAATGCCACTTCTGAGCGATAATTCGCCTGTATCGGAGGTGCGCTCCCAGGATGGTGACTATTCTTCTACGCCACGCTTTGGAATCGATTCCCAAACCGGAAGGACGAGATGACAGTCGATGCGACCGCTCCGGCGCATCCGGGGACGGACTGGTCGGAACTGACCGAGCTGGGCGACGTCCGGGTCGGCACGGTGGCACGCGCACAGATGATCACCGTGTCGGCCGACCGCCTCGGCCGCATCCGGGCCGCGTTGGCCTCGGCGGGACTGAGCGATGGTGAGGTGGCCGCGAGCATCACCGACATCTGCCCGGACCCGCTGGTGTTCGCGCTGACGGCGGGACTGCCCCGGCTGTCGGGGTTCCACCAGTCGATCGACGGTGGCAGCACCTGGCGCGACGAGGCCGCCGTGGGTGACGGTCCGCTGTATGCGGTATCGCGGATCTCGGCCATGGCGCAGCGCCAGACCAGCGGCGGCAGGCATATGGTGCGGGTGGTCTACACGACGCAGTTCGCCGACGTCCACGGTGCGGTGGTCGGCACCGCCGACGGTGTCAGCATGCACATCGGGGCCGCCTCGTGAGCGCCGCGGTGACAGCCGATTTCGACGAGCGGGTCATCACGCCGACCACCGAACACCTGCTGCGCTGGTCCGCCGCCGCCGACGATTATTCGCCGATCCACTTCGACGCTGACGTCGCGCGGGCCCGCGGCTTCGACCACCCCGTGGTCCACGGGCCCTGGAAGGCCGCCGTGCTGCGCCGCATGGTGACCGACTGGCTCGGTCCGGGTGCGACGATCACCAGTTTCACGGCCCGCTATCTGCGCCCCGATGCCGTTGGCCGGCCACTCCGGTTCGGCGGGCGCGTCGTCGAGAGCACGCCGCGGGCCGACGGTGCCACCGACGCCCGCTGCGAGGTGTGGGTCCGCGATGAGCAGGACCGGGTCAGCGTCGACGGCGAGTGCGTCGCGACGTGCGAACCCGCCGCCGGGCCGGGGCTCCCACTACAACGCCTGCGCACCGCCGTACAGCTGGGCGAGGACGCGGGTTCGTTCACCTACCGCGTCGAAGCCAACGATGTCGAGACGTTCGCGAAGGCGATCGGCGCGACCCCGCGCCCCCTTGCTGGTTCTGCGGCCCCGGCGACCTTCTTCGCCGCCCTGGATCCCGTCGAGCGCCGCGACCTGGACCTCGATGCGTTCCTGCACCGGCTGCCGTATCCGATGACCGGTGGCGGCAACGCCTTCAACGAGGTCACCTATGAGCGACCCATCCGGGTCGGGGACGTCATCACGGTCACCACGCGCTACACCGAGGTCTACGAGAAGCAGGGGTCGCGCGGGACGCTGCTGTTCCGGGTGCGCACCAACGAGATGCGGGACCAGACCGGCGCGCTGGTCGCCACCAGCCGCTGCGGGCATGTGCTGAGTTACGGCATCGGGCAGGAGGGTGGGCAATGATCCCGGAGCGCATTGCCGCCGCCGGTGTCGGCTTCGAACTGCCGCCGCGGGTGCACACCACCACCGCCGCGCAGCTCGTCCGTTATGCCGGTGCGGCACAGGACTTCTCGGGTATCCATTACGACGTCGACTATGCACGGCGCCGCGGCTTCGACGGTGTGATCGTGCACGGTCTGCTCAAGGCCGCCTTCCTGGCCGAGCTGGGTCAGGACTGGGCCGGCGACGGCGCGTGGTACCGCAGCTTCGGCGCCCGCTATTCCGGCACGGACCTGGTCGGGGCGCCCATCACGTGCCGCGGCCGGGTCAGCAGCATCGACGCGGCCGCCGGGCACGTCGGCCTCGAACTGTGGACCGAGAACGCCGCGGGCCGCACCACCACCACCGCAACCGGCATCATCGAGATCGGAGACCACGCGTGACGCAGTCCGCCACCCAGACCTATACGATCGCGGCCCTGCCCGGCGACGGTATCGGTAACGAGGTGCTGCCCGCGGCCACCGAGGTGCTCGACGCTCTGGCACCGGCCTTCGGGCTCGAGTTCCGTTGGCAGCACTACGAATGGGGCTGCGAGTACTACCAGCGCACTGGTGCGATGATGCCCGAGGATGCGCTCGAGACGCTCGCGGCCCACGATGCGATCTTCCTCGGCGCGGTCGGCGCGCCCGGTGTGGCAGACCATGTGTCGCTGTGGGGCATGCTGATCCCGATCCGCCGCGAGTTCGACCAGTACGTCAATCTCAGGCCCGCCCGACTGCTGCCCAATGTGCCGAGCCCCATCGCCGGGTCGCGCAGCGCGGACCTGGACATGGTCGTCATCCGCGAGAACGTCGAAGGGGAGTACTCCCGCATCGGGGGCAGGCTCTACTCCGGCACCGATGCGGAGATGGCCGTGCAGGAGTCGGTGTTCACGCGCCGCGGCGTCGAACGGGTCATGCGCTACGCCTTCGACCTCGCCGGTCGGCGGCGGGCGCACCTGACGTCGGCCACCAAATCCAACGGCATCGTGTTCACCATGCCGTTCTGGGATGAGTTGTTCGCCGAGCAGGCCACCAAGTATCCCGGTGTCGCCACCGACCAGTACCACATCGATGCGCTCGCGGCGATGTTCGTCCTCGATCCGTCCCGGTTCGATGTGGTGGTGGCCTCCAACCTGTTCGGCGACATCCTGACCGATCTCGCCGCGGCTGTGGCGGGCAGCATCGGCGTCGCGCCGTCGGCGAACATCAACCCCGAGCGGCGTTTTCCATCGATGTTCGAACCGGTGCACGGTTCGGCGCCCGACATCGCGGGCCGGGGGATCGCCAATCCCGTGGGCCAGCTGTGGTCGGCGGTGTTGATGCTCGAACACCTCGAGCAGCCCGAGGCCGCGGCGGCGTTGATGGCGGCCGTCGAATCTGTTCTCGCACAGGGTGTCATGACACCAGATCTGGGCGGTGCGGCCACCACGGCCGAGGTGACCTCGGCTTTGAAAGAGGTCTTGAAAGACACGTTGGGTGTAGCGCATGTGGCGGGAAGGTAGGGCTCCTATGTCGGAATCTGGTCGGAGATTTGCCGGCGAACCGGTGCTGATCACCGGTGGCGCGGGCGGGATGGGTGAGGCGATGGCGCGCCGGCTCGTCGCCTCAGGGGCGCGGGTCGCCATCGTGGACCTCAAACCCGATGCCGTCAGCGATGCCGTCGCGCGGCTGAAGGCCGACGGCCTCGACGTCATCGGCGTCGCGGCCGACACCACCGACGAGGAGTCGATGGCAGGGGCGGTCGATGAGACCGTACGCACGTTCGGGTCGCTGTACGGTCTGATCACCGCGGCCGGAATCCGCCAGACCGCAGCGAAATTCGAAGACATCGAGCTGGCTCTCTGGCGGACCATCATGGAGGTCAACCTCACCGGGACGTTCGTCGCGATCCGAGCGGCGCGCCAGCAGATCATCGCCAGCCGCGGCGCCATCGTCACCGTCGCGTCGGTGGTCGCCGGCGCGGCCCGGATGAACCAGTCCGCGTATGCGACCAGCAAGGCCGCCGTGCTGCACCTGACCAAGCAGGTGGCCCTCGAGATGTCGTCACACGGCGTGCGCGCCAACTGCCTGTGTCCCGGAGTGACCAGCACACCGATGATCGAACAGGCCGTGCGCACCGACGGTCCGAGCGTCCTGAGCGACAAACTGAAGGGTTCGCTGGAGCAGTTCCGGCCGGGAATCCCGCTTGGCCGCCTCGCCGAAGCCGATGATCAGGCTGCGGCCGCCGAATACCTGTTGTCAGAAGATGCTTCGTTCATCACCGGCGTCGCGTTGTACGTCGATGGTGGCGTGTCGATGCTGGGGTGATGCCATGAACAAGTTGTCCCGAGCGGCCCGGTTCGCCTGGACCCACAAGTTGGTCAGCGCGAGCTTCGTGATCCTCGCGATCGCGGTGATCAGCGCACTCTTCGTGCACCAGCTCGCGCCGTTCGACCCCTACGCCCAGAACCTGGCGCTACGCAACCTGCCGCCGATGACCAACCGCGGTGACGGTACCCACCTGTTCGGCACCGACGCGCTGGGCCGTGATGAGTTGTCCCGCTTGATGCTCGGCGCGCAGATCTCCCTGACCGTCGGTGTCTCGAGCGTCATTGTGTCCGGGCTGGTCGGCACCGTGATCGGGCTGATCGCCGGCTACTACCGCGGCTGGTTCGACGATATCGTGATGCGGCTGGTCGACCTGCAGATGAGTGTGCCGTCACTGCTCATCGCGCTGCTGGTGCTGTACTTGGCGGGACCGAGCTTCCTCAACATCGTGCTGGTGCTGGCGGTGACCCGCTGGATGGTGTACGCCCGCGTCTCGCGCGGTCTCATGCTGTCGCTGCGCGAGGTGCTCTTCGTCGAGGCGTCCCGTGCGCTGGGCGCATCGAATTTCCGCATCATCGTGCGCCACCTGCTCCCGAATCTGTTGGCGCCCATCCTCGTGCTCGCCACCCTCGAACTCGCCGTCATGATGCTCACCGAGGCGTCGCTGAGCTTCCTCGGGTTGGGGATCCAGCCACCGGAGTCGTCGTGGGGCCTGATGCTCGCCGAAGGCCGCGAATACCTCACCTCGGCACCGTGGTTGGTGGCGGTGCCCGGCTTCGCCATCCTGTTCACCACCTTGAGTGTCAACATCATCGCCACCTGGCTGCGCAGCCGGTCGACCCAGGCCACCTACGCGCGGGGCGGCGCCGCCACTGACACCGCTACAGAGAGGCCCCAAAGTGCCCCAGCCTGACGATGCCGTGCCGACCAACCCCGACACCCGGCGCGATGCGATCATCGCCGCGGCTCCCACCAATGTCGATGAGTACCGCGATGCCGGCCGCGTCGATGTCCGCCACCCGTACACCGACGAGGTCGTCGCACAGGTCGCGGCGTGCGGTCCCGCGGAGGTTGACGCCGCCTGCCGCACCGCGGCCGCCGCGCAGCAGCGCGGACTCCCGCAGTGGCAGCGGGCCCGAGTCCTCGACGCACTGGCGGTGCTGCTGGAACGCGATCAGGAGCGGCTCGCCGGGCTGATCACCCTGGAGAGCGGTAAGGCCATCCGCGACGCCCGCGGTGAGGTGGGCCGTGCCGCGGAGACCGCGCGGTTCGCGGCGGCGGTGGCGCGCACCATGTCCGGCGAACAGGTCGCCACCGAGGCGACACCCACGGGGATGGGCAAACTGGCAATTGCGCTGCGCCTGCCGATCGGTGTGGTGGGCGCGATCTCTCCGTTCAACTTCCCGCTGAACACCGTGATGCACAAGGTGGGTCCGGCGATCGCGGCCGGCTGCGCCATCGTGCTCAAACCGGCCCACCAGACCCCGCTGACCGCGCTGGCGCTGCGGGAGCTGCTGCTGGAAGCGGGCCTGCCGGCGGACTGGCTCACCGTTGTCACCGACGACCGCACCTCCGCTGGGCCCGCGCTGGTCGAACACGCCGTGCCCAAACTCATCACGTTCACCGGCAGCAGTCAGGTGGGGTGGGGTATCGCCGCCACCGCCTACCGCAAGAAGGTGGCGCTCGAACTCGGTTCCAACGCACCGGTTCTGGTCGCCGAGGACGCCGACGTCGATGCGGCGGCCGCGAAGATCTCGAAGGCCGCGTACTCGACGTCCGGGCAGAGTTGCATCTCGGTGCAGCGCGTCATCGCCCACCGCGCCGTGCACCATCAACTGCTCGACGCGTTGCGCAAGCACGCCGATGCCCTCACCGTCGGTGACCCGTTCGACGACGCGACCGATATCGGACCGCTGATCGCCCCGACGGCCACCACACGCGTCAAGAGCTGGATCGACGAGGCCGCGGCGGCGGGTGCCGCGCTGGTGGCCGGCGGCGACGTCATCGGAGAATGCCTGCGGCCCACCGTGGTCGACCAGGCGCCGCTCGGCACCAAGCTGCGGGAGTCCGAGGTGTTCGGACCTGTGCTGACCGTGATCCCTTACGAGCACCGCGACGAGGCCTTCGCCCTCGCCAACGAGACGGTGTACGGCCTGCAGGCCGGACTGTTCACCCGGGACCTGGATCTGGCGTTGGATGCGGTGGCGCGCTTGGAGTTCGGTGGCGTGCTGGTCAACGACATCCCAACCACGCGGCTCGACCAACAGCCGTACGGAGGTGTCGGCGAGTCGGGCAACACGCGGGAGGGACCGTCCTACACCGCGCAGGAGATGACCGAGGTGCGCTTCGTGTCGTTCCAGGCGGGCGGTGGGGTGTGAGCGGTCCGTTGGCGGGTTTCGTGGTGGTCGACTTCACCGAACGGGTGCAGGGTCCGTACGCCACGCAGATGCTCGGCGATTTCGGCGCCGATGTCATCAAGATCGAGCGACCGGCGGCGGTGACGCCTGACGGCAGGCCCGATGAGCGCTACGCCGACGGTGACGGCACACCACCCGAATCGCTGTACCGTGCGACGTTTTTGGCGAACAACCGCAACAAGCGGTCCATCGCCGTGGACCTGAAATCCGCCGACGGGCTGCGTACCATGGCGGCGCTGATCCGCACCGCCGACGTCGTGTACGAGAATTTCCGGCCCGGTGTGATGGACCGTCTCGGGCTCGGTTACCAGGCGTGCCGTGAACTGAACCCCGCCGTCGTGTACGTCTCCGCGTCCGGGTACGGCCCCGACGGACCGCGCGTCACCAAACCCGGTCAGGACGTCCTCATCCAGGCCATGAGCGGGATCGGCGTCATCAACGAGTCCGCCGACGGCAGGCCGACTCCCATCGGCATGTCGATCACCGATGTGCTCGGCGGGATCAACGGCGCCGCCGCGGTGCTCGCGGCGCTGGTGCACCGCGAACGCACCGGTGAGGGTCAGCAGGTCTGGGTCGACCTGCTGGGCAGCGCGTTTGCCGCCCTCGGTGAGCATCTGGTGCACATGCTCAACAACGGTGCCGACGAGCCGGCGCGCGTCACGCCCATGCACGGCCACGGCTATATCCCACCGCCGTACGGCTTCTACGCCACCAAGGACGGCTATCTGGCGCTGTCCAGCGGCAGGCAGATCCGCGAGATCTGCGAGATCGTCGGCCTGCCCGACCTGTCCGTCGATTCCCGTTTCGACACGTACGACAAACGGGCCACCAATCAGGGCGAGCTCGAGGCGATCCTCGAAGAGGCGCTGGGGGCCCGAACCACCGACGAATGGCTGGCCGTCATGGAGCCCGCCGACATCTTCGCCGCCAGGGTCAACACCCTTCGCGACGCTGTCACCGACCCACAGGCGGTGGCCACCGGCCGGGTGGTGACCGTCGACAGCCCAGACGGTCCGCTGCGACTGATCGCTCCCGCAGCACGTTTCGAGCGCACGCCGCTGGAGATGCGCCTGGCGCCGCCCCGCCACGGCGAGCACACCGAACAGATCCGGCGCGAGCTCGACCTGCGTGCCGCAGACATGCCAGGAGGTCGATGATGACCACTGCGATGACCGACGGCGACCGGCGCGCCGAGGCCGGTGCCGACACCGCCCTGCTGAGTGTGGCGGACCTGTCGATCTCGTTCGGCAGCCCCAACGGCACGGTGCACGCCGTGAACGGCATCAGCTTCGAGGTGGCGCCCCGGGAACGGGTGGCCATCGTCGGCGAATCGGGGTCCGGTAAGTCGGTCACCGCACAGGCTCTGCTGGGCTTGCTGCCCACCGCGAGCATCACCGGTCGCATCGCCTTCGACGGACGCGACGTGCTGACCATGCCGAACGCCGAACTGCGCGCCCTGCGCGGGGCCGAGATGTCGTACGTGTTCCAGGATCCGCTGTCGTCGCTGGACCCGGTGCGCTCCATCGGCGACCAGGTGTGTCAGCCGTTGCGGATCCGCGGTGTCAGCCGCAAAGAGGCCAAGGCGCGGGCACTGGACATGCTCGCCGCGGTGGGCATCCCCGATCCGGCCCGCCGGTACGGTGACTATCCGCACCAGTTCTCCGGTGGCATGCGTCAACGCGTGATGATCGCGATGGCCCTCATCGGGGAGCCGCGGCTGGTGGTCGCCGACGAGCCGACCACGGCACTCGACGTACGGGTGCAGGCCAAGATCATCGACCTGCTGTACGCGCTCACCGAAGAGCGCGGTGTCGCAGTGGTTTTCATCACCCACGACCTGGGTATCGTGGCGGGTTTCGCCGACCGCGTGATGGTGATGTACGCCGGCCGCGTCATGGAGAGCTGTGTCACCGACGACCTGTACTACCGGTCGATCAACCCCTACACGCTGGGTCTTCTGCAGTCGCTGCCGCGCATCACGGGTCCGATCCCCGAGAAGTTGTCGACCATCGGCGGGCGCCCGCCGTCGCCGTCGGATCTGCCGCCCGGCTGCGCATTCCACCCACGCTGCCGCTACGTCCGGGACATCTGCCGCACGGAGACCCCGGTGCTGCACGTGCCGCAGGACGGTCAACACCCCAGCGCGTGCCATGTCGCGGGCTGGCTCGCCGAAGAACCAGGGGTACTGCGATGAGCGATACGGTGATCGAAGTCGAGGGCCTGGTCAAGGAATTCGGGTCGGGCCGCAACGCCAACCGCGTCCTTGACGACGTCGGGTTCACCGTCGAGCGCGGCGAGACCGTCGGGTTGGTGGGCGAGTCGGGATCCGGCAAATCGACCACGGCGCGGTGCATCCTGCGGCTCATCGAGCCGACGTCGGGCAGCATCCGCTTCGAGGGCGAGGACGTGCTGGCCTTCCGCAAGCACAAGCTCAAGGAGTACCGCTCGCGCGCCCAGATGGTGTTCCAGGATCCGTACTCCTCACTGGATCCGCGGATGTGCGTGGAGGACATCATCGCCGAGGGCATCCACATCCACCGACCGCGGGAGAAGCGGGCCGCGGTGCGCGACGAGATCGTCGAACTGCTCGAACTGGTCGGATTGCGGCCGGACCATCTGGCGCGCCGGCCCGCGGCGTTCTCCGGCGGCGAGCGTCAGCGCATCGGCATCGCGCGCGCCTTGGCGGTGCGTCCGAGTGTGTTGATCTGCGACGAACCGGTGGCCTCGCTCGACGTCTCCATCCAGGCGCAGATTCTCAACCTGTTCGTCGACCTGAAATCGCGCCTCGGGCTCACCATGGTCTACATCGCGCATGACCTCGCGACGGTCCGTCACCTGTGTGACCGCATCGTGGTGATGCAGGGCGGCCAGATCAAGGAGATCGGCACCCGCGACGAGGTGTACGGCACACCGCACGATCCGTACACCATCGCCCTGATGCAGGCCGTGCCGGAACCAGATCCGATCGTGGCGCGCGAGCGGTCCAAGCAGCGCAGGCTCACCACGGCCGCTGCGGCGGGGACGGCGACCACATGACCGGACAAGGGACGAGTGCTACGACGGGGGCGCCCAGCGTGGAGATCGGCGCCGACCGCGTCGCGGTCATCATGCTGCGCAGACCCGCGGTGCTCAACGCACTCGACTCGGCGAGCCACACCGCCATCGGCGACGCGATCGCGTCGCTGGAACGCGACGACGCCGTCGGCGCCATCGTCATCGCGGGGGAGGGCCGGGCGTTCTGCTCGGGGTCGGATCTCGCCGAGATCGGTCAGCTGACCGGTCAGGCCGAACAAGACTATGTGGCGTTGGATTTCGCGACCAAGAACCGCATCGCCACCTGCACCAAACCCGTCGTCGCGGCGATTCAGGGCCACTGCGTGGGCGGCGGCCTTGAACTGGCGTTGGCCTGTGATGTGCGGGTTGCCGGCGAGGACGCGATGTTCAGCCTGCCCGAGGTGACATTGGGTAGCCTGCCCGGTTCCGGTGGCCTCCAGCGGTTACCACGGCTGGTGGGGGCCGGCGTCGCGACGGACTGGATCCTCACCGGGCGCCGCGTCGGCGCCGCGGAAGCGGAACGTAAGGGGTTGGTGAGCCGGCTGGTACCGGCGGGCGAACACCTCACGGCGGCAAGGGAACTCGCCGCCGAGCTGGCGGGCAAGAGCCCGCTGTCGCTGCGACTGGCCAAGGTGGCGTTGACGCCGGAGCCGCTGGCCGACCGCGGGCTGGTCGCCGCATTTCAGATGTTGGCCGGCGACGCCGGCCATCGGCAGCCGTCCTATGCGGCCGCCACCAAGAGATTCGCCAAGGACGGCGATGGTTCGCGAAACTCAGAGAGGAGCACCACGTGAACTCACGGACGGCAATGGAGCCGGTGAAGCGATGGCGCCGTGCGCGAGCCGGCTTGCCGCGCGTCTTCTTCGGCGTCTTTGCAGTAGTTGTCTTCGTACTCGCCGGTTGTTCCGGCGGTGGCGGCGGCGGTGGTGGTGGTGGCAGCACCGGCACGGAAGTGACGATCGCCCTTCCCGAGGAACCCAGGACTTTGGCCAGCTGGAACGCGTACTCCAACGACGGTCACCCGATCCTGCGCAACATCACCGAGGCGCTGATCAACCGTGACCCCAAGACCAACGACCTGGTGCCCGAACTGGCGTTGTCGTGGAAGCAGATCGACCCGACGAACTGGCAGTTCACGCTGCGCCAGGGCGTCAAGTTCACCGACGGTTCGGAATTCGACGCGGCCGCGGCGGCCACATCGCTGAACTACGTGCTGGACGCCAAGAACGCGTTCCCGATGCGGACCTTCCTCGGGCCCGACATCGAGGCCAGCGCCGTCGACAAGTACACGCTCAACGTCAAGACCGCGGCACCTGACCCGATCCTGCCGACCCGGCTGTACTTCGTGACGATCCCGTCGGCCAAGCAGGTCACCGACGATCTCGGCAGCTACGAGACCAACCCGGTGGGCACCGGTCCCTACAAGCTCGACTCGTGGAACCGGGGTCAGAACATCACGCTGGTGCCCAACGACGACTGGTGGGGCAAGGACGCGCAGGACTCCGGTGGCAAGCAGACCATCACCAAGGCCACCTACGTGTTCCGCCCGGAGACCGAGGTGCGCGCCGCGATGGTGCAGCAGGGTGAGGCCGATCTGGCGCCCAAGCTGACCAAGGAACAGTGCGACGCGGCACCCAAGTGCGAGTCGACACCCACCGTGGAGACGGTGATCCTGCGGCTGGACAGCAAGAATCCGGTGCTCGCCGATCTTCGTGTGCGGCAGGCGATTTCACTGGCATTCAACAAAGAGCAGATCATGAACGACATCCTGGGCGGCGGTAAGGTCGTCGGTCAGATCGTCGGACCGTCCGCGGTCGGCTATGCCGATCTGCCGCCGTACCCGTATGACCCGGAGAAAGCCAAGGCGCTGATCGCCGAGGCCAAGGCCGACGGTGTCAATGTCGACGAGCCGATGACGGTGTCGGCGCGCGAGGGCTACATCCTGCGGGCCAGCGAGGTGGTCCAGCTGATCGCCGAAAGCCTCAAATCCATCGGCCTGACGGGTGTCACCAGCGAGACGCAGGAGACCGCGGCATTCGAGCAGCAGTGGACCATGGGCTACCAGAACATTCCGCAGGATCGCGCGCTGCTGGGCCTGCAGCAGCACGGCCAGGAGCTGATGGACTACTCCGGCAGCATCGTGTCGTACTACACGTGCGGCGGTAACACCTCGGCCTACTGCGATCCCGAGCTGGAGAAGATGTTCACCGCGGCGGTCGGGACCACCGGAGATCAGCGGCAGAAGGCGTTGGCCGATATCGCGAAGTATCTCTACGACCGGGTGCCGGTGGTGCCGATCGGTCAGCCGAACTTCAACTTCGGTATGGCAGAACGGCTCAACTGGAAACCGCGTATCGACGGTTTCATCCTGCTGAAGGAAATGACCCTCAACAACAGCTGATCGGGTGCTGCCGGGCGGGCGGAGGTCCGCCCGGCACACCCCGATCGGCCGAACACCCCCATCGACCCAAGGAGATGCGCATGACGTTCCAGAACCCGCTGACCTCAGCGTGGCGCCGTGGCGAGACCGTACTGGGCGCATGGTGCACACTGCCGGACCCGTTCGCCGCGGAGATCTTCGGCCGTCAGGGCTACCACTATGTGTGCGTCGACCAGCAGCACGGCATGATCGACGACTCCACGGCATTCCCCATGGTGCAAGCCATTTCGGCATCGGGCGCGGCTCCTATGGTGCGGGTCCGGTGGAACGAGCCGGCGGCCATCATGTCGGCACTCGACGTCGGCGCGCTCGGCGTCATCATCCCGATGATCGAGACGCGCGCGGACGCGGAGGCCGCGGTCAGCGCATGCCGGTTCCCGCCGAAAGGGCAACGGTCCTTCGGCCCGATCCGCGCCCGTGATGTGATGGGGTCCACCGACCCCGACGTCCTCGGCGACGTCGCGTGCATCATCATGATCGAAACTGCAAGGGCGATAGCTGATCTGGATGACATCGTGTCCACGCCGGGCATCGACGGGGTCTACATCGGCCCCAGTGACCTGGCGCTGGCGCTCGGTGAGAAGCCGGGTTCGACGGCACCGATCGTCGACGAGACCGTGCAGCAGATCGCCGATGCGGCCCACCGTCACGGCGTGGCAGTCGGCATGCACACCCCGGCCGGTGCGGTCGCGCGGACGTACGTGGAACGCGGTTTCGACTTCGCGACGGTCTTCTCCGACGCCGGCCTGATCGCGGCGGCGGCGCGCGAACAACTCGCCGCCGCGCGCAGCGCACCGCAACCGGTGGCCGCGCAGTCGGGCAGTTACTGAGGGGAGACGCCGATGTTGGCGAGATACATGGTCAAGCGCACGCTGCACGCGGTGCTCGTGCTGCTGGCAGTGCTGATCGTGGTGTGGATCCTGGTCAACCAGATCGGCGACCCGGCCCGGCTCATCCTGCCGCCGTCGGCCAGCCACCAGCTCTACCTGGACACCCGCGCCAAGATGGGCCTGGATGATCCACTGCTCACCCAGTTCTGGCGTTCGTTCTCCGGATGGTTGCAGCTGGACTTCGGCAATTCGCTGTGGCAGAAGGTGCCGTCGCTGCCGCTGGTCCTCGAGCGGCTGCCCGCCACTCTGCTGCTGACGCTGGCGACGTTCTGCGTGGCCCTGCCGATCTCGCTGGCCCTGGGCGTGCTGTCGGCGTTGCGCCCCGACGGCCTGCTGGACCGGTTCCTCACCGCGGTGTCACTGGCCGGTGTGTCGATCGCGGACTTCTGGCTGGGTCTGATGCTGATCCTGGTGTTCGGCGTCAAACTGCACATGCTGCCCACATCCGGGTACGGCGGACTGGAATTCGTGATCCTGCCCGCGCTGACCCTGGCGTTCCGGCCCGTCGGCAGGCTCGCCCAGGTGGCCCGCTCGGCGTTGGTCGAGGAGATGCAGAAGCCCTACATCGTGACATTGCGGGCCCAGGGCATGTCGGAGGGCCGCATCGTGCGCAGGCACGCGCTGAAGAACAGCCTCATCCCCATCATCACCGTCGGCGGTGACGAACTGGCCAGCTTCCTCAAC
The DNA here is from genome assembly GCA_945957405.1 of uncultured Mycolicibacterium sp. Taxonomy (GTDB): domain Bacteria; phylum Actinomycetota; class Actinomycetes; order Mycobacteriales; family Mycobacteriaceae; genus Mycobacterium. The sequence continues at coordinate 4,766 of CAMFLL010000087.1, read as the reverse complement.
GGTGCGGTGGTCATCGAGACGATCTTCGCGTGGCCGGGGATCGGCAGTCTCTTCATCCAGGCGATCGAAAGACGGGACCTGCCACTTGTTCTGGCGTGCGTGTTCGTGATCGCCACGATGGTCATCATCGTCAACCTGATCATCGACCTGGCCTATGCGTGGATCGATCCGCGGGCATCGCTGATCGTCGATTCCCGGCGCGGCAGGCGCGGCCGTGGTCCGGTCACGCCGTCGACCATGGCCGGCACGGTGACCAGCGACGGTCAGAGCATCGGTGAAGAGGTGGGGCCCACCCCGCAGAGCCTGTCGCCGTCGCCGAGTTGACGGCCCGACCCGATAACGCATGCACCCCCTGAGCCGATCCCGATAGGAGACACATGAGCGAGGCGACGCAGACCGCCGGACCACTGGCCGGTATCCGCGTGCTGGATTTCACCGAGCGGATGCAGGGCCCGTACGGCACGCAGATCCTGGCCGACCTCGGCGCAGAGGTCATCAAGGTCGAGCGGCGGGTGTCGCTGACCGTCGACGGACGCCCCGACGAGCGGTACGGGCCCAACGGACGGTACGGGCAGGATCCCGCCGACACGTCGTTCTACGCGGCGGGCTTCCTGGCGGCCAACCGCAACAAGAAGAGCGTGACGGTCGATCTGAAGAACGCCGACGGCAAGACCGTGATCGAACGCCTCGTCGGGTGGTGCGACATCGTCTACGAAAACTTCCGGCCAGGTGTGATGGAGCGACTGGGCTTCGGCTACGACCAGTGCGCCGCCATCAATCCGTCGGTGATCTACGCGTCGGCCTACGGGTACGGGTCCGACGGCCCGTACCGACGCAGGCCCGGCCAGGACGTGCTGGTGCAGGCCATCGCCGGCTTCGGGGCCATGAACGTTGCCGCCGACGGCAGGCCGATGCCGGTGGGGATGTCGATCACCGATCTGCTGGGCGGGATGAACGGCGCCATCGCGGTGCTGGCGGCGCTGCGGCACCGCGACCGCACGGGCGAGGGGCAGCGCGTCGAGGTGAATCTGCTGTCCAGTGCTGTCGCCACGCAGTCTGAGCAGGCGGTGCACTTCCTCAACACCGACGTCGGGGAACCGGATCGCGAAACCGTCATGCACGCGCACCCTTACATCCCCGCACCGTACGGGTTCTACGCCACGAAGGACGGCTACCTCGCCCTGTCGAGCGGCCGCCAGATCCCGGAACTGGCGCGCATTCTTGGGCTGCCGCAACTGGCCACCGACCCGCGGTTCACCACGCCGCGCGCCCGCAACGAGCATCGGGCCGAATTCGAGAGCCTGCTCGAGGAGGGTTTGCAGCACAAGACGACGGCCGAGTGGATGGAGCTGATGGAGCCCGAGGGCCTGTTCGCGGCACCGGTGAAATCGTTCGCCGAGGCGTTCACCGACGAACAGGTCACTCAGCAGGAGCTGGTCGTGACCGTTGATTCGCCGGTCGGCGAGTTGAAACTGCTTGCGCCGCCGTACCGGATGTCGCGTAGCCCGGCGTCGGTACGCACCGCTCCACCGCGACACGGAGAGCACACCGACGAGGTGCTCGAGGCGGCCGGGTTCAGCCGTGACGATATTGCCCGCCTGCGTGAGAGCGAGGCCATTTGATGGCCCCCGCCGAGGGGCCCCTGACGGGTATCCGGGTGCTGGACTTCACCGAACGCATGCAGGGGCCGTTTGCCACGCAGATGCTGGCCGACATGGGGGCCGACGTGGTCAAGGTCGAGCGCCGCGTGGCGCTGACCGCCGACGGCCGCAGTGACGACAGGTACGGCAGCAATGGCCGGTACGGCTCAGACTACGAAGATTCGACGATCTACTCGACGGGCTTCCTGGCCAACAACCGTAACAAGCGCAGCCTGACGGTCGATCTGAAAAGCCCTGCGGGACTGGCCATGATCCAGCGGCTCCTGCCACAGTTCGACATCGTCTACGAGAACTTCCGGCCCGGCGTCATGGACCGGATCGGCCTGGGCTACGACACCTGCCGCGAGCTCAACCCGAAGATCATCTACGTCTCGGCCACCGGGTACGGGCCGGACGGGCCGCACGGCGCCAAACCGGGGCAGGATGTGCTGGTCGAGGCCCGCACCGGATGGGGTGAACTCAACAGTGTCGACGGGCGTCCCGTGCCGGTCGCCTTCGCGGTGGCCGACACCCTCGGGGCCATGAACGGCGCGTTCGGCACGGTGTGCGCCATCGTGCACGCGCTGCGCACCGGCGAGGGGCAGCGGGTTCGCACCAGCCTGTACGAAAGTGCCATCGCGGGCATGGCGGAGTGGGGTCTGCACTTCCTCAACTCGCCGCAAGGCCCCCCGGCGCGGCCGCGTGCGGGTCACGCGAGTCCCTACACACCACCGCCTTACGGTTTCTACGCCACCAAGGACGGGCACATCGCCTTGTCGAGCGGGCGTCAGATCGGTGTGCTGTCACGCATTCTCGGCATCGACGACCTGTCGCAGGACGATCGGTTCAACTCCTACTGGGCGCGGTTCGAGCACCAGCAGGAATTCGCCGACATCATCGAGAACGCGCTGGCGGCCAAGACCACTGCGGAATGGGTGGAGTTGATGGAGGCCGAGGACATGTTCGTCGCACCGGTGAACACCATGGCCGAGGCGTTCACCGATCCCGCCGTGGCGCACACCGACATGGTCGTCGAACTGGACACCCCGGTGGGCCCGCTGAAGTTCTTCGGAGTGCCCTACAAACTCGACCGGTCGCCGGCCAGTGTCCGCACCCCGCCGCCGCTGCACGGCGAGCACACCGACGAGGTGCTCACCGACGCCGGATTCGGAGCCGACGAGATCGCGGAACTGAGGCGGGTGCAGGCGATCTGAGTCAGCGCCGGCGCAGTGGCGCGGGGTCGAACACCACCGTGCCGCGGCCGGTACTGGTGGTCGAGCCCGCTGCGTCCTGCACCCACAGGTCGACGTGGACGCGCAGGGGTGCGCCCTGCTCGCCCGCGTCGTCGATCTCACGGATCACACCGTGCGCCACCAGGGCGACACCCACCAGATCCGGTTTGCGGTACTCGGCGCGAAAGTCACTGACCCAGCCGCGCATTCCGGCCCAGTTGGTCAGCACCTGGGTCATCAGGGTGGCTTTGAGCGCGCCGTGCACGATGACGGTGTCGAAGCCCCGAGACCTGGCGTAGTCCTGGTCGTAATGCAGTCGCGCCGCGTCGCCCACGCCCTGGGCGAACCGCACCAGATCCTCGGTTCCTGGCGTGCGGCCGACGGCAGGCAGTGCGGTGCCCGGCTGTGGCGGCCACGACGGATCGGTCATCGGGTTCCGTCTGCTCGCCGGGTGGTGTCGAACGCCCGGATGTGTGCGCACTCGGTGGTGGCGACCAACTCACCGCCCTGTTCAGGGGACGTGGTATACCGCGTCGAGCGGGTGCGGAACAGCAGTGTTCCTGCGCGACCGGTCTTTTCGAACACATCGGTGAATGTCACCTCGACCACCAGATCATCACCCACCCGGATGGGTCTGGTGTAATGCACATCGCTGTAGGCGTTGCCGCCACCGGTCGCCGGGTAGGGAATGTCGCCGAGATACTGTTCGACGTCGAGGTCGCCCCGTTCATAGGGGTCGTAGGCGATGAACGCCCCTGGGGGAGCTGGTGTTCCGACCGCCAGCCGGCCGGACACGTACGGGGTGGCCACCGCCCATGCCGGCCCGGCGTCGGCGCTGCCGAGCACGAATCGTTCGAGGTCCGTGGGGAACACGGCGTAGCGGAACGTGCCGCACACCTCGCCGAGGCGCAGTGCGGCGCGGATCTCGGGTGTGACCAATGATTCTGGACTGCTCAACAGACGCTCCCGTCGGCGGTGGCCGCACGGCCTTGGAATCGTTTCCCCAAATTAGCACAGCCCTGCAGGAGGGACGCGGTGCGTTGCCGTTCAGCCGCGGCGGGGGCCGAACAGCATCCGGGAGAGCATGCCGTCGCGCAATGTCAGGGTGTGCAGCAACACCGCGCTGACATGAGCGGCGACCACCGCGACAAGGAGGTAGGCCAGCACCGAATGCGTCTGGCGCAGCACGAAGTAGAGGGTGTCACTGGAAGCGCCGAACGGGACGATCCGCGGCAGCACCAGCGTGTTGAACACCACCGGCGACCGGCCCGCGGCCGACACCATGGCCCACCCGACGAGAGGCTGCGCCACCAACAGCGCGTACATCAGGCGTTCGGACAGGATGACGATCCGGCCCTCGAGCCTCCCGACCGTCGGGGGCCAGTTGGGCGGTTTCGAGGCGAATCTGTTGACCAGCCGCACGATCGCCACCACCAGGATCGTGATGCCGAGCGTCATGTGGACTGCGACCAGTGCGCCGTAGGAACCCAGCGAGTTCACCATGGCAAAGCCGATCAGGAGTGTGGTGAAGATCAGTACCGCGGTCAGCCAGTGCAGGATTCGCGATCGGATGTCGAAGCGCCGGACCACATGTGCCTCGGTCACGGTGTCACCTTGTCGACCTGGACCGCCGACGGCGACTTCGGCTCACCCGTCCGCGCCCGGTAGGACGCGGCGTACACCGCCGACCGCGTGCCCAGCAGTGGATCGGCGGACGGCTCGATACCGTCCGGCAACACGAGGGGATCGAAGTTGACGTCACGGGCGTTGCCGGCCCGTTCGGTCTGCACGGAGTCGAGTACCAGCATGCCGGCGTCGACGACGCGCCGGTCAGCGGGCCAGGGCAGGGTGGGATCGATCGGATCGTCGGGGGTGCCCACGATCAGGTGCAGAT
>CAMFLL010000086.1 GCA_945957405.1 uncultured Mycolicibacterium sp. | reverse complement strand
GCCGTACGTGGGCGGCCTGCAACTGGCGGGTCTTGGCCGCCCACATGCGTTCCCGCGGATTGGCGGCGTTCCAGATGTTGAGGTCGGCAACCTGGGGACCCTCGATTTCGGTGATCCGACAGAGGTGCCCCGCGGGCACGTGCCACGCTCGGCCGGTGCGGATCGGGACGATGAACGACTCCACCGTTGCGCGGTCCGACTCGGCGATGCGCTGGTACATCGCGGTGTCGACGTCGAGGGCGCCGCCCTTGGTGACCTGGTAGGCGGGTTGCGTACTCAACGGCTCAACTCCTTTGCGAGTTCAGGATGGAGATCGGCCCACGTGGGAGCGGTGGGCGGACCGGCGGGGGTGGGAATGTAGAAGTAGCCGCGTTCCATGACGTCGTCCAGGATGCCGTCTTCCAGTTGGTCGACCGCCTCTGTCAGAGCGGCGGGACGGCGGCGCTGACCGTCATAGCCGATGCGCGCCCGCACGCTCGGTGTCAAGAGCCACGCTCCGGCGACTACTGCCGAAAGTGCCTGGAAAAGCTCTGGTTCGGTGTTGTGCAAGCTCCGTAGTCGCTCGAACAGTGCCGCTCCCTCGATCCCGGTGACATCGGCCAGCCAGGCGACGATGGCGTCGAACGCGTCGGCGCGCGCATTGAGGGCGGTCGCGAGTGTGGTGGTGAAGTCGGGTTCAGTGGCCGCGCTCGGCGCCGACGCGGTGGTCGGGATCAGCGCGTCGGCGACGGCGCACGCGGTCGCGAGTTCGGACTCCGTCAGCGCACGCGGCGCTTTCAGCGGTGTGGGAGTTGACAGATTGTCGGAGTTGCCGCTCACAGAGTGTCCTTCTGGTTCTTGGCATTCGCGAGGATTCCCCTCGCCACTCGTAGCGCCAGGGCCGAGATGGTGGCGGTGGGGTTGGCTGAGCCGCTGGTGACGAAGATGCTGCCGTCGGCGATGTAGACGTTGTCGGCGTCGTGCATCCTGCCCCACGAGTCGACGACGGACCGGGCGGGATCGTCGCCCATCCGGGCGGTGCCCAGCAGGTGACCGGGTAGGTCGACCCAGATCTCGACGGGGAAGGTGTCAACGGCACCTGCCGCGTCGTGTAACTCGCCCATCCGTTCGAGGCTGAACTGCAACAGCTTTCGGGTGTTTTCCGAGATTCTGTAGTCGACCTTCGGCGCGGGTAGGCCCTGATCGTCGGTGAGTGACGCGTCGAGGGTGACGGTGTTGGTCTCCTCGGGTAGGTCCTCGGTGTTGGCGCACCAGAGGATGCCGTTGGCGTGCCTGCCGACGATGTCGTGCACCGGGGCTCCCCAGACATCGTCGAATCCCTTGGACCGATACGTCTCGAGTGCGTTGAGTGGTCCGGGGGTGGGCAGGATCATCATCTTGATACCGCGGACGAAGTCGTGTTCGGGGCGCGTGTCGTAGAACTCCATCGAATGGATCAACTGGCCCGCGGGACCGAGGTAACTCTCGAGATCGTCGTCGTAGTACCCGGTCACCGACGAGTTCGGATGCAGCATCAGGTTACGACCGACCAGTCCGGAACTGTTGCCCAGCCCGTCCGGGTGGCTCTTGGAATCCGACAGCTGCAGCAGTCGCGGTGTGCCGACCCCGTTGGCGCACACCACCACTGCGTTCGCGCGGATGTGGTGCTCTCTGCCGTCGCGGTCCAACCACGTCACGCCGGTGGCTCGGCCGTCGTCACCGGTTTCGACTCGCCGAACGCGCGCTCCCGTGATGAGAGTGGCGCCGGACCGCATCGCGTGCGGCCACCACGCGACGTCGGTGGAGGACTTGGCACTCTCGGGACAGCCCCACTCGCAGACGCCCCAGCGCGCACACGCCTCCATGTTCTTGAACTTCTGGCTGGGGATCGCGTTGGTGCCCGGCCACCAGTGCCATCCGAGTTTGTTCGCCGCACGTGCCGCGCGGATGCCGGCCTTGCCGATCGGCAGCGGTGGCAAGGGGTAGTCCAGACCGTCGGGGTACGCGGGGTCGCCGCCGACTCCGGAAACTCCGATGAACTGGTCGATTTCGTCGTAGTAGGGTGCCAGCTCCTCGTAGGTGATCGGCCAGTCGTCGGCGACGCCGTCCAGGCTGCGAACCCGGAAGTCCGAGGGCATCAAGCGGGGCCACTCGGCGCCGAAGTAGATGCTCGAGCCGCCGACCGCGTTGTACATGCTGGGCCACATGTCGGAGTCGTCGACGTTGAGCGGATAGTCGGCCGGCAGTGACCGGTGGTTCGGATTGTGTGACCACTGCTTCTGGATGAGCAGTTCCCATTCGGGTCGGTTGCCTGCGTAGTCGGTGGGGTTCACCCATCCACCCTGCTCGAGGCAGACGACATTCAGGCCGGCCTCGGCGAGGTAATACGTGACGATACCGCCGGAGGGCCCAGCGCCGATGACGACGACGTCGGCTTCCGTGGTGTCAGAGGGGGCTGCCACTGACATCTCCTTCCTGTGTTGGGACGATCAGACCGTGCCGCTGGCGGTGGCTGAGCCATCCGTGTCGAGGTCGTAGACCTCGTGTCCGTCGGGCCGATTCGCGGGATCGGCGGGCTTGAACCCCTCGCGGAGCTCGCGCTCGCTCAGCTCGATCGCCGACTGCTCGGCCTGCAGGTCCAACGACCGCGAGAGTACGTAGTACAGAACGCCGGCGACCAGCAATCCGACGATCCAGGCCGTGTCGACGCCACCGAGAGCCTCGGAGATCGGCCCGGTGTAGAAGCTGAGCTTGGCGAACGGGATCGAGCAGGCCAACGCGACGAAGTACGCGGTGAGTCCGCGCCACGCCCACGAGCCGTAGATACCGTCGCGATTGAAGATCTCGGTGATGGCGTAGTGGCCCTTGCGAACAAAGAAGAAGTCGACGAGGTTGACCGCGGTCCACGGCACCATCAGGTACAGCAGGATCGCGAGCATGTCGTTGATCAGCGTCGTGTGGTCATCGTTGATGCTCAAGGTGATCGCCACCCAGATGACCAGCAGCGCAACGATAATGCTCACCCGCAGGCGCCGGGTCGGCTTGGTTGGGGTGATGCTGTCGGCCATCGTCGCGACGCCGAGTGCCGAGCTGTAGGTGTTGATGCCGACGACGGCGATCAGGCTCACTGCGGACAGGATCGTCAGCGCCGTACCGAAGTAGGGCACCATCTCGTTGCCCGAGGTATAGAGCGCCACCAGTCCGTCGGTGGCGCCGGTACGAGTCGCCAGCCATGCGCCGACACCCATCAGCCACACCGCCGACATGCTCGCACCCACCAGAATCGTCACGATCAGCTGGATGTTCCTGGTGCCTGCGGGCAGGTACCGGGTGTAGTCGGCGACGTCCGGTGCGAGCGTGATGTTGTAGCTGGCGGCGATGACGAACACGGCCATGAAAGCGGCTGCATTGAAGGATGTTTCGGGGGCCGGCTGAGTGGGCACCGCTCCGAAGGCCAGTCCGAGGGTGAACAGCGCGTACATGGGGAGCGCACACCAGAACAGGACGCGGAAGGCCTTGTGCAGCCAGTCGTGACCGAGGATCGCCAATACGGCGGCGGCAACTGATGCGCCGATCGCGACGACGGTCGGGTCCAAGCCCCAGATCTGGTTCAGCCCGGTGCGCAGGACCATGGTCTGGAGCACGCTGAATGTCATCAGCACGATCACGATGGCCATCGTGGGCACGATCACGCCTCGGTAGCCGAACTGTGCGCGCGACTGAATCATCTGCGGCAGGCCAAGTTTCGGCCCCTGCGAGCCGTGAAACGCCATGAACAGACCGCCAAAGACGAGACCGAGCGCACCCGCCGCGATCGTCCAGGTCACCGACAGTCCGAGCGACGGGCCGATGAAACCCAGCGCAATCGAGAAGAAGTTGAAATTGGGGACGAACCAGAACGGCCCTTGGCGCCACACGCTGCCGTGACGTTCGTTGGGTGGAATGAAGTCGATGGAGTGCTGTTCGACGGCGTTGCCGGCGGCGGAGTTTGTGGGCTGAGACATGAACTGCCTTTCACGGTGTGCGCCCCTCCTGGCTCGCGCCATTTGGGATATCGCTGGACCACGGCGGCTGCGGTGCGACCGAGTTCTCACTCGGCCGCAGTCACAGCCTATGAGATGCCGTATACGATACCTGACGAAAATGCGTTGTCAACAGGAGCTTAAATTTCTTGATAACTCTTTGACGTGCAGTTATCTGGTGGAGCACCAAATCTTGACGAGATACGGTATCTCTAGAATGGCCTGAAAACAGATCCGCCGCCCAGTCAGATGCGACTGGGCGGCGGATCGGTCGAGAAAAACCGGGTTAGCTGGCTTCCGCGGCTTCTGCAGCGTCGGCGTGGGCGGCGAGCACCATCGTCATGACGTGGGCGACATGCTGCTGAGCACGTCGGCCGGCGGTTTCGATATCCCGCTGGCGTAACGCCTCGCTGATGGCCGTGTGCTCCTGTCCGCAGACCACCGAGTCGCCGGTGGTGCGAAATTCTCGTGCGAATAGTGCGGCATTGAGCACCAGACTGTCGGCAACGGAACCGGCCACCAGGGGATTACGGCTTGCGGAGGCAATCAACGTGTGAAACTCCGTGTCGCTGGCCCGGAAACCCTCCCAGTCCGTGGCTTGGGCTCGCGCGAGCGACATGTTGGCGGCCGATTCGATCATCGCCAGCTGTTCTTCTGAGGCTCGTTCAGCCGCCAGTTGCGCGGCGGTGCGCTCGACGCCTCCGCGCAGTTCATAGGCATTGCGAATCAGCTCGGGAGACGGCATGACGACGCGCATACCGCGTTCGGCAGGTGCCACCAAGCCGATATGTCGCAATCGCAGTAGCGCCTCCCGCACCGGTGTCTTGCTGACCTCGAGGGCTGCCGCCATCGACGCCTCGCTGATGTGCGACCCCGGCGGGATGCTCTTGTCGATGATGGCGTTCTGGATCGCCTCGAGCACCATGTCGGTGAGGTTGGCTGGCCGCTCGGCGATCGGCTTGATGAGCTGCGTGGAAGCCATGCCGACCAGATTATCGTATCTCGTATCTGAGGAGGCGCGTCCGCGCCGAAGCCCGGTCACACGTGACTCACCAGTCCGCCGTCAACGCGCACGACCGACCCGGTGATGTACGACGCCCGAGTGCTCGCCAGGAACGCCACGGTGTCTGCGTACTCCTGCGGATCGCCGTAGCGTCCGACGGGGATGGCGGCGACGCTGGCCGCTGACACGTCCTCCACCGAGCGTCCCTCGCGCTGCGCCTTGGCCTCGTCGAGGAAAGTGATGCGCTGGGTTGCGATCCGACCGGGAACGATGATGTTGCAGGTGATCCCGTGGGGAGCGAGTTCGTTGGAGGCCGTCTTCGACCACCCGACGAGCGAGGACCGCAGGGCGTTCGACAGGCCCAGGTTGGGGATCGGGGAGAGGATGCCGGACGACGTGCTGGTGATGACACGGCCCCACCCGCGTTCCTTCATCTGCGGCACGACGCGGTCGGTGATCGCGATGACGGACATGACCATCGACTGGAACTGCTCGCTCCACACGTCGGCCGGCTGCCCCGTCACGGGAGTGGGCGGCGGGCCGCCGGTGATGTTGACGAGGACGTCCACCGGGCCCAGCTCCCGCTCGATCAGGCTGACGTTGTCGTCGATGACCGAGTGGTCGCCGAGCTCCCACTGCACGGCGAGCGAACGGTCGCTGCCGATCTCGGCCATCGCCGACTTCAGTGAGTCCTCACTGCGATCGCTGATGGCGACCGCCGCCCCTTCGGTGGCGAGTGTGCGGGCGATGACGCGGCCGAGACCGCCGCCGCCCCCGAGTACGAGGGCAACTTTGTCCCTAAGTCCGAGGTCCATGATGTGGCCTTTCAGTCCAGCAACGCTTGTGCGTTGACTTCGAACAGCACTCCGGGGTTCAGCGTCACGGTGACCGTGGTGCGCGTGGGGAGTGGTTGGTGAGTGAAGAACTCGCGGTAGATCGCGTTCATCGCCGCGAAATCGTCTCTGTTGCTCAGGAATACGTTGACCGTCACAACGTCGGCGAGGGTCGCCGACTGTTGTGCGAGTGCGGTTTGCAGATTTCGCAGCGCCACCCTGGCCTGCTCCTCGAACGTATCGGGAAGGGTGCGATCGGGGTAGTAGCCGACCTGGCCGGCGGTGAAGACGAGGTTGCCGCGGCGCAAGCTCGATGAGTACGGCCCACCGGGCGTGGGTAAGGCGTGGTCGGTCACGGTGATTCCCTCTCAGAAGTACGTGAGCACGGCGTCGATGACGGTCGCGTCGTCGGCGATGATCGGAATGAAGCGGCACTTGTCGAAGGCGGTGCAGGGGTGTGAAAGCCCCATCGCGACAACGTCGCCCGGCTCGATCGTGACGCCCGGCGCGCGCAGGAACGCGTGCTGGTCCATCAGCTTGTAGATCTCGGCGTCGACAAGCTCGGTCACCGAGCCGCCGCGACGGTGGATCCGTAGCGGCACCGGAAGGCTCAGGTCGTGTGCGACGTCGCGTTTTCCACTCGACAGGATTGCGATGTCGGGTTCGGGGACCGACAGCACCGTCGCCCAGGCCTCGAGCGCGTTGACGAGGTTGAGCTCCTCGTTCTGCGGCCGTCGTCCGTCGAGCGGCGAAAGCTGATGGTACTTACCGAGATCGTGGCTGAGGTAACACCCGCTACGCAGGATGAGCCGGACGTCACGAGGGTAGTCGTTCCAGTCGCCGAGCACGGCAACCACGCGGTCGAAATACGAGCTGCCGCCCGCACTGACGTACAGCTCGTCGGTGCCCGCGAAGAAGCCCTGCTGATCCAGCGCCACCAGCACGTCGCGCAGCCTGGTCAGGTGCGCATCGATGTCAGCGAGATCCTTGGTTCCCGCTCCACCGGTGACGAGACCCTCGTAACTCTCGACGCCGATCAGTCGCAGGTGGTTCGATTCGGCGACCGCATGCGCGACCGCTTTGGCCTGCAGAGTGTTTCGCACGCCTGTGCGCCCATTCGGCACGCCGACTTCGAGGAACACCCGCATCGGGCGATCGGCACCCGCCTCGGCGAGGACCGCGTCGGCCCAGGCCACCGTCGCGGGGTTGTCGACCAGGAAGTGCAGCTCGAAGTCGGGGTCCGCGGCCATCTCGCCCGCCGCCCAGCGCAACGCGCCGGCGTCGGTGAGCTCGTTGGCGACGATGATGCGGGAAACGCCGAACCGACGCATCACGCTCGCCTGGGTAGGGGTGGCGGCGGTGATCGCCCACGCGCCGGCGTCGAGCTGGCGATGGAACAGCTGTGGCGCCATAGTTGTCTTACCGTGCGGCGCGAACAGCGCACCGTGTCGGCGGCAGTACTCGGCCATCGTCGTGAGGTTGTGCGACAACGCATCTGCGCGCAACGTGGTCACCGGCAGCGCCACGTCGCCACGGGCGACGTTCCAGCCTCGCGATCCGATATCGCGCAGCGTCACCGTCTCACCGAGCGGAACACCCTTCGTGGTGGAGTCCAGCGGCGTGTCGAGCAGGGCCTTCAGCGCGGCGTTCATCGCTGGGCTTCCGTGGCGACGACGCGGTTGGTGAGGTGGCCGATGCCGGGGATGCGGCATTCGACGACGTCACCGTCGGCGATCACCAGTGCGCCCGGGGTTCCCGTGGAGATGATGTCACCGGGAAACAGCGGCATGACCTGACTGTGGAAGCTGACCAGATGGGCCAGGCCGAACGTCATGTTGGCGACAGTGTTGACGCGGAAGGTGTCATCGTTGCGTGCGGTGGTCACCTCGATATCGCCGAGGTCGGGGAACCTCTCGTGCACCTCGTCGAGCGAGACCAGATGCGGGCCGAAGTTGAAGAACGTTGGAAAGTTCTTGCAGCGCGTGAGGAATCGCGGATTGCGGGCCAGGATGTCTTCGGCCGTCTGGTCGAGGATTGTGGTGACACCCCAAACGTAATCCAGTGCCTCGTCCTCGCCGACATTGCGGCAATGGCGTCCGATGATCAGGCCCAGTTCGGCTTCCGCGGTGACCCGTTCGGTCAACGACGTCGGCGGCAGCTCGATCGGAGCGTCCGGACCGACGATCGTGTGGTCGCCCTTGATGAAGGACGCGGGTTCGGTCGGTACGGACTCCGCCAGATCGGCGGCGTGGGCCATGTAGTTGAGCCCGATGCCCCAGATCTTGCGCGGCCGCCGGTACGGCGCGGTGAATGTCAGCCCGTCCGGCGAGGTGAACAGGTCGTCGGAGGCGCCGAGCGCCTGGGCGCACACCTTGTCGGTGGCGTCCAGTTCGATCAGGTCCCGCACGTCACCGCGAAATCCCGGCAAGAGGACGTCGGCGTACAGCAGTCTGCGGTGGGAATCGAGGAAGGCGGCGCGATCACCCTCGGGTGAGGCCACGGTGCAGAGTCGCATCGTCAGCGCTTTCATCAGGCGGGATAGTTGAACGAGGCCAAACCATATACGGTATTCCGCGTGTCGACAAGTCGGAAGAACTGCGAAGGCCTCGCGATAGTGAGACATCAGCAGGTAGAACAGGCTCGACATCCCATCGATGTTTCGGATACGGTATATCGATCATGCACTTTCGTCATCGCCGAGGAGGCAGATTCGTGTCGGCTAAGCCTGAGGCACATCCCTCATTTGAAAGTTTGGATCGGATCGCGATCATCGAGATGCGCCCGCCAACCAGTCCGGCTGGGATCGTCGCGCCGTTCTACCACCTGGCCCGGGGGGACGATCCCATTCCTCTGACGCGACAGATCGCCTCCGCGGTGCTCGCCCGCGAACCGGGCGAGGTGCTGATCGTCACCGGGCTGGTGGACTCCCATCGATTCCCATGCGGTGAGATCGACGGCCCGATCGGCTCGCTGGCGCTCGCACGCGCGTTGAGGTTGCTAGGCCATCACGTGACGATCGTCGTCGACGAGGAGGCGATCGCCCCGATCCGAGCGATTGCCGACATCGCAGACATCGACGTCGACCTCAGAACCGGAAATTTCGCCGATGCCGCAAGTGCCCGCAGGTTCGGAGCCCAGCACGACGTCGTTTTCGCCGTCGAGAAGCTGGGTCGCAACAGTATCGGCGGGCGGCATCTGATCTGGGGTACGCCCGTCACCATCGGTGACCCGTTCGCCGACGACTACGTCCTCGGTGCCAGCGCCGCAGGGGCGCTCACGGTCGGAGTCGGGGACAACGGCAACGAGATCGGCTTCGGCAACATCGGCGCTGAGGCGGAACCGCTCACACCGGCCGGCGTGGTCGTCGACGGCGGGTTCTTCGCCGCCACAACAGTTGACCATCTGTTACCCGCCTCGGTGTCGAACATCGGTTGCTATGCCATTGCCGCAGCACTGGCGATCGCAAGCCGGCGTCCGGAACTGGCGGTCGACGGCTCGATCATCGCCGAGTGGACCAACACCGGGCTCGATGCGGGGTTGCGTAGCGGCGGTGTCGACGACATCGGATTCCGCGGGGACGACGGCGTCCCGGTGCCCTTCATCGCCGCCACCGTCGACATGTTCGCCGGCATCGTGCACCAGGCCTCGCTTGGCGCCGCCTGGGTTGCATCCGCTGCAGTCGCCCACTAGCCCAAGAGGACACCATGACGATCTCCCTGCCCCAGATGCATGCCGCCACTCCGGAGGAGGCCTGGGAACTCAACCGGCGCAACGCGTGGGATCGACCCACGTCTGGGACGTGTCACGGCTACGTGCAGGCGAACCTCGCGATCCTGCCGAAGTCGGACGCCTTCGATTTCTTCCGGTTCTGCCAGCGCAACCCCAAACCGTGCCCGATCCTGGAAGTGCTCGATGTCGGGGACCCGGAACCCAAACTCATTGCGCCAGGCGCGGATCTGCGAACCGACCTGCCCCGCTACCGGGTGTACCGCAACGGGCGGCTCGATGAGGAGCGTACCGACATCACCGAGTTGTGGCGCGACGACTTCGTGGCGTTTCTGATGGGCTGCAGCTTCTCCTTCGAACATCTGCTACTCGACGCCGGACTGCCGGTTCGCAACGTCGCGCAGGAGATCAACGGACCGGTGTACCGCAGCAACATCGACTGCGCACCCGCCGGCCGGTTCCACAGCCGGCTGGTGGTGTCGATGCGACCGATGCCGCCGGGGCTCGTCGCGGCCGCCACGGTCATCACGTCGGCCCATCCCGAGGTGCACGGCGGGCCTGTGCACGTCGGATCACCTGCCGCACTGGGCATCACCGATCTGGACGCTCCGGACTGGGGTGATCGAGTGGTGATGGAACCTGACGACGTTCCCATGTTCTGGGCGTGCGGGGTGACGCCGCAGCAGGCGGCGATGGACGCCGGCGTGGACTTGATGATCAGTCACGCCACAGGGCACATGTTCGTCACCAAACTGCGAGTTCAGTAGCGCCGCTCCATCCCGCAAGGCATGGGACGCCGCGTCGCGCGGGCGTGGCATTCTGTGCCTCCGGGCGTGTGACTGTGCGTAGTCTCGGCTGGACGGTCGGCGGAACTGGGTGGACCGGCGGCACGGTCGCCCTTTCCTGTCAGCGCGCGTCCCGCAGGAGGGTCGGTAGAGGTGGAAGAACGCCAGCCGTCATTCGCCGACGGCGCCGGCGCGCGAGCACGCGCGTTTGATCGCGCAGTCGTCCCGGACCTTCCGGGCGGAGTTGTCGGACGTCCCCGTCTGTTCAGGTTGCTCAACGAATCGTTGGAGCATCCGGTGGTCACGGTCACCGGCCCCGCAGGCTGGGGTAAGACGCAGTTTCTCGCATCCTGGGTTCGGTCGCCTCATTGCTCGGTACGTACGGCATGGCTGACCATCGAGCGCTCCGACACCGACCCCTTGCTGTTCTGGCCGGCGGTGATGATGGCGATCTCGCGCACCCGCAACTCGGATAGGGGCGTGGAACGACCTGTCGAGTCGGCAGCGCCGGTCGTCGAGGCGCTACTCAGCGTTGAGGACCCGCTCCTGATCATCCTCGACGACGTCCATCTCTTGCAGGGTTCGCCCGTGGAAGCTGGCCTGGCCCGGCTGATACAGATGTTGCCGCCGTTGGTCAGGATCGTCCTCAGCGGGCAGTATCTACCCGATCTGCCCATGGCGAGAATGAGAGTCGAGGGCAAGGTTGTCGCGATCACCGGCAAGGAACTCGCGTTCACGAATTCTGAGGCTGCGGCGTTGCTGGCGGAGTCGGGTATTGAGGTATCCGACCAGATGGCGGCTCGACTTCGCGACCGAACTGAGGGTTGGTCGGCGGGCCTTCGGCTGGCCGCGTTGTCGCTCGTCGACGGCATGTCACCGGTAGACCTCCTTGATGAGTTCGGAGGTGACCACGTCGACGTCGCCGACTATCTCGTCTCGGAGGTGCTCTCGCGCCTCCCGGCCGACGTCGAGGATTTCTTGCTCAGGACGTCGGTCTGTAATCGCCTGAATGGTGAGCTCGCGGCTGCGCTCACCGGTCGACTGGACAGTGCGGACCTACTCCGGTGGATGGCCCGGCACAACGTGTTCGCGACCGCCGATGGGCCGAAGCAGGCCTGGTTCCGCTACCACACGATGCTGAATGAGTTGCTACGCAGTCGACTCGATCAACTCGGACCCGCGGAGGTCCAGCGCCTGCACCTGATTGCCGCCACGTGGTTCGCGGCGCACGATATGCCGATCGAGGCATTCGACCATGCGGTACGGG
Organism: uncultured Mycolicibacterium sp.; assembly: GCA_945957405.1. GTDB lineage: Bacteria > Actinomycetota > Actinomycetes > Mycobacteriales > Mycobacteriaceae > Mycobacterium. The sequence continues at coordinate 11,744 of CAMFLL010000086.1, read as the reverse complement.
CCGAACAGTGGGCGCCTGCCGCGGAGATCCTGATGGATGCATGGCTGTCGATGTATCTCGACGGCAAACTCGTGTCCCTCGGTGAACGGGTCGACCGCCTGCCTGCCCACGCCACCGCGGACTCGGGTCTGCAGTTGGTGCGAACGGCCGTCGGCCTCGCTCTCGGTGACGCCTACCTGAGCCCGGGGGAGGGAGCCCTGGCGGGTGCTGGTTTCGATCCGTATGCCGAGCTGGCAGAACCGGATCCGTCGCTGCCATCCGCGGCCAAGGCTGAACACCGACCACGCTCGCCGTCGGGAGGGCCCATGGCGACCACTCTGCCTGCAATGGTGGTCGATCTCGAGCGGGCACGACTCGCCGGCGACTTGACTGGGGCGGCGACAGCCGCGCGGCGTCTTGTCGACTTGTCGAACTCCACGGAGCTGCGCTCCACCTGGAGTCCGTCCGATCTTCGCGCGCTTGCCTACCACCACTTGGGTATCACCGAGTACTGGGCGGGCCGGCAGGCCGACGCCGAGGCCCATCTCCGGGAGGCGCTGTCGGAAGCCACCGGCAGCGGCCGCGCCTACGTCCGGCTGGGCTGCCTGGCCCAACTTGTGCTGGTCCTGACCGTGCAGAATCGGCTGAGCGAAGCGATGAAGGAGTGCGATGATGCTGTCGCACTCATCGGTGCGGAGAGTTGGGAATTCACCGGCGCAGCAGCCGAAGTGTGGCACGCACTCGGGTGGGTCGCCTATCTGCGCGGCGACCTGGATACGGCCGAGAAGCATCTTGAAGGAGCGTCGGTCGCGGTGCGCCGTCAAGACGCTGCGGTGGGCGCGACGGTGCTCCTGGTTCGTGGGTTGACCGCGCAGATGAAAGGGCGCACCCGGGAGGCACTCGCCCTGCTGGACGAGGCAGATCGCGTCATGACGCGACTGCGAGAGCTGTATGTGTTCGACGACTACGTGACCGCGGAGCGCGCGCGCTTACGGCTCGTCATCGGCGACGTCGAGGGCGCTCGCTCGGTCCTGGCATCGCGTGACGAGAAACCGGACGAGCCGGTGCACATCAGTGTCGCTCGTGCTGAACTGCTGCTCAGCGAAGGTCATATCGCTCGCGCAACCGAACTGCTCGAACGCGCCACCAAGTCGGGTCGGGGTCTGATCGACCAGCATCTTCAAGCCCAGATCCTCTTGGCGTTGCTCTACGAGCGGAGCGGCGACCCGAACGGGGCGGCGCAGACAATTGCAGCCGCAGTGTCTCTGGCAGCGCCCGAACGGCACATTCAGCCGTTCCTGCAATTCGGTCGTCCGGCTGAGCGGCTATTACGGGATACCCTGCGGCACAGCATCTCTCAGAAGCAGTTCGTCGCCGAAGCCCTCAGTCGCTTCGAAGCACTGCGATCCGTCGGAGAAGCCGAGACACCAGCGAAAATCCACGACCTCGACGAGCAGCTGACTGAGCGGGAAGTGGAAGTTCTGAGAGCGCTCGACAGCCTCGCCTCGCTGCCGGAGATCAGTGCATCACTGTTCGTGTCGGTGAACACGCTCAAGGCGCACCTCCGCAATCTGTACCGCAAGCTGGGTGTCGCAAGCCGGCGCGAGGCGGTGGCCAGAGGCCGATCGCTCGGCCTGATGTAGCGAAACCGACCCGCGCCCCCGCGAGCCCACGTGTCCGGCGTTGGCGGGAGCAGGATTGGACGACGAGTGCATCACCCCATCGGGGTGATATCCGCAGACGTGCGAACGGACGCAAACCGCCCGGGACGGGTGGTGGAACGCATCGACAAGTGCGCCAAGCTGTGTTCCAGGACACAGACAGGCGAACCTCAGCGGGCACCTCGAAGTGTCGTGAAGGCCGGCTTCGGCTCGCGGTACATGCCGATCTCTTCGCAGATCCAAGGTCGACATCGGCGATCCCGGGCCAACTGGTTCAACAGCGAAAGTGGGAGTGGCGCATGCGAATTTGCGTGTTGGTGGGTAATCCGAAAGCGGGCTCGCGTACCCTCGCCGCCGCCGAGGCCCTCGCGGGCCGGCTCGCGGGGTCGGCGGACAGCGTCGAGACAATCGATCTCGCGAATCACACGAGCGATGTGTTCCAATGGCCATCCGACACGATGGACGGGCTCACGGAGCAGGTGGCCGGCAGCGACGTTCTGATCGTGGCGTCTCCGACGTACAAGGCGAGCTACACCGGACTACTGAAGAGCTTCCTCGACCGTTATGGGGCGTTCGGTCTGCGCGGGGTGCACGCTGTCCCTCTGATGACCGGTGCAGACCGAGGCCACGCAATGGCGCCCGACGTGAATCTTCGTCCGCTGCTTGCAGAATTGGCGGCGAGCGTCCCGACACAGAGTCTCTACATCGAGACACCGCGAATCGAATCACTCGACGAGATCCTCGATGCGTGGCTTGAGTCGAACGCGCACCTGCTGCCTGCGAATGCAGGCAGTCGCGTCGAAGAAATGACGGCATCGTGAGCGTCGAGCAGACGATCGACGTCGGTTCCGAGTTCGGCCTCGACGTTCACGTCCTGTCGCCCGCCAGTGCGTACACCCATGAGGTGCGCACTGTGTTCTCGCGCTACCCCGCTGCCGTCGGCGCACTGTGCGCGAGCGTGGACGGCGAACCGGTCGGACTGGTGGCCACATCGTTGGCGGTCGGAATCTCCTATGACCCGCCGATGGTCACGTTCTCGGTCCGCAGGCAATCCACGACGTGGCCGACACTGCGATCCGCCCCTCGGATCGGCGTCTCCGTGCTCGGCCGGGGGCAGAAAGATCTGGTTCGCCAACTCGCCGGTCCGGCAGCGGGGCGTTTCGCTGACTGCGCCACGCATGAGACCCCGCAGGGTGCGCTGTTTCTCATGGGAGCGATGTCGTGGTTCGACTGCAAGATCGCCGGCGAAGTCGAGGTTGGCGACCATCTCATGGTGATCCTCGAGCTCGTCGAGATCGGCCACGATCACCGAACAGCGCCGCTGGTCTATCACGACAGGAAGTTTCACGTGCTCACAGAGCACCCCTGAGACCGCGTCAGGCCCACCGAATCCGCGAGTCACGACCGGCGTCAACCCAAACCCATCAGTAGATCCGCAGTAGAGGACACACAGAAATGACCAAGACAATCGAATTAGGCGTCTTCATGCCGGCCTTCAACAACGGCTGGATCATCTCCAAGAACTCCCCGCAGTACATGCCGACCTTCGACTTGAACAAGCGGATCGGCCAGTACGCCGAGTCGATTGGCTTCGACTTCCTGTTCTCCGCGGTGAAGTGGCGTGGTTTCAACGGTGAGACCGAGCATTGGAATCACACCCTGGAACCCGTCACGATGATGAGTGGCGTCGCAGCGGTGACGGAGCGCATTCGCATCATTGCGTCGATGGTGCCCTTGACGCTTCATCCGGTCGTCGCTGCCAAGATGGCCGCGACGATCGATGATCTCAGCGGCGGTCGATTCGGAATCAATCTTGTGACGGGGACTTTCTTCGACGAGTACGCGCAGATGGGCCTACTGCCGGAAGGCTACGACAGGACACGCTACGACTACGCGCAGGAGTGGGTTGACGTGCTCAACATGCTGTGGACGCAGGATCGGGTCACGTTCAAGGGCAACCACTTCGAGCTCGAGGACTGCGAGAACAGCCCGAAGCCGATCCAGAAGCCGAGGCCGTTCATGGTGTGTGCCGGCATGTCAGAGCGTGGAATGGAGTTCACCGCACGTAATGCCGACATGAATTTCCTCAGCGGTCAAAACTTCGATGACCTCACGAAGATCGCGCTTCAGTCGAAGGACGTCTCGGCCCGGTTGGGGGAGAACAACAAGACCGCGACGGTGCTCATCGTCATCATCGCCGACACCGACGAGGAGGCCGCGGCTCTTGTGCAGAGCTACCGCGACGGCGTGGACGTGGAGGCGTGGCAGAACATTACGCAGATCTACACCAAGGACGCCGACGGCATCATGGCGCAGGCGTTGGTCGAGCAAGCGAAGAATGACGTCTTCTACGCGTTCCTGCCGGTGTACGGCAGCCCGGAGACGGTGGCGAAGAAACTCGTCGACACCGCCAACGACGCCAGGTTGGACGCCATTCTGATGACCTTCCCCGACTACCTCGAAGGGCTCCGGCGTTTCGACCAAGACGTGCGTCCGGAGATGGAACGACTCGGCATGGGCTTCGCCACGACCCCCGCCGCCGCCCTCGTCTGAAAGGCCCTCCCGCTGTGACCAATCCGAAAAAAGCGCCCCTGACGATCAGCGCGTCCCGCACCGCGATTCTGGTGATCGATCCGCAGAACAGTTTCGTACACCCCGACGGCCTCATCGCCAGTAACGGCGGTGACATCCAGATGATGGCCGGCACGTTGCCCTACATTCGAGATGTTGTCGCCGCCGGCCGTGAGCGAGGAATTCAGGACATCTGGACCCAGCATGTCCACTACCCCAACGACGCCAAGTGGACGCGCCACCAGGTACTACCGCACAGCTACCGCTGGGACGCCGGCCCCACTGCCTTGAAGGGTACGTGGGAAGCCGAATTCCACGACGACATAAAGGATCTCGCCGATTCCTCGACGGAGATCATTGTCAAGCACCGGTTCAGCGCCTTTCTGGATACCAGGTTGGACACCCTACTTCGAATGCTCGATGTTCGGACCTTGATTCTCACCGGCATGGCCACCACCCACTGCATCGAATGCACAGCAAGGGATGCGTATCAGCGGGACTACGACGTGATCATCCCGACCGAAGCCGTGGCAGCGCTGTCCAAGGAGGCCCATGAGGCGAGCCTGTTCATGTTGGACCGTGTCTTCGGCAAAGTCATGCCGGTCGACAGCGTTCTGGCCCTCGTCGCGGGTGACACCGTCGAGGTGGACTACACGTCGGGGTGGACCGAATAGCTACGCAGGATACAAACCGAAGGAGAATAAGATGATCGAGCACACAGTCAGTTTCAACCTGAAGCACTCTGCCGGATCGGCTGAGGAGGCCGCGTTCTTGGAGGCCCTCCGGTCGTTCGCCGACATCCCAGGGGTCAAGGGCTTCAAGGTCAATCGTCAGGTGAGTAGCAAGGGCCCCTTCGCGCACCAGATCTCGATGTGGTTCGACGATCAGGAGCAGCTCGAGGCATACGACGCCAGTGAGGCGCATGTCGAATTCGTCAGCGAGCGTTGGCTCTCCGAAGTAGTCGAACACCAGACGCTCGATTTCGTCGAAGTCTGATTCAGGCCGTCCGGCCACGTCCGCTCCTGCTGATCTCGCCGTGGTGGCATCAACGACACATGCACTCACCCAAGGAGTCTCACAGATGACAGAGAAAAGCGTCGCAACCGATACCGGCGCAGAATCAACCGGCCCATCTCTTGTGGTGGTCCCCTCGTCGGGAGTCACCGGGGAATTGACGCCGTCAGGGCAACGGGCCGGCGCCGACAGCGGAGATCCGCAGCTGGGTCTGCGCGTGCTTGACACACTGGGCCACGGCAACGTCGGGGTCTGGGAGTGTCAGCCCGGCGGTTGGCCGATCAAGAACCGTACGGATACCGAGATGGCGTACATCCTTGCCGGCACTGCGGTCATCACAGACGACGCCACCGGTATCGGACGGAAGATCACCGCAGGCGACCTGGTCCTGTTGCCTGTCGGATGGAGCGGTCGGTGGGACGTCGAAGAGACGGTGCGCAAGGTGTACGCAATCTACTGATTACCGCGCAACCGGCTCCTAGAACTTCCGACCAACGAGATTTCGAATGAATGCTCTCACCCAGGTAGAGGAGAACCGATGACCTCGAAGACGCGGCCCTCGGACGCAGCGATGCTTTCCGACGGTATGAACGACATGGATTCCTGTGTGGACGCAGTTCACAGGGCGGCCGATGCGCTCGCCGCCGGCGGTATGGTCATTGTCGTTGACGACGTCGACCGCGAGCATGAAGGCGATTTGATTCTCGCTGCCGAATGCGCAACTCCTGAGCAGGTGGCCTTCGTGGTGCGGCACAGCACTGGGATCCTTTGCGCCCCAATGGCTGAAGATCGCGCTGTCCAGCTGAGGCTGCCTCAAATGGTTGGCCAGAACACCGACGCCCATTCAACGGCATTCACCGTCACCGTCGACCACATCGGCAGCGGCACCGGCGTGTCGGCCGCCGATCGTGCCCTGACCTTCCGTGCCCTCGCCGATCCCGATACCACCGCTGACGACCTACGCCGTCCTGGCCACGTTTTTCCGCTCAGGGCACGCCCGGGCGGCGTGCTTGAACGACCTGGCCATACCGAGGCGGCGGTCGATCTGCTCAAGCTCGCCGGACGCACCCCCGTCGGCCTCATCGGCGAGATCGTCGGTGACGACGGAGCGATGATGCGGGGGAACGCGCTGCGCAGTTTCGCGGGCGAGCACGGGATTCCGATGCTGGACATCGCGGACCTGGTGCGCTTCCAGCGCAGTGCGGCCGGCGGGGTCGAGCGCGTCGCCGACTCGGCGATGCCGACAATATTCGGGGATTTCCACGCGGTCGCGTTTCGATCGACCAACGATGACAGAGAACACCTGGCACTGGTCCTCGGTGATGTTGCCGCGGCGGGGAGGACGAGCGAAGGCGCCCTTGTGCGGGTCCACAGCGAGTGCTTGACGGGCGACATTGTGGGCTCGCTGCGCTGCGACTGCGGGATCCAGCTGGAGAAGTCGTTGGAGGCCGTCGCGGCTCAGGGCTGCGGGGTCGTCGTGTACGTGCGTGGACATGAGGGACGCGGAATTGGCCTCAGTCACAAGATCCGTGCCTACGCGTTACAGGAAGGCGGTCTCGACACCGTCGACGCCAACACGGTTCAGGGACTGCCGGTTGATTCGCGCAATTACGGCTCGGCGGCGCAGATCCTGACCGCGCTGGGGATCCGTCGTGTCCGCTTGTTGACGAACAATCCCGAGAAGAGCCGCGATCTCCGTCGCCACGGGATCCAGATCGCACAACGTGTCGCTCTGCCGGTCGCAGAGAACCCGCACAATCGTCGTTACCTGCGGACAAAGAGAGACCGGATGGGACACGACCTGCCGGCTGCGATCTGAGATGAGGCGCTGAAGCACCGTTGTCGATTCCGGTCGCGAGATGGCAGCGGCGGGGAGGGCGGTTTTCGGTATTGCGACACGGATGTTGTGGCCGAGCTACCGTCATCAGCAATTGCGCGTCGCATCCGTCACCGAGGAGGTGTCGTCATGGCATCGACTCCCCATGAACGCAGTCTGACCGCGTCGGTGGTGATCTGCGTCTACACCCGTGACCGCTGGGAGGACATCCTCGCTGCAGTGGCCTCGGTTTGCGGGCAAAGCACCCGGCCGGAGGAGATCGTGGTCGTGGTCGATCACAACCCGGAGCTCTATACGAGCCTGCAGGCCGCCCTGCCCGATGTCACCGTCATTGAAAACAGCGGGCACAAGGGATTGTCCGGCGGACGGAACACCGGTGTTGCGTCCTCATCTGGCGACTTGGTGGTCTTCCTCGACGATGACGCGGTCGCCGATCCTGACTGGTTGACGCACCTCAAGGCCGCGTACGCAGACGCGACGGTGGCCGGAGTCGGCGGTACCACGTTGCCGGCCTGGCAGCATGACCGCCCGCGCTGGTTCCCGAAGGAGTTCGACTGGGTGCTGGGCTGCACTTTCACCGGTCGAGAAGCCGGTCCCGTCCGGAACCTGTTGGGCGGCAACGCGTCTTTTCGGCGAGAGGTGTTCGCGGTGGCCGGCGGCTTCCTGGATGACATCGGACGCACGTCGGCCGAGCGCAGGCCGTTGGGGTGTGAGGAGACTGAGTTCTGCATCAGGGTGGGGCAGCGCCGGCCGGAGTGGATATTCGTCGATGAACCGCGCGCGTTGGTCTGGCACCGCGTCCCCGCAGCGCGCGCACGCTTCGCGTATTTCAGGTCCCGGTGTTTTGCCGAGGGCTTCTCGAAGGCAGCGGTGACCCGACGTGTCGGAGTCGGCGACGGCCTTTCTGTCGAGCGCACGTACGCCGCGCGAACCCTCTCCCGGGCCCTCGCGCGTGGTCTTGGGGACGCGCTGCGCGGTGATGTGACCGGAGTCCAGCGAGCCGGGGCGATCGCGGTCGGTCTGCTCGCCGCTGCCGCGGGCTACGTCCGCGGTGGGGCGCCTCTGCGCCGACGTATCGCGGGCCAAGGGATGTGATGACGGGTTCGGTTCCCATCCTGATGTACCACTCCGTGGCGGCCCGTCCCGGCGTCGCGACGCGGCGGCTGTCGGTCAGCCCGCAGGCGTTCGCAGACCAGATCGGGTTGCTGGCCGACCAGGGATTCACCGCGCTCACGTTCGGTGAGCTGGCACGTCGGTACCGCACTGGCTCGGCCATACCGAATCGTCCGGTGGTGTTGACCTTCGACGACGGGTACGCCGATTTCGCCGAGGTGGCATGGCCGATCCTTGAGCGTCACGATTTCGCCGCCACAGTGTTCGTCACGACAGGTTGGTTGTCGGGTGCCGGCGCCGATGCCGCCGGTCTGCCCCCGGACCGGATGCTGGACTGGGCACAACTACGCGAACTCGCCGCGGGTGGCATCGAAGTCGCCGCGCACAGCCACAGTCATGCACAGCTGGACCAGCTCGAAGACGGGCGACTGCAGGGCGAGCTCACCGACAGCCGGGCACTGCTCGAAGATGGCTTGGCGAGTCCGGTTGAGGCGCTTGCCTATCCGTACGGCTACTCCGACCCCCGGGTTCGGTCAGCTGCCCGCGCGGCTGGATACCGGTGCGCGGCCTCGGTGCGCAATGTCCGGTCAGCATCCAGTGACGACTTGTACATGCTGCCCCGCCTGACGATCCGCCGCACGACTGATCTGAACACGTTCGCGGCGATCCTTGCCGGTGCGGATCGCACGATCTTCCGTCGGGATCGGCTGCTGACCGCCGGATGGGCGTCGGTGCGGGGTGCCCGCAAAGCGGCGCGCCAGCTGCGCAGGCACGCCTGACGAAGGTGCGAAGTCGTACTTCAGGTTGAAATTTGTTCCGCGGGCAACTTTTTCTAATTTTGCTATACAGATGAATGCAGGCAGCGATATCGCACCGGCGGGTTCATTGACGGCTCAAAGCACGTTGCCGAAGTTGCAAGGCAGCGTGGATTTCCCCGACACCGTCGTGGCCATCGCTGGATCAAACGAGTGCGATCCTGCATCCGAAGTAACTCTGACCACAGCCGCTAACTGCTTCGTACAGGTGATGGTCAGAGAGTTCACAGGATGGATGTGTTTCCGGGACACCGACTCCAGCCATCTGCATTGTGCTGCGCTGCACGCGCTTCAGATTTGCTCACTGAGCCACCGACTATGTCAACGATTTCAATGCGCTGCGTAAATACCTTCGCTGTGTCAGGCTTTGGCATCGCATCAAGCTCCCAGGTGCCACACGGCTAATTCGGAGCTGAAGTGGTCGCGGTTGTCCACCCCTGGGGGGCGGGTGGATCGCCGTGTGGCGGGTGCCGGGGAGGGTAGCCATGGGCGATGTGACCGCAGGGTATGGGGTGCGTTCGGAACGTACGCCTCGTGTCTCCGTGGTCATTCCCGCCCTCAACGAGGAACGCAACCTCGCCTACGTGGCGTCCCGGATGCCTCCCGGCATCGATGAAATCGTCTTTGTCAACGGCGCTTCTGCCGACAACACGGCCGGCCTTGCTCGACAGATGTGGCCTGGCGCAGTTCATGTGCAGCAGAGTCGCCGTGGCAAGGGAAACGCTCTGGCGTGTGGATTCGCCGTGGCGTCGGGCGACATCATCGTCATGCTCGACGCTGATGGCAGCACCGACCCGGCGGAGATCCCGCTGTACGTGAATGCGCTGTTGGCCGGCGCCGACTACGCGAAAGGATCGAGGTTCATCCCGGGCGGGGGCAGCGCTGACATCACGAGGTTCAGGAGGTTCGGTAACAAGGGTCTCAACAGCTTGGTCAACGTGTTGTTCGCGGCGAATTTCACCGACCTGTGCTACGGCTACAACGCGTTCTGGCGACGGTGTCTCGACGTCATCACTCTGCCTGACGTGGCTTCCACACAAGCGCAGTGGGGCGACGGGTTTGAGGTCGAGACATTGATCAACACACGTGTCGCCGCGAGTCCGCTGCACGTCGTGGAGGTAGCCAGTTTCGAATCCAGGCGCATCCATGGGGTGAGCAATCTCAATGCGCCCGCCGACGGGTTCCGTGTACTGACCACCATCTGCCGAGAATTCAGCCGGTCGCGCTCCAGTGTCCCTCGTGTGATGAGTCCGCAGAGCGGGCGCGGACGACGCCTGGCGAGCATCGGCCAACCACGACCGTGCTACACGAGCGTGGCGCGGCAGTCGGCCGATGGTGCGGGTCTGATGCAGACGTCGGGGGAGGGCCTGTGACCGACGTGATCGCCGAGGCCGCGCGATGGGCCCGCGGCACCGGGGTTTCCTGACAATGGGTACCGAATCCATCCGCCAGGTGTCCGATCCCGGCGGACACTTCGGAGCACGCGGCGGCACTCACCGCGCTAATGCCATGGCTCAGAACAAGTTTCTCGGGTTTCGGCATGGTGATGATCCGTTCGACGCGATTTTGGTGTTGGTGTTGTGGCAGACGTCCGCACTTGTCCTGCAGGTCTTCGCGGTGTGTATGGCGCGAGGTGGGACAGGCGCGCTGTCACAAGAATTGTCCGCCTCGGGTTTTGCCGTTTCGTTTGCCAGCGCCGTATGGGTTCTGAGTCGCCCACGGCTGCGCCGGTCAGTGCGCAATGCGGCTGTGGTGTGTATTGCGATCACACCAATGATGCTGTGGCGGATGATCGATCCCGTTGCGCTCACGGGCTATGACGAGCAACTGCATCTCCGCACCTTGCGGGATATCATGTCGTCACACGCTCTGCCCCAGCCTAATCCGGTATTGCAGGTCAGTCCGCACTACCCGGGAATGGAGGCGTTCACAGCGCTGCTCCAACAGGTTGGCTTACCAGAAATGATCGCAGTGGTCGTCGTGGTGATCGTGGCGCGCCTGGTCTTGGTGCTGGTCCTCTGCGACGCTGTAGAGCAACTGACCGGAAGTGCACGCGCCGGCGGCCTGGCTGTCGCCGTGTACGCGTGGACATCGCATTTCGTCTTCTTCGACTCGATCTTCTCGTACGTGACATTGTCATTACCGCTGGCTCTTGCGGCGGTGGCTTTCATCGCCCGTGCGCGAGGCGCCGAGGATCCTCGCCTCTTGCTCGCGGGGGCCACTGTCTGTCTGGTGGCTGCAACGCTGACCCACCACGTAACCGCCGTGGTGACGGCAGCCTTCCTCGTCGTGTGGTGTCTGCGGGAGCGCGGGCTACGCCGTCGGCGCGTCCTGTGTGGCGCCCTGATCGCCGTGGTTGTGACTGCCGGATGGTCGTGTGTGCAGTGGCCGGTGCTGCAGGTGTACTTCGGTCCGCAGGTCGCCGATGTCGTGTCGAAGAGTATTGGCGGGTCATGGCGAGAACCGTTTTCGAGCTCCGCCGGTGTCGGCTCGGTTCCGTTGTGGCAGGCGATGATTCTCTTCTACTATGCCGTCGCGATCAGTGTGATCGTGTGCTCGCTGGTGGTCATCTGCGCCCGAACGCTGATGCGCCGGGCACCGCGGCACTTCGGATCCGATGCGACGCAGTGGAGGCCCCCTGTCTTCCTCGTGGTCATGACTGCCGGTATTCCGGTGTTGCTTGCTGCACGGGTGGTGCCCCGTTGGTGCGAGCTGTCCGACCGGGGGTTCGACTTTCTTTTCTTCCCGCTCAGC
>CAMFLL010000085.1 GCA_945957405.1 uncultured Mycolicibacterium sp. | reverse complement strand
CGCCCGGTCATGTGGTGACGCCCTACGGATCGCCCGTGGTCAGCTGTCGGAGCTGGCCAGGGTGTGGTCCGGCGACGCGGCCGGCACCGCAGCCGATTTCGTCGAACAACATTGTGCAGGCGCTGGCGCGCTCAGTGCCGCTGTCGACCGAGCGGCCGCCGCGGCGGCCACGTTGCGCGACGACCTATGGGCAGCTGTCGACGCGAAAGCCGAAGCGACCGTGCGGATCATCGGTCCGGGGCAGCGTTCGGACTGGATCGCCGCGGCCAGAACCATGATCGCGGGCGGGCCCTCCGAGGATGTCACGACCATCATCGACACCCAGGTTCGGCCCTTCGTCGAACATGTTGTGCAAGGTGAGTGGTTGCCCGCCATGCAAACCACAGCCGTTGACGTCACATCTGCCTACCGGTCGGCGGTCGCCGCGATCGACAGTCCCCCGGTGCGGTTCGCCGTGCCGGGCGATCTGGGCCCGCCGCCCCCGCTGTCCCCGGTACCGTCGCCGGCCCGTGATATCACTGCGCCCCAGCAGGTTTCGACGGGTGCCGCTTCGCCGGTGACGTCTCCGCCGACGCTGGCGCCTCCGACGGTGCCGGGCCCAGCGACGGCGCCCGCCGCGGCCCTGGCGCAGCCTGAAGCACTGCCCGAACCGTTACCCGCGACATCGGTACCCGCCCCGGCTGCCGCGCCGCTGCCCGCACCCCCATCCGCGACAGGTGGACTTCCCGACTTCGGCAGTGCGGCAGGCGTTCCCGGGGCGCTCGGCGGCTTGCTGGGCTCAGCGTTGGGACTGCCGAACAGGCCCAAGGGCACGATCCCGGACCTCGATATGCCTGAACCTATCAAGAAGGAGCCGAACGGCGAGTTCGAGGACGCCGACGCAGAGGAGCCCGACCCAGAGGAGCCCGACGCAGAGGACCCCGACACAGGCGAGCCGTCAGAGGAGGAACCTGGTGAAGACCTACCTGCCGAGCCGGAGCTGGATACCGGGCCCGAGCCCCCGACGCCTGCGCCCGCGCCCTCTGTTGATCATCCCGCCACCCCCGCCGAGGCGTGCGGTGGGGCACCGCCGCCGCCTGTGCCTGCCACGCCGTGTGAGATCGCGGCCGACGAATTACCCCAGGTGGGTGCATGAGCGTGGGAGTGGACAGGTAGCGTCGCGGCCGTGAAGCTGCCCGCACCGGCCGCCCTGCTGCTGTTTGTGCTCGGCGGATGCGCTGCGCTGATCGGCGACCACAGCCATGTGGCCACTGGGACGACGCAGTACCTGAGCGACGCGGTGCCATTCATCTGGAGCAGCCCGTTCTGGTTCCCGCTCATGGTCGGTGCGGCCACGGTGTCCCTGGCCGAGCTTCGGCTCCACCTACCGGCACCGAGAACCGATGTCACCGTCCGGCAAGGAGTGGCCGGGGTGGCCGTCGTCGTCGGGGCCTACGTCATCACCGCGCTCGTGCACACTGCCCCGGGGGTGCCGGCGACGGCGCTGATCGTCGCGATCGCGGCGGTGACCTGGTGCATAGTCGGCGACCGGCCTGCCCTGGTGTGCGGCGTCCTGGCCGCGGTGGTCGGACCCGTTGTCGAGATCGGATTGGTCGAGGTCGGCGTGTTCCGGTACAGCGCGGACTGCGACTCGCTGTTCGGTGTCGGACCCTGGCTGCCGCCGCTGTACTTCGCCTTCGGGGTGGTGGCGGCGCTACTGGGGGAGGTCGGGGCCAGGGCGCGTCAGCCTCAGATGGTCTGATCACGGCATGCCAGCGCGGCTGCCACGAATTCGTCGCGTACGGTGTCGGCCGTTGCGGCATTCCAGATCAGTGTGACGCGGCTGGGCCCGAGATCCTCGACGGGGAGCACGCGGACGTCGGGCCGCCGGTAGAACGCGGTCGTCGAACGCGGCAGAATCGCGAAACCCTCGTGTGCTGCAACGAGTTCCAGCTTCTCCTCGACGGTGGATGCGGCCTTGCGGGCCGATGCCCGGCGTTGTCGCGGTGTCGCCACCGCATACCACTCCGGCACGGTGGCGGGGTCTTGCAACAGTCGCAGGTCGGCGAGGTCGGCCAGCCGGACCGAGGCTCCACCGGCCAAGGGTTCGGCGATCGACAGCAGGGCATCGCGTGGTTCCTCCAGTAATGGCGCCGAGCCGAGGCCGTGGTGGTCGATCGGTTCCCGCGCGTACACCACGTCGACGGTTCCGTGGCGCACCACACTGACCTGGTCGAACCACCACACCTGGACCACCTCCGCCCGCCGCGCCGGGTCGGCTGCCTCGAACAGGCGCACCGCCGCGGTGGCCAGCAAGCCCGGCATCACGCCGACGGTCACCGTGTGCACGGGGGTGGCGGCCCGGGACAGCCTCTCCCGCAACGCCTTCGCTTCAGAAAGCAGAAACCGGGCGTCGCCGAGCAACTGGCTTCCCGCGGGTGTCAGGGCGGTGCCCCGGGAACCACGCACGAACAATTGGACCGCCAGCTCATCTTCGAAGGCCCTGATCTGCCGGGACAATACGGGCTGGGCGATGTGCAACTGCGCCGCGGCCCGGCCGAAGTTCAGTTCCTCGGCCACTGCGACGAAATAGCGCAGCTTGCGCATGTCGAGATCCAGATCGGCCATACCCACAGGGTATCGCCGTGCGACAGAAAGGGTCTTGGACGGCACCTCGCCGCTGCACGCAGTGTGGAGTCATGAACCTCGAGAACGCAAGAGTCCTCATCATCGGCGGCACTTCGGGCATCGGGCTCGGGGTGGCCCAGGCCGTCGCCGAACGCGGTGCCGTGCCGATCGTGGCGTCGCGCCGTCAGAGCAGCGTGGACCGCGCCCTGGCGCAACTTCCGGACGGTGCGCGGGGCGGTGCGATCGACCTGGCCGACGCCGCGGCGCTCGCCCGGTTCGCCGATACCACGGGCGGTATCGACCACCTGGTCTTCACCGCGGGGGAGTCCCTGGAAATGGCGAAACTGGCCGACCTGACACCGGAGGCGATCACAGGGTTCTTCGCCACGCGCTTCATCGGCGCGTTGTCGGCCGTCCGGCACTTCGCACCGCGCATCACGCACGGTGGTTCGATAACCCTCACCAGCGGAACAGCCGCACACCAACCGGGATTCGGCGTCTTGCCGGTCAGCATCTGCGGTGCCATGAACGCCGCGACCACCGCACTTGCGGTCGAGTTGGCGCCGATCCGGGTCAACGCCGTCGCGCCCGGCGTGGTGCGCACCCCGCTGTGGGACGCGATGGGCGAAAGCGAGCGGCAAGCCATGTTCGATCAGGCAGCACAGGATCTGCCCCTCGGTCGGATCGGTGAAGTGGCCGACGCCGCACGGGCTTACGTCTATTGCATGGAGCAGGACTTCGGTACCGGCGTCGTCCTCACGGTGGACGGCGGCACTCTTCTTGTCTAACCGCGATGCTCGTCTAGCTGCGATTTTGGCGAACACCACGCTCAGGACGGGGTGGCCCTCCTAGTCTTCCGGTGTGGGCTTGTCGTGGCCGTTGACCGGTCGCACGCAACAGTTGCGAACCATCGAGGCGGCCATCGCCGCTCCGGACCTCTCCGGGGTGTTGGTGTGCGGTCCTGCGGGCGTCGGGAAGAGTCGCATGGTGCGGGATGCGATGGCGCTTGCCGCAGCTCAGGGCTGCGAATGCCGATGGGCGATCGGGACCTCGTCGGCGCAGGCCATCCCGCTGGGCGCGTTCGCCGAGTGGGCCCGCACCGATGCGTCCGACACGGTGCAGATGCTGCGCGGCGTGATCGGATCGCTGACCGCCGCAGCCCCGGGGGCGACCGTGATTGTCGGCGTCGACGATGCGGACCTCATCGACGATCTGTCGGCCTTCGTGCTGCAGCAAATTGTGCAGCGTGCGGGGGCCAAGGTCATGCTGACCGTCCGCGACGGCGCACCTATGCCCGTGCGGATCCAGGAGATCCTGAAGGCCGGTCGATTCGACCGGCTCGACGTCGAACCGTTGTCGCAGGGCGACACCGGTGCGCTCCTGACCGCGGCACTGGCCGGACCGGTGGATCCCGATGCCGTGCACCGGTTGTGGAGCCTGACCAGGGGCAACGCGTTGTATGTGCAGAACATCGTCGAACAGGAGGTCGGTGATGGCCGGCTCGCGCTGCGCGACGGACGCTGGCGGTGGAGCGGTGATCCCGTCATCGCGCCCGGCCTGGTCGAGCTGATCGAATCCCGAATCGGGGAGCTGCCCGTCGGTGTCGACGATGTCATCGACACGCTGGCCATTGCGGAGCCGATCGAACTGGGAGCCTTGACGCGAATCACCGGACCCGCTGCGGTCGAGGAAGCCGAAGCCCGGGGCCTGATCGGGATGGGTGTGGTGGCCGGTGGTGCGGTGGAAGTGCGGGTGGCGCACCCGTTGTATGCGGAGGTGCGGCGCTCGCGAGCGTCGGTCATGCGGTTGCGCCGGCTCCGGGGCCGGGTCGCCGCGGAACTTGCATCAACCGGAAGCGATGACACCAGGACTGTGGTGCGGCGCGCCACCTTGAGTCTTGACTCCGACCTGCCGCCCGACCCCGACCTGCTCGTCCGGGCGGCACAAGGTGCGGTGTGGCTCGCGGATCTCGCGTTGGCCGACCGGCTAGCCGAAGGGGCGATCCGCGCCGGCGCCGGACCTGAGGCTGATTTCATTCGCGCACATGCGCTTTCGTGGTTGAGTCACGGTGAGGACGCCGAGAAGGTGCTCGCGGATCTGTCCACGCGTGAGCTCACCGACGAGGCTCGTGCCATGCTCGCGTTCCTGAGGTCGAGCAACGTGCTGTGGGTGCTTGCCGATGCCGCGCGTGCCAAAGACCTGATCGATGGTGCGGCGGTGAACACCCCGTCCGAGTTCCACAGTTATGTCGATGCGTTCCTGGCGGTGTACTGGTTCGCGCTGGACGATCCGCAAGCCGCGACCCGGGTGCTGGACACTCTCGAACCGGACGGCCTGCCCGCTGTGGTCGATGCCGAAATCGCTTGGGTACGTACCGATATTGCCGCAGAGTCCGGCCATACGGGTCGTGCCGTGGCGATGGCCGAAGCCGCGCACAGCACCACGACGCGCCTGTTCGAGGCCCCGCAGATGCGGTTGAACATCGCCGACGCCCATGTGAGCGCGCTGCTGCTCGCCGGCCGCGTCGGCGATGCCGTCACGGCAGCGGACCGTGCCCACCGGGAGGCCGCGGACCTTCCCGGCGCAGCCCAGATGCTGGGTGCGGCGGTGGCGGGCCGGGCGGCGCTCGGCGCTGGTCGACTCGACAGTGCCTGCGACCTCCTGACGCCGGCGGTGGCGGTGCTGTCCGCATCGGGTCACCTCATCGGTTGGGGATACCGCTACCAGGTGCCGCTGATCACGGCACTGGCCATGCGCGGCAGGACCGACGAGGCGGAGCGTCTGCTCACCGAACTGTCCACTCGACCAAGGCGATTCCGGATGCTGGACTTCGAGATCAGCGTGGCCAGGGCGTGGCTGGCCGCGGGGCAGGGCGCGGTGCGGGAAGCCGGCGTCATCCTGGTTGCGGCCGCCGAAACCGCGGCTTCGCGGGGTCAATTCGCGAACGAGGTCATGTGTCTGCAACTCGCCACGCAGTTCGGGGCGTCGGTCGCACCGCGGCTGCGTGAGCTTGAGCGCCTGGTCGAAGGACCACGGGTGGGCCTGGCCGCCCGATATGCCGAGGCGCTTCGTGACGGTGATGCCGGTGAGTTGGCCGCCGTCTCGGACGGTTTCGAGACCATGGGCGATGTGGTCGCGGCGGTCGACGCCGCCGCGCAGGCCGCCACGCTCTATCGCAGGCGGGACATGCGAGGTTCGGGTCTGAGCTGCTCGACGCGCGCCGATGCGCTGGCCGCCCGGTGTGGGGTCAGCACCCCCGCGCTGCTGGCCGCCACCGAGCAGGTGCCGCTGACCGATCGCGAACGTGAGATCGTCATGCTGATCGGACAGGGGGCGTCCAACCGTGCCATCGCCGAGCGGCTGACAGTATCCCCGCGCACCGTCGAAAGCCACATCTACCGGGCCATGGCGAAGACCGGAACCACCAGCCGCGACGAACTTGCGGCTCTGCTGCCCCGGCACGGGTCGCGCGGCTGACAAGTGCAGTGGTGCACTACTGCAGTCGAACCGCCGCACCGGATCGATGATTCTCTTGCGAGGACAGATCCGGGGCGGGGGGCCCGGATCTGTTTCTCGTCAATGCGCCAGTTCGACCAGTTCCTCGACATAGCGCAGCGACTCCTGCTTGTCACCGAGCGGATGCACCAGCAGCGTCGTCACACCGGCTTCGGCATAGGCGGCCAGACGTTCCTTGATGTAACCGCGGGGCCCGACGAGTGACACGCTTCGTGCCAGGTCGTCGGGCACCGCGTCCAGCGCCTCCTGCTTTTTGCCCGCGAGATACAACTCCTGGATGCGGTCGGCGGCCGCGCCGAAACCGTAGGCGGTGGCGATGTTGTGGTAGAAGTTCTTGCCGCGGGCGCCCATCCCGCCGATGTAGAGCGCCAATTGGGGCTTACCCCAGGCGAGCCGGTCCTCGACGTCGTCGCCGATGGCCAGGCTGGCCGAAACCATCACGTCCAGCGGGCCCAGCGCTGGGTCCCGCTTGGCGAATCCGGCCCGCAGGGCGTCGCTCCATACGGTGTCCGCTTTCTCCGGGTCGTAGAACACCGGCTGCCAGCCTTCCGCGATCTCGGCGGTCAGCTCGACGTTCTTAGGGCCGAGCGCCGCGATGGTGATCGGAATTCGTTCGCGGACTGGATGATTGATCAACTGCAGCGCCTTGCCCAGGCCGGTGCCGCGTTCGGCGGGCAGCGGTAGCTGGTAGTGCTTGCCGTCGTAGGTGAGTCGTTCGCGGCGCCATACCTGCCTGCAGATGTCGACCACCTCCCGCGTGCGGCCCAGGGCGGCATCGAAGGGCACACCGTGGAAGCCTTCGATCACCTGCGGTCCCGAGGTGCCGATACCCAGCCGGAACCGACCGTCGGAGACGTAATCGAGGCCGGCGGCCGTCATCGCCAGCAGGGTGGGGGTGCGGCTGTAGATCGGAACGACGCCGGTACCCAGTTCGATGGTCGACGTCTTGGCCGCCAGGTAACCGAGCTGGCTGATCGCGTCGAAACCGTACGGCTCCGCGACCAGCGCGACGTCCGCGCCCGCCTTCTCGAACTGCACCACTTGTTCGGCGGCCTCTTTGAAACCGCCGGCATACCCCAGGAAGATTCCAGTGCGCATGGTCAACCGTTATAGCACCAACCAGTTGGTTGGTGTTAGGCGCCGTGAGTACCGCGATACCCGTGCCACACCGGGTAGGCCCTGCCTACGCTGCGCCAATGTCGAATCTACCGACACCCGACTTCGCCTTCGATCCCTCGGCCTCCGGTGCGTGCGTCGCCGGCGTCCGGCCGTACCGGGAGGGCTCCTACCGACTCGAGGGCGTGCCCGACGGGGCGAGGTACATCGTGCACAACTACGGCCACGGCGGTGCCGGCATCACCCTGAGTCTGGGGTGCGCGGACCGGGTCAGGAATTTGGTCGCCGCCAGGATCGCCACGACGCACGACACGTCCGTGGCAGTGCTCGGAGCGGGTGTGATGGGGCTGACGGCGGCCACGGCACTGGCCGATCTCGGGCTGACCGTCACGGTCTACACCGACCGCCCTCTCGAAGCCACGACGTCACACAGGGCCGGCGGCCAGTGGGCGGTATCCATCGTGCAGTTCGGGGGCAAGGAGCAGGAACTCGGGCAGATTTTACGGGTCGCCCACGCCGGTTTCACCGCACTGCTCGGCCGTGGCTACGGCGTGTACGAACGACCGAACTACTCGTCGATCCGTACGCCTGGCCTCGAGGATGTGATCCGGCTGGCGCCAGGGTTGATCCCCGAACCGACACCGCTGGCGCGCATGCCCTTCGAGGGTCACACCGGGCCCGGCTTCGAGTATCAGACCTTACTGATCGAGCCGCCGGTCTTCCTGCCGCGAATACGCGATGATCTGTGTGCCCGTGGTGTCGTGTTCGTAGAACACCATTTCGCCACTGCCGCTGACGTTTTCGCCATGGTGCCGGACAATGTCGTGGTCAACTGCACCGGCTACGGGGCCAGGGCGTTGTTCGGCGACCCTGCCATGCACGCGGTCCGGGGGCAACTGGCGATGTTGCCCGCTCAGGCGGAGCTGACGTACCTCTACGGTCAGAACGGCTACCTGTTTCCGCGCACCGACCACGTCGTCATCGGAGGGACTGTCGAATTCGGGGACGATTCCGAGATCCCTGACCCAGCCGAGTGCACCGCCCTCGTGGACCACATGGCCGGCCTGTTCGGCGTTGCGGCGCCGGTGCCGTTGAGCCGCAAGCACATTCATCATCCGTCGAACGTCTCACTGGTCGCGGTCGGGAGCTGACATGCCGTTCACCGTCGCCGACTATGTCCTGCGCCGCCTGACCCAGCAGGGGGTGGACACGTTGTTCGGCGTTCCCGCGGTCTTCTGCGCGCCGTTGTACGAAACCGCTCCGGCGCACGGGATCACCGCCGTCGTCACCGCCAATGACCTCGAGGCCGGCTATGCCGCCGACGGCTACGGCCGCAGCAAGGGTTTGGCGGCGGTATCGGTCGCCAATGGTGTCGGCACTTTGAGCCTGATCAACGCCATCGCCGGCGCGCTGGTCGAGCGCAGTCCGGTGGTGGTGATCAACGGGGGACCGACGGCGGGGCATCTGGCCGATCAACGTCGCCTCGACGTCGTGTACTCCCATTCCATCGGGCGTGATGCCACCGACCTGAATGCCTTCGCTCTGGTGACGGCGTATGCGGCGCGCGCAGCCACGGTGGGTGAGGTGCCCGCTGTCGTCGACGCCGCCGTCTCCACCGCGCTGCGCCAGAAACGACCCGTGTACGTCGAGATCAACATGGGACTGTGGGGCGAATCATGCCCCGAACCCGGTGCGCCACTCAGTGATCAGGTTGCCCCGGTGGGCACCGAGACCCAACTGGCGGACACCATCATCGGGCTCGTCCGAACCGCGCAGAAGCCGGTGCTGCTCGTCGGTGCCGAGGTGCAGCGTTACGGTCTGGCCGACGCGGTGGCCGGCCTGATCGCCGACCTGGGCATCAGGTGGGCCAGTGACATGCTGTCCAAATCGACCGTCCCAGAGGGCGGGCCCGGCTGGATCGGTGTCTACGACCCGCCGTATGCGCCCGCCGCGATCAGGCAGCCGATCGAGCAGGCCGACCTCCTGGTGACGCTGGGCAGTGTGTTCCCCAACGCGTATGCGCCCCTGGTGAACAGCGCCTTCGACCGGATGGTGGCGGTCTACGACGGCAAGGTGCGGATCGGGTCGGCGCCCAAACAGGACGCCGAGATCCGGGCCCTGGTGGCCGCCCTGCGCGCCAAGGCCACCGAGCAACCACCCGCGGTCCCGCCGGCCGGCGCGGCACCGATGATCGCGGGGCCGCCCGCGGCGGGCCCACTGACCTACCGCGGAGTGTTCGAGCGTATCGGCATGATCCTGGACCCGTCGCTGATCACGGTTGCGGACACGTTCCTCGGTGTGTACTCGGCCGCCAATCTGCCGGTGCGTGGCCGTGATTCGTTCCTGTCCGATCCGGTGTGGGCGTCGATCGGGCACTCGGTGGCTGCGGCGGTGGGGGTGTCCTTTGCCAGTTCCCGCCGGCCCCTGGTCATCTGCGGCGACGGCGGTTTTCAAATGACGGCGCAATCCATGTCGACGATGGCACGCTACGGCCGCAATCCCATCGTCGTGATCATCGAGAACGGGATCTATGGATTCGAGCAGTACCTGTTGGGGCGAAACTACTTCTTCTCTCCGGCCGAGCAGCCGAAACCCTATGCGCGCATTGCCGACTGGGACCTGGCACAATTCGCCGCGAGCTTGGGTGTGACGGCCGCCAGCGAGGTCGACACGGCCGCCGAGCTGGACACCGCGCTGGCGGTGGCCAAGGCCCACAACGGACCGTATGTCATTGTCGCCAAGGTGGATCCGCGCGGGCTGCCGGCCGAGCTGCCGTAACCGATCAGGGCTTGAGCAGCGCGACGACCTTGTTCTCCATATCGACCGGGTCCTGCGTCAGATCCGCCAGTTCGGTCCTGGGCAGGATGGCCTCGGGGTCGGCGAAGTCTCGGTAGGGGTTGTTCTTCTTCAGGTCGGGCCGCAGGGTGGCCAGCAGGAAGCCGGTGAGTAGCGCGCGCACCGTCTTCTGCGTACTGCGGTTGCCGCCCGGCAGCCCGACGGCTTTCGCCAGGGTGCGGCCCTCGACCAGGCCGCCGGCCTTTCCTTTGGTCACCGCCCGCAGGGTCGCGGTGGTCCACACTTTGCCCAGTTCCGCGGCGTTGGACCGCAGCGTCATCGGGTCGCCTGGATCGGTCAGGATGAGCCCGGGCTTGCCCGCCGCAACCAGGCCCGGTGCGGCCTCCTCGGCGCGCGGCGAGGTGACCGACGGGAACAGGGCGCACACCGCGGCGACCCGGGCCGGCGCACCTGCAGCCGCGAACACCGCCGCCGAACCGCCGAAACCGTGGCCGGCCGTGGCCAACTTGGCCGGGTGCACGCTGATGTTGCCTTCGCCGAGGCGCACCCCGGTGAGGATGTCCAGCGTCGTACCCAGGTCGTAGGCCAGGTTCAGCACCGACGGCGCCAGCCCGCGCTCGGTGTCCGGGGCGGCCGCCACGATGCCCCAGGACGCCAGGTGCTCGAGGGTGCCGGCGTATCGGTCGGCCCGTGTGATCCAGTCGTGGCAAAACGCAACGGCTGGTAGATTGAACCCTGATTGGGGGGTATAGACAATGCCGGGAATGCCAGCAAAGGCCAGGTCGCCGCGTAGAACGCGATGCGGACCGCGCCGTGTCAAAGAGGAGAACAGACGCTTGGTACTGGCCACGTCGATGACGTTAACCCACCTTTGCCGACTCGGGTTCGGCAACGATCTGCTCTACGCTGGTTAGCCATGTGCGGAATTGTCGGCTATGTCGGGCATCGACCTGCCCGTGACGTCGTGGTCGATGCGCTGCGACGGATGGAGTACCGCGGCTACGACTCGGCGGGCGTCGCGCTGCTCGACGGCCACGGCGGAATGACCGTTCGCCGGCGTGCCGGACGACTCGCGAACCTGGAAGAGGCCCTGGCGGAGACCGACACCGCGGCTCTGGCCGGGTCCACCGGTGTCGGACACACCCGGTGGGCCACCCACGGCAGGCCCACCGATCGCAACGCCCATCCGCACCGCGACGCCGCGGGCAAGATCGCCGTCGTCCACAACGGCATCATCGAGAACTTCGCCGCGCTGCGCACTGAGCTCGAGGCCGCGGGAATCGAGTTCGCCAGCGACACCGACACCGAGGTCGCGGTGCACCTGGTGGCACGCGCTTACACCCACGGCGACACCGCCGGCGACTTCGTGGCCTCGGTCCTGTCGGTGCTGCAGCGCCTCGAAGGCCACTTCACGCTGGTGTTCGCCAACGCCGACGAGCCCGGCACCATCATCGCGGCGCGCCGGTCGACCCCACTGGTGGTCGGCGTCGGCGAGGGCGAGATGTTCATCGGCTCCGATGTCGCGGCGTTCATCGAGCACACCCGCAACGCCGTCGAGCTGGGTCAGAACCAAGCCGTCGTGATCAACGCCGACGGCTACTCCATCACCGATTTCCACGGGAACACCGATGTGGAGTTCCGCGAGTTTCACATCGACTGGGACCTGTCGGCCGCCGAGAAGGGCGGTTACGACTACTTCATGTTGAAGGAGATCGCGGAGCAGCCCGCCGCGGTCGCCGACACCCTCCTGGGGCACTTTGTCGACGGGCGCATCGTCCTGGACGAACAACGCCTCTCCGACCAGGAACTGCGCGAGATCGACAAAGTCTTCGTCGTCGCGTGCGGCACCGCCTATCACTCCGGTCTGCTGGCCAAGTACGCGATCGAGCACTGGACGCGGCTGCCCGTCGAGGTCGAACTGGCCAGCGAGTTCCGGTACCGCGACCCCGTCCTGGACCGCAGCACGCTCGTCGTCGCGATCTCCCAGTCCGGGGAGACCGCCGACACCCTCGAAGCGGTCCGGCACGCCAAGGCGCAGAAGGCCAAGGTCCTGGCGATCTGCAACACCAACGGCAGTCAGATCCCCCGCGAGGCCGACGCGGTCCTGTACACCCGGGCCGGGCCGGAGATCGGCGTCGCCGCCACCAAGACGTTCCTGGCGCAGGTCGCGGCGAACTACCTCGTCGGTCTTGCGCTGGCGCAGGCGCGCGGCACCAAGTACCCGGACGAGGTGGGCCGCGAATACCGCGAGCTCGAGGCGATGCCGCAGCTGGTGGCGCAGGTCCTGACCCATCTCGAGCCCGTCGTCGCGCTCGGGCAGCGGTTCGCGCAGGCCCCGACGATCCTGTTCCTGGGCCGGCACGTCGGCTACCCGGTCGCCCTGGAGGGAGCGCTCAAGCTCAAGGAGCTGGCGTACATGCACGCCGAGGGGTTCGCCGCAGGCGAGCTCAAGCACGGGCCGATCGCGTTGATCGACGACGACCTGCCGGTGATCGTCGTGATGCCGTCGCCCAAGGGTGCGTCGATGCTGCACGCCAAGTTGCTGTCGAACATCCGCGAGATCCAGGCCCGTGGCGCCATCACGATCGTCATCGCCGAGGAAGGCGACGACACCGTGCGGCCCTACGCCGACTACATCTTCGAGATTCCGGCGACCACGACGCTGTTCCAGCCGCTGCTCTCGACCATCCCGCTGCAGGTGTTCGCCGCGGCGGTGGCGCGCGCTCGCGGGTATGACGTGGACAAGCCGCGGAACCTGGCCAAGTCCGTCACGGTCGAGTAGCCATCGAGGCCAACTCGTCGCGGAGCCTGTTCTCGCACTGCTCGAGGACGTCGAGGTGGACATCCGCTGCACCGGGCCGGCCGTCGTGGTACTCGAACGGATTGTCGAGATCCCGCATGAGCAACAGCAAGTAGATGAGCAGGAAACTGATGACGCCCACCACCAGCACCGTCGGTGTGAGCGGACCGATGTCGGTGACCAGCAGCAGCGCGAAGATCGCCATGGCCGTGACCTCGGCGATCAGGTAGCCGGCGGCGACGTAGGACGTCCGTCGCACGGTGTCCATCCGGATCACGAGCCGGCGGATGGTGGCCTGCTCGGCCTTCAGCCGTGACGTGAAGCCGGGCTGGATCTTGGGTGCGAAGACGCTGAATATCGGGTTGAGCGCCCGGATGTCGGCCATCACCTCGTCGAAACCCTTGTTCTGGAGCAACCACATCCGGACGGCCTCGCCGATCGTGATGAGCTGCGCCATGCACTGCCCGGCTTCGGGGAGGGCGAGTTCGGCGTCCACCAGCAGGCATTCGTCGGCGATGGTCTCCAGGCTGGCGGCGAGTTCGCCGGGCAGGCGCTCGGCCTCCTTGAAATCGCCTGCCGTACCGCTGAGCATGAAGCCCACCAGGAACACCTCCGCCGCGATCACACCGGTCAGCAATGGGCTGAAATCGAGGTGCGGTGCCGGGCTGATGTCGTAGACCCATTTCAGCGCGATCATCGCCAGCGCGACGGGCAGGGACACCAGCAGCAGACGCGGGTTCCCTCGAAAGAACCTGATCATGTCTGCCTCCCGGCACCGGAGATCGGCGGTTTCATGCCGGGATCGTAGAGGTTCGCGCCTCTACGCTGGGGGTATCGACGCACATTTCGATCTCGCCGTGCCTGAGGTGAAGGTCGCCACCCGCGAGAACATCGGCCACTTCCGGAGCTCGGTGTCGTTCGCGCACTACCTGGGCCGCTACCGCACCGCGATGGCGGCCATGCCGGTACCGGACCGGGTGATCGACGCCCCGACATCGTTCGGCACGGTGCGGGTCTACCGATTTCCGGCCGCCCAACCTGGTCCAGTCGGACCGCCGATCGTGCTGCTGCCGGGGCGTAACGCATCGGCGGCGATGTACCGCGGCAACCTGCCGTCGTTGCTGCGTCGGCGGCAGGCCTACTGCCTCGACCTTCTGGGGGAGCCCGGATTGTCGGTGCAGCACAAGCCGATCCGTGATGCCGAGGATCAGGCGCAGTGGCTCGACGAGACGCTGAGCGCTCTCGGCATCGCACCGCCCCATCTGCTGGGCACCTCGATCGGCGGCTGGTCGGCGGTCAACTTCGCGGTGCGCAGGCCCGGCCGTGTCGCGTCGCTGACATTGCTCGACGCCGTGATGACGTTCGACCGCATCCCGGTGCCCGTGTTGGTCGCCTCGATCGGCCTGGTCATCCCGGGGATGCCTCAGTTCGTCCGGCGGCGCACGCTGAGTTGGATCTCCGGCGGCGCGGATCTGGACGTCGCGGTGGCGGAGGGCGAACTGATCGCGGCGGGCACCGCCGATTTCGCGCTGCGGCTGCCCGCACCGGTCCCGATCACCGACGCGCAATTGAGGGCACTCGACACACCGGTCCTCGCGTTCATCGGCGGGCGCAGCGTGATGGTGCGCGCCGACCGGGCGGCGGCGCGGGCGCGGAACCTGCTGCGCCGCGGCCAGATCTATGTGTGGCCTGACGCCTCACACGCCATCAACGGTGAGTACCCCGAGGAGATCGCCGCGCAGGCCCATCGCTTCTGGGACGGCGTGGAGAGCTGAGCGCGCTCACGCGACGGCGTTCTGCTCCGACAACACCAGTTTCCATCCGTCACCGCGGCGGCCGTACACCGATGACACCGAGCCCACGAACGGTTTGGTGTGGCCGGCCTGCAGGCCCATCCCCACATAGACGAGGGCCGCGGCCTTCGCCGCGACGAAGACCAGGTGGGCGTCGTCGATGCGGTAATTCACCCAGCGCGGCGTGTGCGCCAGCTCGTCGGCCAGCGCGACGCGGTCCATGATCGTGCCGTCGGCCAGCACGACAAGGGCGTCATCGGTCATGATCTGCCACCAGAAGCGGTCCGCCGTGCCGTCGCACAGCGACTGCCAGCCGCGGTGTTCCAGGAGCAGTAGCTCCTGGAACACATCCTCATCGGCCATGGTCTTCGACGCTAACAGTTCGGCGACGTAACCTGAGGCGAATCGCACTCGTAATCGACAAGACTGGGGCAGATGCGGCACTACTACACCGCCGACGCGATCCGCGCCGCCGAAGCCCCGCTGCTGGCCCGTCTGCCCGAAGGTGCGTTGATGCGCCGGGCGGCCCACGGCCTGGCTGCGGCGATCGTCCGCGAACTACGGCTGCGTACCGGTGGAGTTGCCGGCCGCCGGGTCTGCGCCGTCGTCGGCTCCGGCGACAACGGCGGTGACGCGCTCTGGGCGGCGACGTTCCTGCGACGGCGCGGCGCGGCGGCCGACGCCGTGCTGCTCAAACCCGAGAAGACGCATCCTTCAGCGCTCGCGGCATTCCGCGCCGCAGGAGGTCGAATCGTCGAAAGTGTCTCGTCTGCAACGGATCTGGTGATCGACGGTGTCGTCGGCATCTCCGGTAGCGGCCCGCTACGGCCCGACGCGGCAGCCATCTTCGGCGCCACCGAGGCGCCCGTCGTCGCCGTGGACATTCCCAGCGGGGTCGACGTCGCCACCGGCGCCGCGCCGGGGCCGGCGGTCGAGCCCGTCCTCACCGTCACGTTCGGTGGTCTCAAACCTGTGCACGCGCTGGGGAAGTGCGGTCGAGTCGAACTCGTCGACATCGGTCTGGACCTTCCCGCCACCGACGTGATGGGCATGGAAGCCGACGACGTCGCGGCACTCTGGCCGGTCCCCGGCGCCACCGACGACAAGTACACGCAGGGCGTCACCGGCGTGATCGCCGGGTCGGCGACCTATCCCGGAGCGGCCGTGCTGTGCACCGGAGCCGCGGTGGCCGCGCATTCCGGAATGGTGCGGTACGCGGGAAGTGCTGCCGCCGAGGTGGTTTCGCACTGGCCGGAGATCATCGCGGTCGGGGACCTCGGCTCGGCCGGCCGCGTGCAGGCCTGGGCGGTGGGCCCCGGCATGGGTACCGACGACGCCGCGGCGGCCACGCTGGGCGCCGTGCTGGAGACGGACCTGCCGGTGATCGTCGACGCCGACGCGTTGACGGTCCTGGCGCACCATCGTGACTGGGTGCGCGGTCGGTCCGCGCCGACTGTCCTGACACCACACGCCGGCGAATTCGCGCGGCTGGCCGGTGAGCCGCCGGGCGATGACCGGGTGGGTGCCACGCGCAGCCTCGCCGCTGATCTCGGTGTGACCATCCTGTTGAAGGGCAACGTCACCGTCGTGGCCGACCCCGCCGGACCGGTGTACCTGAACCCGGCCGGGCAGTCCTGGGCCGCGACAGCGGGATCCGGTGATGTGCTGTCCGGCATGATCGGCGCGTTACTGGCCGCGGGCCTGCCCGCCGCGGAGGCCGCCGCTGCGGCGGCGTTCGTCCATGCCCGGGCCGCCGCGCTGTCGGCTGCCGACCCGGGACCAGTGTCCGTGCCGACGTCGGCGTCCCGAATCCAGGCCCACATCCGGGCCGCTATCGCCAGCATCCTGTAATCCGAAAATCCGCCCGCCCGAAAGGTCGCTTCGATGCCCAACGTCTCTCACCACTCGGCGATTGCGCCGGCCTACACCAACCGGTTGCAATGCTCACCACTGCCGGCGTTGCGGCTGCCTGACGAGTCGCTCGATCCGCAGACGGCGTACCGATTCATCCACGACGAGCTGATGCTCGACGGCAGTTCCCGGCTCAACCTCGCCACGTTCGTCACCACGTGGATGGATCCCGAAGCGGGCGAGCTGATGGCCGAGACGTTCGACAAGAACATGATCGACAAGGACGAATACCCGGTGACCGCGGCGATCGAGCAGCGTTGCGTGTGCATGGTCGCCGACCTGTTCCACGCCGAGAACCTCCGTGACGACGACCCGTCGTCGGCGATCGGGGTGTCGACGGTGGGGTCCAGCGAGGCCGTCATGCTCGCCGGGCTCGCGATGAAATGGCGATGGCGCCAGCAGGTCGGCGATGATGCCAAGACCGGCTGGAAGACCCGCACACCCAACCTGGTGATGGGGTCCAACGTCCAGGTGGTCTGGGAGAAGTTCTGCCGCTATTTCGACGTCGAGGCGCGCTACCTCCCGATGGACGAGGACCGCTACGTCATCACCCCCGAGCAGGTGCTCGACGCCGTCGACGAGGACACCATCGGGGTGGTGGCCATCCTGGGCACCACGTTCACCGGCGAACTGGAACCCATCGGCGACATCTGCGCGGCGCTGGACACGCTTGCCGCGCAGAAAGGCAAACCGGACATCCCGGTGCACGTCGACGCCGCCAGCGGCGGTTTTGTCGTCCCGTTCCTGCACCCCGACGTGGTGTGGGATTTCCGGCTGCCCCGGGTGGTGTCGATCAACGTCAGCGGCCACAAGTACGGCCTGACGTATCCCGGTATCGGGTTCGTGGTGTGGCGTAATGCCGATCACCTGCCCGAGGAGCTGGTGTTCCGGGTCAACTACCTCGGTGGTGACATGCCCACCTTCACCTTGAATTTCTCCCGCCCCGGTAACCAGGTGGTGGGGCAGTACTACAACTTCCTGCGGCTGGGCCGGGACGGCTACACCCAGGTGATGCGCTGTCTGTCGGACACCGCACAGTGGCTGGCCCGCGAACTGGCCGGGATGCCGATGTTCGACGTCATCACAGACGGTTCGGCCATCCCCGTGGTGGCCTTCAAGCTCAGAGAAGGTCGCTCGTACACCGTGTTCGACATCTCGGCGTTGCTGCGCAGCTACGGCTGGCAGGTGCCGGCGTACACGATGCCCGACGGCGCCACCGATGTGGCCGTCCTGCGCGTCGTGGTGCGCGAAGGGTTCTCGGCCAACCTCGCCAGGGCGTTGCGCGACGACCTCGTAGAGGTGCTCGGCAAACTCGACAAGGTGGGTATCGGCGGCTTCGCGGACGAGGAGCATTTCGCTCACTGAGTGTCCGCCTGGGACAATCGGGGGCGGTGACCATCACAGTGAGAGAGTCCATGACCCCGACAGCGCTGATCGACCTCGACGCGATCGCCCACAACGTCGGTGTGCTGCGCGAACGGGCCGGGACTGCCGCCGTCATGGTGGTCGTCAAAGCCGACGGGTACGGGCACGGTGCCACGCAGGTGGCGCGTGCTGCACTGGCGGCGGGCGCGGCCGAGCTCGGGGTCGCGACCATCGACGAGGCGCTGGCCCTGCGCCGCGACGGCGTCACCGCGCCCGTACTGGCCTGGTTGCACGCCCCCGGCGCCGACTTCGCGCCCGCGCTCGCCGCCGATGTGCAGGTAGGCGTGTCCTCGCGACGTCAGCTGGCGGAGGTGCTCACCGCCGCGCATGCCACCGGCACCACCGCGACGGTCACCGTGAAGTTCGACACCGGGCTCAACCGCAACGGCGCCGGGCCTGACGAAGTACCCGGCCTGTTGGATGCGCTGGGCCGGGCGGTGGCGGACGGCGCCGTCCGGATCCGCGGCGTCATGTCGCACCTGGCGCACGGCGACGAGCCCGAGCACCCCACCAACGATGCGCAGGCCGCCCGGTTCACCGAGCTGCTGGCCCAGGTCCGCCGGTCCGGTCTGGATTTCGAGATCGCCCACCTGGCCAACTCGCCGGCCACCCTGACCCGGCCGGATCTGGCATTCGACCTGGTGCGTCCGGGCATCGCCAGCTACGGCCTCAACCCCGTACCGCAGCGAGGTGACCTCGACCTGATCCCGGCGATGACGCTGACTGCCCCGGTGGCCATGGTCAAACGGGTGCGTGCCGGCGACGGTGTGTCCTATGGGCACACGTGGGTCGCCGACCGTGACACGACGCTGGCGCTGATCCCGCTCGGCTATGCCGACGGCATCTTCCGTGCGCTGTCGAGCCGGTTCGAGGTGCTGATCAACGGCCGGCGCCGGCGCAACGTCGGCCGGGTCTGCATGGACCAATTCGTCGTCGACCTCGGGGCCGATGGCGCCGACGTCACCGAAGGTGATGAAGCGGTGCTGTTCGGTCCGGGCAGCGCGGGCGAGCCCACCGCCGCAGACTGGGCCGATCTGCTCGACACCATCCACTACGAGGTGGTCACCAGTCCGCGAGGACGCGTCGCGCGCGCCTACCGAAGGGCCGGTGACGGTGGCCTCTGAGACTGGAGCAGCGCCGAGACGTCGACGCCGCGCCCGCCGCTGGATGGCCGGTGTCGCCGGCCTGGGCGCGGTGGGTACCGTCGCCGGTGTGTCCACCGCCCGTGCGATGACCCGCCGGATCACGGTCGACGACCCCTACCGCGGCGAGAATTTCGACCTCTTCGAGGTGGACCGCAGTTGTGTGGTCACCACCCCCGACGGTGTCGACCTTGCGGTGCGCGAGGTCGGTCCCGCCGACGCGCCGGTGACGGTCGTCTTCGTGCACGGGTTCTGTATGAGCATGGGCGCCTTCCACTTTCAACGCCGGGAGCTCGCCTACGTCTGGGGCGACCAGGTCCGCATGGTGTTCTATGATCAGCGCGGCCACGGGAAATCGGGGTCGGCCTCACCGGGCACCTACACGGTCCCGCAACTGGGACTCGATCTCGAGACCGTGCTCACGGTGCTCGCGCCGCGCGGATCGGTGGTGCTTGTGGGCCACTCCATGGGCGGTATGACCGTGTTGTCGCACGCCCGCCAGTTCCCCGCCCGGTACGGCACCCACATCGTGGGTGCGGCGATCATTTCGTCTGCAGGGGAGGGGCTTTCGCGGTCACCGCTCGGTGAGATCCTCCAGAATCCGGCCCTGGAAGCGGCCCGGTTCGCCGCGCGATATGCACCCAACCTGGTTCATCGCGGCCGGGGCGCCGTGCGCTCCGTCCTGGCGCCCATCCTGCAGGCCGCCTCGTTCGGTGACGACAAGGTCAGCCCGTCGGTGGCCAAATACTCCGAACAGATGATCCACGACACCCCGGTGGCGACCATGGTCGGCTTCCTACACGCCCTGGGCGTGCACAACGAGACCGAAGGGCTCGCGGTGCTCGCCGATGTCCCGACGCTGATCGCGTGCGGGGCGGCCGACCGGCTCACCATTCTGGAGCACTCCGAGGAGATGGCCGAAGTGCTGCCGAAAGCCGAGCTGTTGATCGTCGGTGACGCCGGACATCTGGTGCAACTCGAGCAGCCCGACCTGATCAACGATGCCCTGGTGCGTCTGGTGCAGCGCGCCACACCGAGCAAGCTGGTGGCCATCAGTCGGCGGTTGCGTGAACGGGTCCGGTCGCGTGGCTGACGAACACCAGGAGGTATCGGGCACTGCCGAACTGGCCACCGCGGAGGACACCATGGCCCTTGGCGCGCGGCTCGCCGCGCAGCTGACCGCCGGGGACGTGGTGGTGCTGTCCGGTCCGCTCGGCGCCGGTAAGACCGTGCTGGCCAAGGGAATCGCTGCCGCGCTGGACGTCGACGGGCCGGTGACGTCGCCAACCTTCGTCCTGGCCCGGGTGCATCGGCCGCGCCGTGCCGGCGCCCCCGCGATGGTGCACGTCGACGTCTATCGTCTGCTCGACCATGCCGCGGCGGATCTGTTGGGGGAGTTGGACTCGCTGGACCTCGACACCGACCTCGACGACGCCGTGGTGGTGGTCGAGTGGGGTGAGGGACTGGCCGAGCGGCTCTCCGACCATCACCTCGACATCCGTCTGGAACGGGCCGCGGAATCGGAGACCCGTACCGCGATCTGGAGCTGGAGTCAGCGATGAGCCGCGTGGTGCTGGTGATCGACACCGCGACGCCCGCCGTGACTGCGGGCATTGTGCGGGTGGCCGATGTGATCGAGGTGTTGGGACTGCGCGTCACCGTGGACCCGCGCGCTCATGCGGAGACACTGACACCCAATGTGCTTGGCGCACTGGCGGATGCCGAACTGTCGATGTCGGACCTGGGCGCCGTGGTCGTCGGTTGCGGTCCGGGGCCGTTCACCGGGCTACGGGTCGGCATGGCGACCGCGGCGGCCTACGGCCACGCGCTGGCGATTCCGGTGTTCGGGGTGTGCAGCCTCGACGGCATCGGCGGTGAGACGTCCGGGGAGGCGCTGGTGGTCACGGATGCCCGCCGTCGCGAGGTGTACTGGGCGAGGTACCGCGACGGTGCGCGCATCGACGGGCCCGCCGTCGCCGCCCCCGCGGAGGTCCCGGTAGGCGACACCGCGATGGTGGCGGGATCACCCGAGCATGCCGCCCTGTTCGGGTTGCCGGTATCCGGACCTGAGTACCCGTCGCCAACCGGACTCGTTGGCGCCGTGGCTGATTGGGGCCGCGAACCGGATGCGCTGGTGCCGCTCTACCTGAGGCGACCGGATGCCAAGACACTGGCCGAGCGGCAGGCGGGTCGATGACCGGCGATCTCGAATCCGTCATCGTCGACGCGTTGACCCGGGCCGATGCCAAGCGCTGCGCGGAGTTGGAGTCGCAGTTGTTCGCCGGCGACGATCCCTGGCCTGCGGCGGCATTCCTCAGCGAACTCAAGGCGGGCTACAACCACTACGTCGCTGCACGCGTCGACGGCACAATGGTCGGTTACGCCGGTATCGCACGCCTCGGACGGCGCGCGCCGTTCGAGTACGAAGTACACACCATCGGCGTTGATCCCGGCTTCCAGGGCCGTGGCATCGGGCGTCGCCTGCTGGACGAACTGGTGTCCTTCGCCGCGGACGGCGCGATCTTCCTGGAGGTGCGTACCGACAACGCCGCGGCCATCGCGCTCTACGAGAGTTTCGGTTTCACTGTGGTGGGCCTGCGCAAGCGGTATTACCGGGTCAGCGGCGCGGACGCCTACACGATGCGGCGAGAGCTCGGAGGTGCCTCATGACCGTCATCCTTGCCGTCGAGAGTTCCTGTGATGAAACAGGAGTCGGCATCGCCCGATTGGGCGACGACGGGACCGTGACCCTGCTGGCCGACGAGGTGGCCTCCAGTGTCGACGAGCACGCACGGTTCGGCGGGGTGGTCCCCGAGATCGCCTCGCGCGCACACCTGGAAGCCCTCGGCCCGACCATGCGGCGTGCGCTGGCGGCCGCGGGCGTCGACCAACCCGATGTCATGGCCGCCACCATCGGCCCCGGCCTTGCGGGCGCGCTACTGGTCGGTGTCGCGGCCGCCAAAGCCTATGCCGCGGCGTGGAATGTGCCCTTCTATGCGGTCAACCACCTCGGCGGTCATCTGGCCGCCGACGTCTACGACCACGGGCCGTTGCCTGAGTGCGTCGGACTGCTGGTGTCGGGCGGGCACACACATCTGCTGCACGTGCGGTCGTTGGGTGAGCCCATCGTCGAGCTGGGCACCACCGTCGACGATGCGGCGGGCGAGGCGTACGACAAGGTGGCAAGGCTGCTGGGCCTGGGGTATCCGGGCGGAAAGGTGCTCGACGACCTGGCCCGCACCGGTGACCGCGATGCCGTCGTGTTCCCGCGAGGTATGACCGGCCCTCGCGATGATCGCAACGCGTTCAGTTTCTCGGGGTTGAAAACCGCTGTCGCGCGGTACGTCGAGAGCCATCCCGACTTCAACACCGCCGACGTCGCGGCCGGCTTCCAGGAAGCCGTCGCCGATGTGCTGACCATGAAGGCCGTCCGCGCCGCCACAGACCTCGGCGTCTCGACATTGCTGATCGCCGGCGGTGTGGCCGCCAACTCGCGGTTGCGCGGGCTCGCCGAAGAGCGCTGCGCTGCAGCGGGTCTGACGCTGCGGGTGCCGCGGCCGCGGTTGTGCACCGACAACGGAGCGATGATCGCCTCCTTCGCGGCGCACCTGATGGCCGCAGGTGCGCAGCCGTCGTCGTTGGGCGTGGCCAGCGACCCGGGTCTGCCCGTGGTGCGAGGGCAGGTTGCGTGAGCGACGACAAGGTCGCCATCGCCGAATTGCTCTACCGCTACGCCGAACTCATCGATGCCGGCGATTTCGACGGGGTGGGACAGCTGTTGGGCCGCGCCACATTCGGTGGCTCACAGGGCGGGCGCACTTCGGGTGCTGAGAAGATCACCCGGCTGTTCGCGATGACCACCCGTCGCTATCCGGATGCCGGTAACACCCCGCGCACCCGGCATCTGGTGCTCAACCCGATCGTCGATGTCGACGGTGATACGGCTTCGTGCCGGTCCACCTTCTGCGTGGTGCAGCAGACCGAAACCGTGGCGTTGCAGCCCATTGTCGTCGGCCGCTATCACGATGCCTTCCGGCGCGACGACGCCGGCTGGTACTTCACCGAACGCTCCGTGTCGATCGACATGCTCGGCGATGTATCCGCCCACCTGATGGTGGACCCCCGCTCCTTCGGTTAACAAGGTGGGGGGTCGTTGGTGGCGTGGTTTCGGTTGCGTTCGTGCTGGATGCGGTATTGGCGGGCTCTGGCTCGGGTGGTTTTCCGGCGGGGCATCATGAGGCCGCGGTCGGGGGATTGTGG
>CAMFLL010000084.1 GCA_945957405.1 uncultured Mycolicibacterium sp. | reverse complement strand
CCACTATCCTCTTCGTCGGCAGCGTCAGATGTGTATAAGAGACAGGCGCTGCGCAGCAACGGAGCCGACATCGTGGTGACCGATCTGGCCGACCTGCTGGCCGAGCGATGATCAAAGATCATGCGTTTCCGGTCGAGCCCTGGCTGGTGCGTGAGACCGAACTGCAGCTCAGCCTGCTGGCCCAGTCCGAATCGCTGTTCGCCTTGTCCAACGGGCACCTGGGGCTTCGCGGCAATCTGGACGAGGGCGAGCCGTACGGCCTGCCAGGGACCTATCTGAACGGGTTCTTCGAGCTGCGGCCGCTGCCGTACGCCGAGGCAGGTTACAGCTACCCCGAGGAGGGGCAGTCGCTGATCGACGTGACCAACGGCAAGATCCTGCGGCTGCTGGTCGACGACGAACCGTTCGACGTCCGCTACGGGCAGCTGCTGGAACACGAACGCGTGCTGGACTTCCGGGCCGGGACTCTGACGCGTGAGGCACAGTGGCGCTCGCCGGCCGGGAAGCAGGTGGCGGTGCGGTCGACGCGGTTGGTCTCACTGGCGCACCGCAGCGTCGCAGCCGTCGAGTACATCGTGGAGGCCGTCGGCGAATTCGCCCGCGTGACAGTGCAATCGGAGTTGGTCGCCAATGAGGACCAGCCACCGCCGTCCGCCGATCCCCGGGTGGCCGCGGTCCTCAACAATCCGCTGGAGGCGGTCGCGCAGGAATCCGACGGCAACCGGTCCCTGCTGATCCACCGCACCCGCGGCTCGGAGTTGATGATGGCCGCGGCAATGGACCACATCGTCGAGGTACCGGGGCGGGTGGAGGTCAGTACCGAGGTCGGCGACGACCTGGCCCGGACGACGGTGATCTGCGGGTTGCGCGCCGGCCAGCGTCTGCGCATCGTGAAATTCCTGGCCTACGGCTGGTCGAGCCTGCGCTCCCGCCCGGCATTGCGCGACCAGGTCGCCGGAGCGATCGCGGGAGCGAGGTACACCGGATGGCAGGGTCTGCTCGACGCGCAGCGCGAGTACCTCGACGATTTCTGGAGCAGCGCCGACGTGGAGGTCGAGGGCGATCCCGAGTGCCAGCAGGCGGTCCGGTTCGGGCTGTTCCACGTACTGCAGGCCAGTGCGCGCGCCGAACGCCGTGCCATCCCGGGCAAGGGACTCACCGGAACCGGGTACGACGGCCACGCCTTCTGGGACACCGAAGGTTTCGTCCTTCCGGTGCTCACCTACACCGCGCCGTACGCAGCCGCCGACGCGCTGCGCTGGCGATCCTCGACACTGCCGCTGGCCTGCGAGCGCGCCGAGGAACTGGACCTGGCCGGTGCGACGTTTCCGTGGCGGACCATCCGTGGGCAGGAGTGTTCGGCGTACTGGCCGGCCGGCACCGCCGCCTGGCATATCAACGCCACCATCGCCATGGCATTCGAACGTTATCGTGTTGTCACGGGCGATCATTCGGTGGAAGCGGACTGTGGGCTCGAGGTTCTGGTCGAAACCGCCCGCATGTGGCACTCGCTCGGGCACCACGACCGCCACGGTGCCTGGCACCTGGACGGTGTCACCGGCCCCGACGAGTACACCGCCGTCGTTCGCGACAACGTCTTCACCAATCTCATGGCCGCACACAACCTTCGGATCGCAGCGCGGGCATGTGAACGCCACGCGGATGCCGCGGCCGACCTCGCGGTGACGGCAGAGGAGACCGCGGCCTGGCGCACTGCCGCGGACGCAGTGCACATTCCGTACGACAAAGAGCTGCGGGTCCACGAACAGTGCGAAGGTTTCACGCGTCTGCGGGAGTGGGATTTCACCGACAACACGTGCTATCCGCTACTGCTGCACGAACCGTACGTCCGCTTGTACCCCGCGCAGGTGGTCAAACAGGCGGACCTCGTCCTGGCCATGCACTGGTTGGGGCACGAATTCACGGCCGAGGACAAGGCTCGCAACGTCGACTATTACGAACGCCGGACGACGCGCGACTCGTCCTTGTCGGCCTGCACGCAGGCTGTGTTGTGCGCCGAGGTCGGCCACCTCGAACTCGCCCACGACTACACCTACGAGGCCGCGCTGATCGACCTGAGGGATCTGCACCACAACACCGGCGACGGGCTGCACATGGCGTCACTGGCGGGCGCCTGGACCGCCCTGGTCGGCGGCTTCGGCGGGTTGCGCGATGACGAGAACATCCTCGCGCTGGATCCGCAGCTGCCGGAAGGCATCACCCGGTTGCGATTCCGGCTGCGCTGGCGGGATTTTCGGGTGAAGGCGGATATCACCCACGCCGAAGCCACCTACACGCTGCGGGACGGCCCCGATGGGCGGCTGCGGATCCGGCATGCGGGTGAGGAGATCGAACTCAGCACTCAGGGGCCGGTGACAGTGCCGATCCAGACGCGGACACCATTGCTCGACACACCACAGCAGCCGGCGGGCAGGGAGCCGCTGCGGCACCGGTGAGACCGAGGCGGCGCTGGCTACTCGACGGTGATGACGGAGAAGAAACTGTCCAAGGGCGACAAGGTCACCTGGCAGAGTCACGGTCAGACGGTGCCGGGTGAGGTCGAGGAGAAGATCACCGCGGACACCTCGGCCGCCGGCCGGAAAGTGCGCGCGTCGAAAGACGAGCCGCAATACCGGGTTCGCAGCGACAAATCCGGTGCCGATGCCGTGCACAAGCCGGAATCGCTGAGAAAGAAGAGCGACTAACTGTTTCGAACATGTGTGCGACGGGTACTCGCAGGCCGAGGAGGTGGTGATGATGACCGACAAACAGACCACAGTGCACCAGACGCCCGAGAAGGACCCCGACGATTGGGTGACCGGTGACGAACCCATGACGGGCCCGCAACAGAGTTACCTCTCGACGCTGGCACAGGAGGCCGGCGTCGAGGTTCCCGACGACTTGACGAAGGCGCAGGCCTCGGAGCTCATCGACGATCTTCAGCAGCAGACCGGCCGCGGCCGAAACTGAGGCGGTTCAGTCCGGCGGCTCCTGTACACCCTCGCCGGAGGTCTCGTCGCGACCCTGATCGGCCTCATTCGGATCAGCCTGGTCCTGCGCCACTTTCCGCCGGCTGCCCGCAAGCTGGTCGCGTTCTTCATCGCGGTAGATTCCGCGTCCGCGTGGCATGTCTGATCCTTCCGGTCGACCGGAGAGCGTCTGATGTCGCCCCCGGTCTCGACCGGTTACCCCGCATGCCCGCGGTTATGCGGCAGTTCAGATCATTTGCTTCCGGGTCAGCCAGCGCATCACCGGCCAGCCGATGAAAACCGGCAGCCAGCAGGTCAGCACGCGGTACAGCAGTACCGACGGAACGGCGATCGCCGCGGGAACGCCGAAGGCGGCCAGGCCGCCGATCAGGGCCGCTTCGACGGCGCCGACCCCGCCCGGAGTAGGCGCCGCCGAAGCGAGGGTTCCGCCGACCATGGTCACCACCGTCACGGTGACGAACGACGTGTCGCCGCCGAACGCCTCGACGCTGGCCCAGAGCGCCAGTGCAGCGCCGAGAGTGGTTCCCGCACAACCCAACACGATCAGCCCCAAGCGCTTGGGTTCGCGTGCCAGTTCCACCAGGTCGTGCATCACCTCGTTGAGGCGCGGTCGTACGTCGGTCGCCAGCCACCGGCGCAGTTTCGGTACGAACAGGAAGGTGCCCACCAATCCCAGTGCGACACCGGCGATCAGGTACAGCACGGTGGCCGACGGTACGAAGTGCGACAGATCGGCAGACGCGCCCGCGGCGGCGCTGAAGAAAATCAGCAGGGCAACATGGACGATCACCTGCATCGACTGCTGCAGAGCCACCGCAGTGGTGGCGCGCAGCGCGCCCAGCCCGCCCTTCTGCAGGAACCGGGTGGACAGCGCAAGCCCACCGACACCGGCCGGTGTGGTGGTGGCCGCGAAGGTGTTGGCCACCTGCATGATGGTCAGGTTGCGGAAGCTGACGGTGCCGTCTGCGCACGCCCACAACGCCCCCGCCGCACCCACATACGTCAGCGCGGACACCGTCAGACCGAGTAGCGCCCACCACCAGTTGGCGGTGCTCAGTTCGGCGAAAAACGCCGGCACCGTGCTGATGAACGGATACGCCACGTAGACCAGCGCGACCAGCAGCACCAGCTGGATGACCTGCGTGCGGGTGAAGCGCGCGATGTTCTCGGTCTGGATCTGGTCGGCGCCGGTCTGCTTCTTGACTTCGTCGCGGGTCTGCGCCATCACCGTTCCCGCGTCCGCGATGGGTTCGCGGATCCGTGCCGGCAGAGCCGATTTGGTGAGCCGGCGCGACGCCGAGAGCACATCGTCCTTGCCGAAGGCCTCGATGGCTGCCGATACCGCAGCCTCGGGTCCGTGCAACGCCGACGTCGTCATCAGCAGCTGCGCGATGTCGGCTTGTAGTTGGACGTCGGTGGCGCCGTACTCGGCATTACCGAAACCGCCGAACAGGACCTGCCCGTCGTCGACGGTGATCTCCCTCGCCCGCAGATCGCCGTGAGAAATCTGACTGTCATGAAGCAGCCGTAGCGCCGCCCAGACGTCACCGACGGACGTCTGATCGGCGCAGGCGCCGATGGGCGTGCCCCGCGGCGGGCTGTGCGCGTACATCGTCCAGCCGCGGTCGAGCGCGGCGACCGACAGTGTGGTGCTGTTGGCCACCCCCACCTCGCCGAGCGCGATCGCCATCAGGCCGCGGTGTTCGACAGCGCGTCGCATCGACGCCTGCAACGGGGCGGTCTCATCGGTGCGGAGCAGCATTTTGCGCCAGAACTGCCGCAAGGCGCCACCGCTGCGTTGATTGGGGCCGTAGAGCTCGACGACGGCTTCACCGGTCTGCGAATCCACCGACGTACCCGTCGCCGATAGCACCAGCGGGCCCGGACCGGCGGGGCGCACCACGGCCAGCGCCGACACCAGATAGCCGCGGCGGCGCAGTGCGCGCACCGTCCCGTCCAGCGGCACCTCGAGCGCCGGTGTGCCGACCAGTAGCACGATCAGTGCCCCCACGAACCAGCCCACCGCCAGACCGAGCAGTGATCGGGCCGGGACGACAGCACTGACCACCAGGTGGATCGGTACGAATGCCAGCAGCAACGTCCACCACCAGCGCCGCCAACGATTGGGCAGCCCGGGGCTCGACACCGTCAGGACCGCCGCCAGCATGGCGATCCACCGCGGGTCGTCGAGAAACTGGGAGAACACTGTGTCGAGTCGGTCAGAGAGGTCGAAATGCCATTGCGGAGCGGCGATTCCGTTCGGTGAGATCGACAGCACCAGCAGTGCGATCAGTGCTGCCGCGCCGTAGGCGCCCAGGAGTTTCCACTGCCGTGCGGCGACCAGCCCGATCAGGATCACGAAGGGCAACACCAGGATCGCGAGGCCGTACGCCAGATAGACCAGGTTGGACTGGGTGGGGGTGAGGACGCCGACGATCTCCGAGATCGACTTCTCCAGTGCGTCCCACTCGTTTCGGGTGATCAACGAACTGGTGATGACCGTCGCGAGCAGCAGCGCAGCCAGGATGACGCGGATGATGTCGTTGGTGCGCCGGTTCCACGGCTGCAGCAGCCGACCCGAAACCGTGATCTCACGCCCGTCAACGCGCATCGTCGGAACAGCTCTTTCGGTAGGCCGGCGAGCCGGTGTGCCGACGGCTCGCCACCAACCTAACCCGTGGGCGCGGCTATCCCGTGTTCCTGCGTTGCAACCATCGCCACAGTCGCAGCGGCAACAATCCGAGGATCGGCGCGCGTCGCCCGAGATCATCGGAGTCGCGTCGGTTGAATGCCGTCGCGTAGCGCTTCGCGTCCGCGGCCGACGCGTACTGCTTGGATCCCCGTTCGCCCCCGCAGCGTCGGCACTCCCAGGACATCATGGTGTCGTCGGTGCTGAACGTCGGCTGGTGGCCGAAGACCCGGCACGCAGCGGTCACTGGCGTGCGGACCCGGCGTCGGCGGTCGTCAATGGTGCTGCGATGTCCTCGAGCTGCTGGCCCTCGGCCTTCACGCCCCACATCAGTTCGACCACCCCGCCCACAGCCATGACGGCCGCGCCGATCAGGAAGGCGATGGCGACCGACGAGCGCTCACCGGATTCGATCATCTGCCCGAACAACAACGGCCCGGTGATCCCGCCGACCGCGGTGCCGACGGCGTAGAAGAACGCGATGGCCAGGGCACGGGTCTCCATGGGGAAGATCTCGCTCACGGTCAGGTATGCGGCACTGGCGCCGGAGGACGCCAGGAAGAAGCACACCACCAGCACGGCCATGAACAACCAGAGCCCGCCCGCCGATCCGACGAAGACACCCGCGAGCACCACCGCGACCGCCGCCGAGCCCAGGTAGGAAAGGGAGATCATCGGTTTCCGGCCGACGGTGTCGAACATCTTGCCGAGCAGGATGGGTCCGGCGAAGTTGCTCAGCGCCCAGATGATCGTGAAGGCAGGCACGATCGATGACGCCACACCGTAGAAACCGTTCAGCAGCGTGCCCAGGTTGAAGGTGACGGCGTTGTAGAGGAACGCCTGGCCGATGAACAACGCCAGACCGAGCACCGCGCGTTTCGGATAACGCGTGAACGCGACGTGGGCGATCTCCCGGAACGGGATCGCGTGGCGCTGCCGGATGGTCAGCGTGCCGTCGGGTTCGGGTAATTGCTCGCCCGTCTCGCGGTGCACCTCCTCCTCGATTTCGTCGACGATGCGTTCGGCTTCCTCTTCGCGGCCGTGGATGAAAAGCCAACGAGGACTCTCGGGTACGTTGCGCCGGACCACCAATACGGCAAGGCCGAACACGGCGCCGATCCCGAAGGCGATGCGCCACCCCACGTTCAGTGCGAACAGTTCGGGATTGAGCAGCAGCAGGGTGCCTGCGGCTCCCAGGGCCGCGCCCAGCCAGTAGGAACCGTTGATCGCCAAGTCGACGCGGCCCCTGGCGCGCGCCGGGATGAGTTCGTCGACCGCAGAGTTGATGGCGGCGTACTCGCCACCGATACCCGCACCCGTGAGGAAGCGCATCGCGAAGAAATACCAGGGCGCGAACGAGAATGCCGTCGCCACCGTGGCCACCAGATACAGGGCCAGGGTCAACATGAACAGTTTCTTGCGGCCGAACCGGTCGGTGAGCTGACCGAAGAACAGCGCGCCCAGGCACGCGCCGGCGACGTAGAGGGCCGCGGCCACACCTATCTGCGCATCGGTGATAGTAAGGCCGCTACCGTCCTCGGTGAGCCGCGCGGCGACATTGCCCACCATGGTCACCTCGAGGCCGTCGAGAATCCACACCGACCCCAGCCCGATCACGACGCGCCAGTGGAACCGTGACCACGGCAACCGGTCGAGTCGGGACGGTACCGACGTGGTGATTGTGCGGTTCTCGTCGGTCGTGGTCATCGTCGACTCCGTTCGCCAGCCAAGCGCAGGACGATTACCCAAAAAGGCGGATTGCATTCACCGCGATGGGTGCGGTACGCAGGAGCTCATCGCGATGTCGGCGTCAGGGCAGCCAGATTCCGGACCGACCGGCGGACGTCGGACTCCAGCACTTTGGCGACCAACCGGCCGACAGGACCGTTGAGCAAGCCACCGCGCAGCGTGGCGACCAGGTGAAACGTCGATCCGGGCTGATTGTCCACGACGGTCATGTCGATGGTGATCTCGATGCCGCCGCGCCCGCAGCCGAGCAGCGCAATCCGACTGGGTTCGTCATATCTGGTGACGTCCCAGTGGATGACATTGCGGAAACCCTTGACATTGATCAGGGAGGACACCTTGGTGCCCTTGCCGATGGAGGCGGGCACCGGGCTTTTCCAGCCCCCGAAAATGGTCAGCCACTCGTCGAACCGGCCGAGATCGGACGCCAGGGCCCAGGCCTGGGCGGGGGTCAGATCTGAGGTCTCCGATACATCAACCGTTGCCATGGGTGTGCGGGTACCCATTTCGCGCCGGGTCCGCATATGACCTGGGTAACGGCCAACTACCGGTGCACAATCGATTCATGGCACGTGCGGGTCGATGGGTGACTGATGCGGCGGTGGTCGCACTCGTCGCAGCTGGGCTCGTCGGCGCTGCGCCATCGGCCCACGCCGAGACCTGCCCGCCCGGGCATCTCAAGAACGGCTACAGCGGCCAGTGTTACGTCAAGGGCAGTGCGCCGACCATCAACGGGGTTCCGTGTGTGGCCAGCAACCTCGGTGTGTGCCGCTCGTTTCGGCAGAACCAGCAACCTCCCCGCCGTCCCACGGCGCGAATCGGTTAGCGGCCGCCGACCCCTTCTTGAAATTCGATGTTTGAGTCCTCGAAGGTGGGGGAACAAGTGCTGTCGCGACACCACA
Source organism: uncultured Mycolicibacterium sp. (assembly GCA_945957405.1). Classification (GTDB taxonomy): domain Bacteria; phylum Actinomycetota; class Actinomycetes; order Mycobacteriales; family Mycobacteriaceae; genus Mycobacterium. The sequence continues at coordinate 15,066 of CAMFLL010000084.1, read as the reverse complement.
GACTTGCGGCGGGAAAGGCCCGGTCCCTGCAGAAGGGACCGGGTCTTTCGAATGTTCGGGGGTGGTCATGTCGCGGTTGGTCATGTCACCCAGCCGCGCGAGCGCTCACTCTCGTACGGTTTTGGGGCCCGCGTCCGTACGGGAGTGAGCGCTCACGGGGGATCAGACCTTGATCTCGCCCATTTCGGCCCAGCCGTCGGCGTCGATGCTGTGGCTGATGATCAGGGGTGTGGCCGAGAGCAGCGACGGCGCTCCGGCGACGAACTTCTTGAAATGCTCGCTGGTGACGTGCTCCTTACCAGCGTCGCCGTCGCGGAATCCTTCCACCAGAACGTATTCCGACGGATTGTCGAGGCTGCGCGACCATTCGAAGAACATGTTGCCGGGTTCGTTGCGGGTGGCCTCGGTGAACTCGGCGACCTCGTCGGGAAAGCTGTCGAGGTATTCGGGCTTCGGCTTCCACTTCACCACGATGAATATCATGAGCAAATCACCTCTGTTCCTACGGTGTCAGGATGGCGCGGCCGCGGACGTTGCCGGCGTTGAGATCATCGATAGCGGACTGGAAATCGTCGAGGCGGTACTTCTGGGTGTGCAGATTGACCGAGCCGCGCGCAGCCAGTGCCATCAGATCGCACAGGTCGTTGTAGGACCCGACCAGGTTGCCGATGAAGTTGATCTCGGTGGACACGATGTCGATGGTCGGCACATCGATGTTCTCGCCGTACCCCACGACGTAGTAGTCGCCCGCGCGACGCAACATCGCCACGCCTTCACTGGTCGCGCCCCCTTCGCCGACGAAGTCGATGACGGCTTCCGCGCCATGGCCGCCGGTCAGATCCAGGACCTGTTCGACTTGGCTGCCGTCGGCGATGACGCCGTGGTCGGCGCCGATGGCCTCGGCGAGCTTCAGTGCATCGGGATTGCGGTCGACGACGATCAGCGCGGCCGGTGAGAGTGCCTTGAGCACCTGGATGCCGATGTGCCCCAGACCGCCGGCGCCGATGATGACGCAACGGTCTCGCGGAGTCAGTCGTCTGGCGGCCTTGGCCGCGGCGTGATACGCCGTCAGGCCGGCATCGGCAAGGGCGGCGACATCGGAAGGTTCCAGGGCGTCGTCGATTCGCACGACGCTGCGCGCCGAGGTTTTGAGGTATTCCGCGTACCCGCCGTTGGTGTCGATACCGGGGAATTGGTTTGCCTCGCAGTGCACGTCGTCCCCCGAGCGGCAGGCCCGGCACAGGCCGCAGGTGATCAGCGGGTGCACGATGACCTTGTCGCCCTCTTTGACATTCGACACCGCGGAACCGACGGCGTGCACCCAGCCGGCGTTCTCGTGGCCGATCGTGTACGGCAGCTGCACCTGGGACTTCTCCGCCCACTGCCCCTCGAGGATGTGCAGGTCGGTACGGCATACGCCGGCACCGCCGATCTTCACGACCACATCGAACGGGCCGGCCGGCTCGGGGGCCGGCACCTCCTTCATCTCGAGGTTCTGGTGGTAGCCGACCACCTGTACGGCTCGCATGGTGCTCATGACGGTGCTCCTTCCAGGGCGGGGATCATGCTGTGCAGGGGTATGAATGTCGGGTCCTGCGAGCCGGCCTCGTCATCGCCGTAGCGCGTGCGCAGCAGGCCGCGGCAGAAGTGAGCGTTGCCGTCGATCGAGATGCGCGTGGACCGCGCTCGCCGCAGTGCCATCGGGACGTCGGGATACCCGCGGCCCTCGTGGTCGACGAGCACCAGAGCATCTGCGGTGCAGGGTAATTCGAGTGCCGCACGGCGACGCAGGAGCGCAGCCGTGGTCTCGTCGGCCGGTAGATCGCCGAGCGTGACGTGGCCCATGTCGTCGTCGGAACGGCTGGCGTCGGCCCGCAACAACGCGGTCAGGCAGCGTTCCATGGCCGCGGTGTGGGCCTTGCGCTTGAACAGTTCCCGCAACTCGTCGAGCGACTCGAGCGCCTCATGGGCGAACGTGCCGCGGTAACCCGCGTCTGAGGCCAGGCCCGCGTTGATGATGTCCGAGTCGTGGTGATCGTCGAGTTCGACGACGACCTGGCGGGTCCAGTCCAGGCCCACCAGAACATCTTTGGCGTCCGAGGCCATCAGGTATGCGAAGTTCGGCGAGCAGAACGACGTCGGTAGCCGTAGGTGCAACTTGACGTTCCCCGACGGGGACACCACCAGGGTGCGCACGAATCCCAGGTCGGTGATGGGTTCGTCGAGTTCGGGATCGACCACCGCGTGCAGTGCGGCGAACGCCTCGGTGAGCCGTTCGTCTCTGGAGGCAGCGTGGTCCATCAGGCGCCCACCAGATTGTCGGCGCGCTGCTCGGTGTCGTCGGCGCCGCGCGGTCCCACGGCCGGCTCGTCAGAGTTCGGCAGTTGCAGTTCTGCGGGTACCGGGATGTCGTACATCTTGGCTGCGTTGAGCCCGAGGATCTTCTTCTTCTGATCGGTGGTGATCTTGGGGTACTCACCGAGTTCATCCGGAATCTGGAAATCGACGAAGGATTCGACGAGCCAACGCGGCGTCCACAGCGCATAGTCAGACGAGAAGAAGATGCGGTCCTCGCCGACCCAGTACAGCAGCTCACCCATGATCTGGGCGAAGTACTTCGGCCGGGTGTGGATGAACGGGATGGCGACCGCCAGTCCGGCGTAGACGTTGGGCTCCTGGGTGGCGATCCAGCAGAAGTCCTCCAGCCGCGGCAGCCCGCAGTGCTCGACGATGAAATTCAGGTCGGTGAAATCGGAGGCGACGTGGTCCACGTCGGCGACGTCGAACGCATCGCGATCCAGCGGCCTGATGGTAGGGCCCTTGTGGACGTGGATGTTTCGGATGCCGAGTTCGCGGCACGCCTCGAAGTAGCGGTACGCCCACGGGTCGTCCAGCCGCCAGCCCCGTGACTCGCCATGCCATTCGGCGGTGTACAGCTTGACGCCCTTGAGGTTGTACTTCTCGGCGTCGAGGCGGAGCTGCTCGAGTCCCACCTCGCCGTTACGGGGATCGAAGCAGTGGTTGTAGGTGAGCTTGTCGGGGTGGGCCTTGGCCAACTCGGAGGCTTCCTCGGTCTGTCCGAAGCCCTTGTAGTAGAACTCGCCGAGGAACGCCGGCTGGAAGATGGCATGGTCGACGTAGCCGTCGGTGAACAGGTCCTTCATCAACCGCTCGCCGCCCTGATACAGGTAATCCTCGTAGGACCAGACCTCCGACTCCGGCGACAGGTTGCGGTGGTAGTCGTAGAAGCAGTCGATGAACTGTTTGCCATGGATGTTGCGCTGGTTGGCTTCCCGGGCGTCCCACAGGGCGATATGGGCGTCGACGATGAAATAGCTGGTGTCATCCTTGCGGTACATGGGGTGCGGTCCTCCGGGCTGGGAGTGAATACGGGTCTGGAACAGGGCTGCAAAATTCAGATGTGATGGCTGTCACAACCTGTTGCCGACAGTAGAACCACGGCGTCGCGCTGTTGAGGGGGTCGGTGTCTCAATCTGAGACGCGGGCCGTGCGGGTGCCTTGTAACGTGGATCACAGCGAGCCGGTGGAGGGCCGTCAGGAAGGTAGGTCGTGGCCGAGGGCATTCCCGATCGCATCAAGCTGCATCAGATCGACCGTGCGGGTCCGATCGGGGAGGGCGCTGTTCCGCAGCGCCTGCTGGCGTCATGGCAGCGCAGCGAGGACTACGGCATTCCGCTCGACGGCGTCGACCCGGTCTTCACGGGCACCGATCACGTGGGTTCGCTGTTCTATCAGTGCGGCAACGAGGTACTCGTCGATCTGCAACGCACCCTGGCGGGTGAACCGGTGAGCCTGATGTTGACCGACGCGGACGGCGTGGTGTTGAGCCGAATGTCAGGTGACCGCGGTCTGCTGGCCGCTCTCGACGACGTCTACCTGGCGCCCGGGTTTGCCTATTCGGAGCGGGACGTCGGCACCAACGGGCTCGGGCTCGCGCTGGCCGATCGTGCGCCGACGCTGGTGCGCGCCGACCAGCATTACGCCATGAGCCTCAACACATTCACCTGCGCAGCGGTGCCCGTTCTGGATCCGGCCACCGGGCAGCTCGAGGGCAGCGTCAACCTGACGACCTGGGCCCAGTCCTCCAGTGACCTCCTGCTCGCGCTGGCCAGGTCCGCGGCCAGCAACACCGCGGCGCTGATGCTGGCCCGGTCCAACGGCCGGCGGCCCCGACCCACACCGCGCGGGCAGGTGTTCCGCGTCGAGATGCCCAAACTCGAACCGGGTTCGGGCACGCTGCACGCGCTGTCGGAACCGTGGACCGTTGCGGTGGCGCGCGCCGAGCGGGCGATGTCCGAGGGCACCATCGTCGCCGCGATCGGCGAATCCGGTGCAGGCCGTGCGACGCTGCTGGGCCAGGCCGCACGCCGTGCCTACCCGCGTGACCGCATCCTGTCCGCCGGGGCGCCCGACCCCGCCGACGTGTCCACGTGGCTGGGACTGTGGACGCCGGAACTCGGTAAGGCGCACACCGCGGTCGTGGTGCGTGATGTCGACCTGCTGCCGGTGTGGGCCGCTGAGCAGCTGCGTGACCTCGTCGTCCGCTATCACGGTTCGGCAGGCGCGGCGGGCGTTCCGTTCGCGGTGACCGCCGGCCGGTTTGCCGACATCCCCTCGGCGTTGACCGGACTGGTGGGCACCGTCGTGGAAGTGCCGCCGCTGCGTGAGCGGCCGACGGATGTGCTACCGCTGGCCGCACACATCGCGCGCCGGATCCGCAGCCGCGACGTCCATTTCACCCCCGCCGCCTCAAGGGCTCTGCAGAACTTCGGGTGGCCCGGCAACGTCGACCAACTCGAACAGGTGGTCACCCAGGCCGTCGGTCGCAGCGACACCGTCGACATCGCCCATTTGCCGTCAGAAGTGTTGGCGGGCAACACCCGTCGGCTCTCCCGGATCGAGGCATTCGAGCGAGGCGAGATCGTCCGGGTGTTGGGCACCGGCAACCCGACGATGGCCGACGCGGCAGCCGAACTCGGCATGAGCCGCGCCACCCTGTATCGCAAGATCGCGCAGTACGGCATCGACGGAGTTGGGCGCTAGCGGGCGCAGCCCCACGGCCTGTTGAGAACACTCTTTCTCGGATGAGAGGGATCGGCGCCGGTCCCGATGTCTCGGCTTTTCCCGGATGACGCCCAGTCATTAGCCGGCGATGGTATTGGCATTCTCTTTTTTTGCAAGTACGTTATCCAGTGATGGGATCGATCGATTACACAGCTCAGACGTCGTCCGGTATTGCGGTGGATCCGGTCTACGGCCCGGATGGCCGGGCCGCGTCACCGCACGGTGAACCGCCCGCGCCGGGTGAGTTCCCGTTCACCCGCGGCAACTTCGCACAGGGCTATCGCGGCAGGTTGTGGACGTTCCGGCAGTATTCGGGGTTCGGCACCGCAGAAGAGTCCAACCGTCGCTACCGCTACCTGCTGGACCAGGGCGGCACCGGGTTGTCGGTGGCGCTCGACCTGCCGACGCAGTGCGGTTACGACTCCGATGATGCCGAATACGGAGAGGAGGTCGGCAGGGTCGGTGTCGCCGTGGACACCCTGGCCGATGCCGAGATCCTGTTCGACGGAATCCCCTTGGACCAGATCAGCACGAGCTTCACGATCAACGGCACCGCCGCCATCCTGCTCGCGTTCTATGTCGCCGCCGCGGAGAAGGCCGGCGTGCCGCGGGAGAAGCTGACCGGCACCATCCAGAACGACATCCTGAAGGAGTACGCCTCGCGCGGTACCTGGATCTGGCCGCCGGAACCGTCGCTGCGCCTGATCGCGGACACGATCGAATTCTGCGCCGCCGAGGTGCCGCGGTTCAATGCCATTTCGGTGGCCGGTGCCCACTTCCGCGACGCCGGCGCCAACGCCGTGCAGGAGATGGCGTTCACGCTCGCCGACGGCGTCACCTACTGCGACACCGTCGTCGACCGTGGCCGGATGTCGATCGACACGTTCGCCCCGCAGATCTCGTTCTTCTTCTACACCCACGGCGACTTCTTCGAGGAGATCGCGAAATACCGTGCCGGACGGCGCCGTTGGGCCACGATCGTGCGTGAGCGCTATGGTGCGAGCACCGACAAGGCGTCGATGTTCCGGTTCGGATGCGTGTCGGGCGGGGCGTCGCTGTACGCACCGCAGGCGCAGAACAACCTCGTGCGCGTCGCCTACGAGGCGATGGCATCGGTGCTGGGCGGTGTCCAGTCGATGTTCACCGCCGCCTGGGACGAGCCGTTCGCCCTGCCCAGCGAGGAGTCCGCGACGCTGGCGTTGCGGACACAGCAGATCCTGGCGTATGAGACCGGGGTGACGCGGGTCGCGGATCCGCTGGGCGGGTCGTACTTCGTCGAGGCGCTCACCGACCGCACCGAGGAGAAGATCATCGAGATCATGCATGATCTCGACGAACACGGCGGCATGGTGCGCTGTATCGAGGACGGCTACCTGCAGGGGTTGATCGCCGACGAGGCGTACCGCATCCATCAGGAGGTGGAATCAGGGGAGCGGCCCGTGGTCGGTGTCAACAGATTCGTCGCCGACGAGCCACCTCCGGAGATCGTCACCTACGAACTCGATGCCGATGGTCGCGAAGTGCAACTCAAGCGCCTGGCTCGGGTCAAGGCCGAGCGGAACCCCACCGACGTGGCAGCCACCCTGGCGGCACTATCGCGCGCCGCCGAGGGTACCGACAATCTGATGCATGCGCTGATCGACTGTGCGACTGCGTATTGCACGGTGGGGGAGATGGTTTCGACCTTGAAGGCTGTATGGGGCGAGTTCCGGCAGCCGGTGGTGTTCTAGATGGCTCAACCTGCGCCCCAGTCTGAGCCGGCCCGCATCCTGGTGGCCAAACCGGGCCTGGACGGCCATGACCGCGGCGCCAAGATCGTGGCCCGCACGCTGCGCGACGCCGGCTTCGAGGTGATCTACACCGGTATCCGCCAGCGCATCGAGGACATCGTGTCGATCGCGCTGCAGGAGGATGTCGCCGTCGTCGGACTGTCGATCCTGTCGGGTGCACATGTGGCGCTGACCACCCGCACGGTGGACGCGCTGCGGGCCGCCGACGCCGGGGATATCGCGGTGGTCGTCGGTGGCACCATCCCGCAGGGTGATGTGCAGAAGCTGCTCGACGCCGGTGCCGCGGCGGTGTTCCCGACCGGGACCGCCCTCGATGAGCTTGTGCGCGAGGTCCGTTCGCTGACCGGCGTGGAAGTGGGGGAAGCCTGATGCGACTGGGTGTGATGATCGGAGCCGAACGCGCTGACATGGCTCGCAAGGTCGACAAATTCCTCAAAGACATCGAGTGGGCCGAGGCCGCGGGCCTCGACACCGCCTGGATGCCACAGGTTCCTGACGACTTCGATGCGCTGACCATGGTGTCGTTGATGGGCAGTCGCACGTCGCGCATCGAACTGGGTACCGCGGTGGTGCCCCTGCAGGCCCAGCATCCGATTGCCCTGGCCCGCCAGGCCCTGTCGGTACATGCCGGTAGCGGAGGCCGGCTGGCGCTGGGCGTCGGCCCGTCGCACCACTGGATCGTGCGGGATATGCTCGGTATTGCCTACGAGAAGCCGGCCGCGTACACCCGTGACTACCTCGAGGTGCTCAACGCCGCGCTCGCCGGACCGGGACCCGTTGACGTGGAGAACGATTCGTTCACGGTGCACAATCCGACGGCGCTGGGCGCAGGCCCGGGCCTGCCGGTGCTCGTGGCCGCCCTCGGCCCGGTGATGCTGCAGATCGCCGGGGAGCTGGCCGACGGCACGGTGCTGTGGATGGCGGACGAGCGGGCCATCGGGGATCACATCGCACCGCGGATCAACAAGGCCGCCGACAATGCCGGGCGCCCCGCGCCACGGGTGGTGGCCGGAATCCCGGTGTGCCTGTGTGCTAGTGGGCAGATCGACGCCGCAAAGGAACGCGCCAATCGCATCCTGGCCGAAGCCGAGACGTCACCGAATTACCAGCGACTTCTCGATCGTGGGGATGCCCGCAATGTCGGGGACCTCTGCGCAGCCGGCGACGAGGACGACATCCTGCGGCGTTTCCGGTCCTTCGCCGACGCCGGTGTCACCGATCTCTCGGTGCGGTTACTGCCCATCGGCGACACCCGTGACGAGCTCGTGGCATCGAAACACCGCACCCGAGAGGTCATCAGCCAACTTGCCGCGCAACTGCGATGAGCGTCGAGATGACCACGCCTGCCCCCTTGGGTGGCATCCGCATTCTCGAGGTCGGCACCATGTTGGCCGGTCCGTACGCGACGATGGTGCTGGCCGATCTGGGTGCCGAGATCATCAAGATCGAGCCACTCACCGGCGACATCTCGCGTCAGGTGAGTGACACCTACTTCGCCAGTCTCAACCGCGGCAAGCGCAGCGTCTGCCTGGAACTCGGCACTGAGGACGGGCAGCGTCGGCTCGGCAAATTGGTGTCGAATTCACATGCGCTGCTGGTGAACCTGAAACCGTCGGCCATCCACAAGCTCGGACTGACGTACGCGGCGCTGCGCCGGCACAACGACAGGATCGTCTGCGTGGCGCTCACCGGCTTCGGGCTCCACGGTGGTGACGACCCCGCGTTCGACTACGTAGTTCAGGCGTCGACGGGTATCGCGGCGCTCACGGGAGATCCGGCCGGGCCGCCGACGCTGCCCGGGTACTCCTCGGCGGACAACTCCACCGGATTGACAGCCGCGCTGGGACTGCTGGCCCAGATCGTGTCGGGTCGCGGCGGTCAGGTCGACGTGTGTCTGCGTGACGTACTGCTGTCGCAGCTCAACTACCACGCCTCGGCATACCTGAACGCCGGTGTCCAACCGCAGCGGCGGCCGCACGGTGCGCACTCGTATTACGTTCCTGCACAACTCTTTGCCGCTGCCGACGGCTACCTGGCCCTGTTCATCACCCACGACGGCTTCTGGAGGTCGTTCGCTGCGGAGGCGGGTATCGGAGCGGGCGGTGATCTGCCGTTCGCGACCATGGCCGAGCGCGCCGCGCGGCGCGACGATGTCCTCGATCTGGTGTCGGCGGTGTTGCGCACCGATACCGCAGCCGGCTGGGAGACGCGACTGAAACCGTTGGGGATCCCGGCAGCGGCGGTGCGAAGTCTGCCCGAGGCGCTGGCGGCCACCCCGGAGGCCGTGATCTCGGCGGGGCCCTACCGTCTCGTCGGTTCCAGCGTGCGCATCGACGGGTACCGACCCGCATACGGGCCCCCGCCGGCTCTCGGCGAGTACATCGCGATGTCAACGCAGACGGATCAGCAGTCGTAGTCGACGATCACGGGGCCGTCCGGAATGCCCTGGCACGTCAGGACGTACCCTTCTTCGACCTCGTCGTCGTCCAACGCGTCGTTGACGCCCATCGTGGCCGTGCCCTCGGTGAGCTTGGCCATACAGGTGCCGCAGTTGCCGGCCTCGCAGGAGAACGGCGGCGTCAGGCCGGCCCGTCGGGCTGCCTCGAGGATGGTCTCGCCGTCACGCAGCGGAGTGATCGCCTTCTTGCCGTCGAGCAGGATCGTCACGCCGGCGAGGCCTTCGGTGTTATGCGACCCGGCCGCGGTGCTGTCACTGGTCATCGGTGTCGCCATCGCCTCAATCCCCATTCCGCCTGGTATGTCTATTCTACCTTAATGAGAATTCTATTCTCATACTGCGATAGGATCTTCTCGATCGACCAGCGCCCGCCGAGGAGGACAGATGGCCGACCGGGTGGCGCTGATGTCGACCAACCGGCCCGAATTCGTGATGACGCTGCGGGCGGTGTGCCAGGTGGGCGAGATCGCGTTCGTTCCAGAGATTTCCCGCCTGCCGTCGGGCACGGTGTTGCGCCGCGTGCTGAAGGAGCGCCATGGATGTCCGTCTGACCACTGAACAGCAGCAGTTGCGTGATGCCGCGGCAAAATTCGCCGACGACCTCGGACCCGGATCGGTGGCGGGCCTGGACGACGTCACGCGAATCGCGCGGCTCGACAGGCGGATCGCAGGCACCGGATGGCGGTCGCTGCGCTCGGATGGGGCATCGGGTGTCGAGGTGGCGATCATCGCCGAGGAATTCGGCCGCGGCCTGGTCGACGCGCCGTTCCTCGGGCCGGTGCTCGCCGATGACCTGCTGCGGCGCCTCGGCGGTCACCAGGGTGTCGACGCGGACCGCACCACCGTCGCCGTCGGCGGGGCCGCTCTGGACGCGCGCGGCTGCGATCACGCATTGACACTGCGTGGCACCACGGTGTCGTGCGCCGACGTGGTCGACGCACACCTCGGTGCGGACCTGACCAGGGCCACCGCCACCCTGGACGGCGAGACCGCCATCGGCGACATCGGTGCCGACGCCGCCACCCGATGGCGGGCTCTGGCGCTGGTGGCCACCACCTCAGATCTGGTCGGAGTGTCGCGCGGGGCGCTCGGGTTGGCCGCCGACTACGCGAAAATCCGTGAACAGTACGGGCATCCGATCGGGTCGTATCAGGCGGTGGCGCACCTGCTGGCCGAGAGTCTGGCGCTCATCGAAGGGTCCATCAGTGTCCTGAGGCATGCCGCCTGGGCCATCGACGAAGTGGCGCCCGCTGAGGCGGTCCGAGCCGCGCAGGTCGCCAAGGTGTACTGCGCCCGCACCGCCCGCACGGTGTGTGAGACATCGATCCAGGTGCACGGCGGCATCGGCAACACCTGGGAATGCCTGGCGCATGTGTTCCTGCGACGCGGCCTGGTATCCGCCGAACTATGGCCCGTGAAGGTGGAGGAGATCGATCTTGGACTTTCGTGATTCCCCGCAGGAAGCCGCCTTCCGGGAGCGGCTGAAGGTATGGCTTTCGGTGCACGCCAAGCAGTTCCCGACGTCGGGCGATGAGTACTGGGCCAAGGCGGGGGACTGGCACCGCGCGCTGTACCAGGGCGGGTTCTTCGGCCTGTCGTGGCCGGCGGAGTACGGCGGCCAGGACCTCCCGCCCGTCTACGACGTCATCCTCGACGAGGAACTGGCCAGGGCCGGTGCGCCGCCGCGCCCCAGCCTGGGCTACCTCGTGGTCGGGCTGGGACACCACGGCAGCAAGGCGATCCAGCAACGCTTCCTGCCCGGCATGATCGACGGCACCGAGCGATGGTGCCAGGGCTTCAGCGAGCCGGGTGCCGGCAGCGATCTTGCGTCATTGACCACCACCGCGGTGCGCGACGGCGACAACTGGATCGTCAACGGGCACAAGATCTGGACCAGTTACTCCGATATCGCCGACTGGTGTCTGGTGCTGGCCCGTACCGATCCGGAGGCCAGGCGTCACCGCGGTATCTCGGCTTTCATCGTGTCGATGCACCAACCGGGTGTCGAACAGCGGCCCTTGACGATGATCAGTGGTATCACCAGAGAGTTCGGTCAGGTCGGCTTCGACAATGTCGTGGTACCCGTCGAGAACATGGTGGGCGCGCCGGGCGAGGGCTGGCCGCTGGCGATGACCGTCGTCGGCCATGAGCGGGAACCGTCGACACTTGGTTTCGCGGCGAGGTACGGCAAGCTGGTGCGGCAGCTGGCACGCCGCGTCGACGGTCCACCGCCGACCGATCTTGCATGGGCCGCAGTCGAAGTCGAGATGCTGACGCATCATGTGCGGCGGCGCCTGTCCGAGCAACTCGACGGTGTCTCACACGATTCGGAGGGTTCCGTCGACAAGCTGCTGATGACGTGGGTGGACCAGTCGGTGGGCCACGCAGCGCTGTCGGTGGCCGGAACGGCGGACGACGAGTTGCTCGGTGCCTACATGTACAGCCGGGCCCAGAGTGTGATGGGCGGTACCTCACAGATCCAGAAGAACATCATCGCATCGCGAATCCTCGGGTTGGGTGTGCGATGAGCGTGGACCCGACGAGCGGAAGGAACGACATGTACGACATGCCGGCGGAAATCGATGTCAGGGCCGACGGCCCGCTGCGCATCATCACCCTCAACCGGCCCGAAGCGCTCAACGCGGTCAACGACGCGCTGCACGTCGGGTTGGCCAAGCTGTGGGATGCCCTCAACGAGGACGCCGACGCCAGGGCCGCGGTCCTCACCGGCGCTGGGCGCGCTTTCTCCGCCGGCGGTGATTTCAACTACCTCGACGAGTTGCGCCGCGACGATGCGTTGCGCGCCAAGACCATCAAACACGGTCGCGACATCGTGATCGGGATGGTGCGGTGCCGAATCCCCGTCATCGCGGCCGTCAACGGCCCGGCCGTCGGTCTGGGCTGTAGCCTCGCGGCGCTGTCCGACATCGTATTCATGGCGGAGAAGGCGCATTTCGCGGATCCGCACGTGCAGATCGGGTTGGTGGCCGCCGACGGGGGACCGTTGGTCTGGCCGATGCAGATCAGCATGCTGCAGGCCAAGGAGTACGCGCTGACCGGGACGCGGATCAACGCGCAGAAAGCGGTCGAACTCGGATTGGCCAACCACGTGGTCGCTGATCCCGTCGCCGAGGCCATCACCTGCGCGAAGAAGATCCTCGAACTGCCGCAGCAGGCCGTCGAGAGCACCAAACGTCTGATGAACATCCAACTGGAGCGGGCGGTGATGCAGTCGCTGGATTACGCCAACCTCGCCGAGTACGTGTCGTTCGGCACGGCTGATTTCAACAAGATCGTCGACGGCCTGATCGCCAGGAACGCGTGATGTCGGCTACTTGGGTGGGAAGCGCAGGCCGCCGTCGAGCCGGATGACTTCGCCGTTGAGGTAGTCGTTCTCGATGATGGAGGCGGCCAGCGCCGCGTATTCCTCGGACCGGCCCATCCGCTTCGGGAACGGCACCTGCCCACCCCAGTACGCCTCCAAGTGGTCGGCCGCTGTGCCGTAGGCCGGTGTGTTGATGGTGCCGGGCGCGATGGTGACCACCCGGACACCCAGCGGCGACAGATCGCGCGCCGCCACCAGCGTCATACCGATCACGCCGCCCTTGGCCGCGGAGTAGGGCACCTGGCCGATCTGACCCTCGTAACCCGCGATCGATGCGGTGTTGACGATCACGCCGCGCTGCCCCTCGTCCAGCGGTTCCTGTCTGGCGATCGCCGCCGCCGACAATCGCATCACGTTGAAGACGGCGGTCAGATAGAACTCGATGGTCGTCTTGAAACCCTCGAGATCCAAGGGGCTGCCATCCTTACCCACCAACCGGCCGCCGCTGGCCGGGCCGCCGTGAGTGTCCACCGAAATCCGCAGCGGCCCCAGCGACTCCGCTTCGGCAAGGGCGGCCAGCACACTGTCCTCGTTGGTGGCGTCCGTGCGGACGTAGCGCACCCCGAGCTCGGATTCCAGCGCCTTACCCTTCTCGTCGGCCATGTCGGCGACCACCACCTTGGCGCCGATACCGTGCAGGCGGCGAACCGTGGCCTCACCCAACCCGCCTGCGCCGCCGACGACGACCGCCGAGCACTCCGCGATGTGCATGATGTTTCCCTCTCTGCAATCACTACTCTCAGTTACAGAGAATACTATTCTCTGAGATGTCGAGGGCGGGCCGGTCGGCCTCGCCCGCGATCCGACGGCAGAGGCAGATAATCGATGGCTGTGACCCGGGAAATTGCCGATGTCGCCGGATTGCTCGCGGCGGCCCGCGCCGGCTCGGCTCGCGCCACCGGCCGGTTGTTGAGCCTGGTGGAGGGGTCCCGGCGGGGCGAGGTACTCACGGCCATCCGGGGGCCCTCCGCCGGGGCGGTGCGGGTCATCGGTGTGACGGGGCCACCGGGGGCCGGCAAATCGACCACGGTCGCCGCGCTGGTGGGTGTCTACCGAGCCCGAGACCTTCGGGTCGGGGTGCTCGCGGTCGACCCGTCATCGCCCTACAGCGGCGGTGCGCTGCTGGGCGACCGGATCCGGATGGCGGCCCATATCAACGACCCCGACGTACTGATTCGCTCGGTGGCCAGCCGCGGGCACCTCGGCGGTTTGGCAGCGGCCGTGCCCGCCGCCATCAGCCTCCTGGCGGCGCTGTCCTACGACCTCGTCGTACTCGAAACCGTCGGGGTGGGCCAGTCGGAGATCGAGATCGCGGCGATCGCCGATCCCACCATCGTGATCCTCAATCCCGGTGCGGGCGACGCCATTCAGGCCGCCAAGGCCGGCCTGCTCGAAGTGGCCGACATCGTGGTGGTGAATAAGGCCGACCGCGACGGCGCCGATCAGACCGTGCGTGACCTCCGCGCGGAAACCGCCGCGCCGCTGCTGAAACTGGTCGCTGCCCACGGAGATGGGCTGACCGAGTTGGTGCAGGCGATCGATGCCCACCACCGCGCCGACACGGTCGAACGGCGTGAGGCCCGCGCCAGGGCGCAGATCCTGTCGCTGGCACAGAGCCGTCTGCAACGCCGTCCCGAACTGTCCCAGTTGGCCAAAGCCGTCGCCGACGGAACTGTCGATGTCTACGCCGCCGCAGATGATCTCGCCGGTCTCGGGCGGAGGCGGCGAACAGATTGACTTCGGTCGATGAACTCGACCATCGCGTCAGGTGCGTCGGTCATCTGGTAGACGTAACTGTTGTTCTAAGCATCAGAGAACGTTGTTCTCGCACTAGCTGGCGGCGAAGCCTTTCGCGCAGAACGTCCACACTTCATCGGCGGTGATGGGATGCGCGGCCTCGTCATCGGCGGGCGCGCTCGATTGAGCAGTGAACATCACGGTCTGCATTGTCATCGCCGCCATCCGGCGCGCGTTGACACCCTTGCGCAACCGCCCCGCCGCCTCGGCGTCATCCATCAGTTCGGTGAACAGTGTGATGAGCGGCGCATGGGCCACCCGGACCTCGTTGGGATGAGAGATCAGCAGTTGCGGAGCAAAGTCGGTGAACAACGGCCGCTTGGCGGAAGGATCGGGCCGAGATAGCTCGAACAGCAACTCAATTGCGACCTTCAGACGGTCCAGCGGATCCGACTGGCCCGATGTCGCGGCCCGGATCTGGTCGGCAGCCCGACTGAGCGCGTCTTCGAACAGCGCCAGCAACAGTTCGTGCTTACCGTCGAACTGGAGGTAGAAACTCCGCAGGGACTGACGCGAGCGGTCGACGACCTCCTGCACCGTGAAATCGGTAC
>CAMFLL010000083.1 GCA_945957405.1 uncultured Mycolicibacterium sp. | reverse complement strand
TCTCCGACGACGTGGTCTCCGAAGGTGGCGGAGTGGACCCGGTGGTCGTCGATTCCGACGGCGTCGTCGTGCTCGACTCGCTGGTCGTGGTACCCGACTCGCTGGTGGTCGGCGAATCGCTGGTGGTGGCCGGCTGGCTGGTCGAAGTCGAGGTCGTGGTCGTGGTCGTGGTCGAGGTGTCCGTGACCGGCGGCGGCAGTTCCAGCAACGTCACACCCGGCGGTGCGGGCGGCGGCGCCTCGCCGGGTACGACCGGCGGCAGCGTCGCGGCGGGGTCCCGCGTGCCGACCTTCACGCTCAACTCGTTCCACTGCTGGATCAGGTTGGTCTTGCTGTCGACGTTCTCGACCTGCTGTACCTGCGTGGTGACGGCCTGCAGCTTCTGCTGGGCCTGCTCCCAGTCGCCCTGCTCGATCAACTGCTGGACCTGGGCCATCTCGGTCTTCGCCACCAGCGACACACGGTCGTCGCGAACCTGCTGCGATTCACCGAACACCGAGGTGCGCAGGCCGTACAACGAGTCGCCCGGCTGAGCACCGATGACCACGGCACCGAAACCGCCGATGGCCAGTACCGCGGCGGCCAGCGAACTCACGACGGCCAGGCCGCGCCGGGAGCCCTTCTTGGGCGGTTGAACCGCTGCCAGGCCCTCGCGCAGCGCATCGGCTGCCTCATCGTCGCTGACCAGGGCCGCTGAACCGGGTCGGCGGATCTGGTCACGCCAGTCTTCGAGCAACGCGAACAGTTCGGCGTCGGCGCGGTCGGCCGGACGCAACGGCCGCTGGGCGGCCAAGGCATCGAGCAACCGGTCGCTGCGAGTGATCGCCTCGATCGACTCCTCAGGCCCACGTCCGGAGTCCTGCCCCCTTCTCCCGAGATCAGGCATAGTCGTAGCCCGTCGCTGTGATCTCGGACTTCAGCCGCGCCAGGGCGCGGTGCTGGGCCACGCGAACCGCTCCCGCGGTACTGCCGACAGCTTCGGCGGTCTCCTCGGCAGACAACCCGACGACAACGCGTAGCAAAACGATCTCGCGCTGTTTTTCGGGCAGCACCTTGAGCAGGGCGTCCATCCGGGCGGCGGCGTCAGAGTTCATCGCCAGCTGTTCGGGGCCGATGTCGGTGGCAAAACGCTCCGGCACCGAGTCGGTGGGCTCAGAGCGGTTCCGGGCAGCGGCACGGTGTGCGTCAGCTACCTTGTGCGCGGCGATGCCGTACACGAAGGCCAGGAACGGCCGTCCCTGATCCTGGTAGCGCGGCAGCGCCATGATGGCGGCCAAGCACACCTCCTGTGCCACGTCGTCAGCTGAGAGTCCACTTCGGTCCGCGGTTCCGATGCGGGCCCGGCAATACCGGACCACGATCGGGCGGATTATCTCCAGCACTTCCCGGAGGGCGTCACGGTCGCCGGCTACCGCTTCAGCAACGACGGCGTCCAGACGTTCTCCTGGAATTGTCATCGAAAGCGGTATCTCCAACGTTACGAGCCGGACACTTACCGGCGGCGCGGCACAGCTAAACAATAACGGGCACATCGGCGCACCCGTGTATCAGCGCGCACACCAACGTCCACCGCGTCGGCGCACCAAGTCGGCCGATTCATCGCGAATCGCAAGGATCTGCTCACCCGAAAACGCCGTGCTACCGATACTGGCGAGCAGACTCGCCAGCGCCCACCGTAGCGGGATCAGGCCGTGGTTTCCGGTCCGGTCCAGAGCGCTCTCGGCGCGCACCCTGGCGGTGTCCAGTTGGCCGGCACAGCAGTGCGCGGCCGCCAGCACCACCTCGCTCTTCACCCGGTGCCGCTCAGGGATCGCCGGAGCGGCCGCCACCGCGACCCCCTGTTCGGCGTGTCGCAGCGCCACCGCGCCGTACCCGGTGGCCATGGCGAGTTCGGCAGCCACCCATTGCAGGCGGATCGCGAGGCGCGGCGGCGGATCGCAGGCGGCGGTCAACGCGCCGCGGGCAGTGTCCAGCAGCGCCGCCGACGCTGCGAATCTGCCCGTCCCCAGGGCGTCGGCGGCAAGCCCGACCAGGGCGTCGACACGCGCCTCGACGTCGTCCCCGGCCAGCAGCAGCGCGCGGCCGTCCCAGCCACGCGCGACGTCATGCCAGCCGAGTTGTCGCAGCAGCGATCCGCGGGTGCTGTGGGCCAGTGACGACAACGGGCCGGCGTCGGCCCTGCAGACATCGGCAAGTTCGCTGTGCGCGACGGCGTAGTGCCCCTGTCCCCCGGCCGCGACGGCGCGCAGCCAATGCTCGTAGGGGGTGGACGCCGCCGGCAGCGGCCATTGCCCCGGTTCATCTCCGAAGGCGGCGGACGCCAAGGTCTGCGACACTCGAGAACTGGGCATTGCCGGGGACGATATCAACCCCGTCGCCGGGTTAACAGTTCGTCTTCGGCGCGTTAACGGCATGTCAACTACCTGCCGAGCGCTAGATAACCGTCACATCGCCGCGATGTTCTCGAACTGCAAAGATTCAAGATCCGTACGCACCGCACCTGGCGGCGATAGCACCGAACTCGCTGCGAAACGTTCCAATCGATGAACGTGACGTAAATTCTCAGGCTCTACATATGTCATTACGCACAGCAAGGAAGTATTGACGGGCCTTCGCGGGCGGCCCTACTTTGTCTACTCATACGAGTAGTCATCGGCGACCGCACTCGGGACAGTTTCATCGTTCACCTTCCTTGGGCTTGCCAAAGGAACTCGGCGAGAAGGGTTTTCCAATGCCACAGCCGCAGCAACTACCCGGACCGAACGCAGACATCTGGGATTGGCAGATGGAAGGCCTTTGCCGAGGTGTCGATTCTTCGATGTTCTTCCATCCCGACGGCGAGCGTGGCCGCGCCCGTGCCCAGCGTGAGATGCGCGCCAAGGAAATGTGCCGGCGCTGCCCGGTCATCGCCCAGTGCCGGTCACATGCACTGGCAGTCGGTGAGCCGTACGGCATCTGGGGCGGTCTCAGCGAATCCGAGCGTGAGTTGTTGCTGAAGCGGGGTATTCGCCGCACCGCGTGAAAGACCTCGGCTAACGCGTCGTCAGACCGTTCCGCAACGCGTACATGCTCGCGCCGATCCGGTTGGAGACGCCGATCTTGGCGTAGGTCCGTTCGACGTGATTGCGTGCCGTCTTCTCACTGATCACCAGGGCGGTGGCGATCTCTTTGTTGGTCGCCCCCGTCGCCACCAGTCGCAACACATCCACTTCCCGCGGGGTGAGCCCGTCGGGTCTGGCCTTCGTGGGCCCCTCCCGACGCCCCGCCGCCGCCAGCACGGCCGCGACCGCGGCGTCGTCGAGCTCACCTGCGGTAACCCTCGCCTTGACCCGGCGTTCCGCGTCGGCCTCGGTCATCGCGCTGCGGTAGGGCCGGGGCTCGATGGCCGACTGAAAGCTGACGGCGGCGGCCAGGATCCGATCCGGTTGCGCCAGAGCCGGTCCGGTGAGGCTGCGCGGATAACCCGATCCGTCAAGGCACTCGTGGTGGTTGCCGGCCAACGCCGCAACCTCCTGCAGGGACCGGACCTGACTGAGGATCCGGACAGTCAGGTAGGGGTGCAGACGAACCCGTTCGAGCTCGGCCGCCGTCAGGGTCGACGGTTTGGACCAGATCTGGTTCGACACGCCGATGCGCCCCAGATCATGCACGTAGCCGGCGCGGCGGGTCAGCGCGACGGCCGCGTCCCCGAGGCCCGCCAGCGCCGCGGCTCTGGCAGCCAGATCGGCGACGGCGCGCGAATGCCCCAGTGTGAAAGGGCATTTCAGGTCGACGAAATCACCGAGCGCCGCCAGCATGTCATCGAGTGCAGCATCGTCGAGGGGCGTGCCGCGGTCAGGTGCCTCGGCGAGCGCCGCGTCCCAGCTGTCCCCGGCCAAGGGGCCCGCCAGCAGCTGGTCGGCGTTGGCGATGAACAGATCCGCGATGGCGGGGTCGAACTGTCCGGCGCGCCGGGCCCGGACCATCGCGACCGCGCCACCCACCCCGAGGGCGCGATGGTGCACCTCGACCATATCGGCGAGTGCGGCAACCCGGATCGCGATCGGGATGTCCTCACCGCGCACGCCGCGGGGCAGGCCACCGCCGTCGAACCGTTCGAAGGCGAAGCCGAGCGCCCACTGCACATCGGCGCCGAGACCCAGCCTGTCCGCGAGCAGCGCCGCCGACGTGCAGTGCGAATGGATCAGCCGCGCGACGTGCCCGCGGGCGTTGACCATCAGCGTCGCCATGACCAGCAGCCGCCGGGCCAGTGGCTCCCCGCGCGCCACATTGCCGAGCAGGAAGCGGTAGTACGGCAGCCCGGCCCAGTCCACGTGGTACGAATCGTGCCGGACGGCGATGTCGTCACCGAACCAGCGGGCATATTCGTGGGAGTCGGCATGACATCCGATCCACATGATGAGAGCCGTGTAGTACACGCAGTCACGCTCAGCGCGGCTGAGGCCGAGGCGGTCGGCGATCCGGGTGGCGATCAGTGCCGAGCGCAGCATGTGCTCGGCGGGCTGCCCGAGGCCGAGGTCAACGGCCACCGACAGCGCCGCCAGCAACTCAGCCCGCGTGGGCCCCGCCGCGGATTCCATCGGCCTGATTGTGCATCGCCGAACGGTGCCTGGTGGGGTCGAACGCGTCGAAGCGCCCCTGACCGACGACGGCCAGCCCGCGCTGGGGCGCGCGAAAATCACCGAGGCGGGCCTGGTCCGGCAGTGGTGCGAGCCGGCCGAGGTCGCGGCCTCGCAGCACCGCGCGCGATGCGCGCACCGCCCAGATGCGTTTGGGTGCGATCCGGAACCGCTGCCCGTTCGGCATGGTGCCGGCCAGACGCACCTGCCCGGCGCCGAGCACCGTCTGGGCGAAACCTCCGATGGCGCCGAGCGCGCCTTGGCGCGTCCACAGACCGTCGGGCAGACGCGTGCCGACCGAGGTGAGCAGTCTCGTCACCGGTGTCGACCGGAGCTCGACCGACCAGTGCAACAGGTCCGGGATGTCCACCTCGAGGCTGTAATCCCCGGTCCAGGTGACAACGATGGGGCAGGTGACCGCGTCGGCTGTGGTCGCCGAACTGAAGTAGCGTGCGCAGCTCTGCTCGGCAGGCGTGGTGGCGTAGAAGGTCCACACCCCGCTGGGGTCGCGGTGCCACACCGAGCGATAGCCGGGCACGGAACCGGGCAGGAATGAGGCGGCCGGGAAATCACGCAGCGCGAGGTAGTGGCCGCTGGCGAAGGGCAGTCCCATGACGCCGAACCCGGTGACGGTCTCGTCGGGTCCGGAAGGCAGGATCGGCATGCGGGCCACCTCTTCGGCGGCGACGCGGGGGGTTTCAACTGTGTTCATGGCATGAGCGTGCGTCCAACAGGTGCGCGATGGCATGGGGCATCTGCCTCATGCTGGTAGTGGAACGAGCGGAAAGGGTGGCCGGCACATGGGACGGCGGGCGTCGATCGGCATGGTCTTGGCGGCGGTCCTGCTTGCCGGATGCACGTCGACCACCGCGGGCACCGCGGTCAAGGCCGGCACCAGCACGGGGT
The DNA here is from genome assembly GCA_945957405.1 of uncultured Mycolicibacterium sp. Taxonomy (GTDB): domain Bacteria; phylum Actinomycetota; class Actinomycetes; order Mycobacteriales; family Mycobacteriaceae; genus Mycobacterium. The sequence continues at coordinate 17,871 of CAMFLL010000083.1, read as the reverse complement.
CGGACACCGCTGTCGTCGCATTGATGGACACCGGCCCCTACCCGACCTCGGCCGGGCCGCCGTTCCCCAACGCGGGCGCCGTCAGCCCGACATCCGGGAACACCATCGAGGCACAACGCATGGCGGAGTTCGTGTCCGGTCCCTGGGCAGTGGAAGCCGAGATCCGCGACCGCGGCGACGTTGTGCTCACATCGCTCACGCTGCCGCTGCCCACCATCGACTTGCTGAAATCCGCGAGCGTGCTCCCCGATGTCCTCGCGGATGTGGCGGCCGCGCACGGGTACGTCGCCGGCTTCACGACGTTCCGGGTGTCGATCCCCGGCGCGTCCCAGAAGGCGGACCTGTTGAACGTCGTGCTGCGATTCCAGGATCCGGAGTCGGCAACGGCCGCCGCCGCCGAGATGGCCGCGGCGAATCCGCCCGCGGTGGGTGCGTCCCCGCGCGAACCCGTCACACTCCCCGATCTGCCCGACACGCGCGCAACACTGTTCACCGACAACACCGGAGCCGAAGTGGTCGAGGCATTCACCGCCCATGGTGCCTTCGTGTTCTGTCAGCGGGCCCGCAGCAACCGCGATCCCGGTGCGTTCACCTACGGATCCAAGGGCCTGGTGCAGTCGGCGGTGATCAGCCAGGCACGGCTCATCGACAAGTTCGTTCCCACCGCGATCGACAAGCTCGGCGACCTCCCGTTGGATCCGACGGGCAAAATGCTCGCGAGCACCCTGATCGGGCCCGACAACAAGTCCCCCGCCATCATCGGCGCGTGGCCCGCGGCCGGGTGGCTGCATTTCGAACGTGACCCGCTCACGGCGGCGACGCTGTTCCGCGAGACAGGTGTGGATTACGTCTCGCAGCGGTTGGCCACCGTGTACCGGGCGCGTGACACCGACGCCGCGCAGAAGGTGGCCGACACCTTGGCGGTGCAGGCCCGGCAGGAGCCGTCGGTGCGTCCGGTGAGCCCCGTCGCGGGCCTGCCCGCTGCCCGCTGTTTCGAACGGACCCTGGACGGCCTGCCTGCGACATCGGCGATGTCATGGCAACGGGTGAAGTGGCATTTCAGGTGCATCGCGGCGGCGGACCGGTACGCCTTCAGTACGTTCTCAGGCACCGAAGCCGATGCCAAGCAACAGATTTCGGCGCAGTACCGGATCCTGGCGGGGCGCTGAACAGCATGGATGCGGAATTCGGCCGTGCGCTGCTGACCCCGCGGTTGATAATGCAGAGGTCATCGCTGACAGTTTGACCGGGGGTTGCTCGTGGGTGATCGGATTTCGATTGTCATCGCCGAGGATTCCCTGTTGGTGCGGGACAGCGTGTCGCGGGCGTTGTCGATCGATCCCGATGTGACCGTGGTCGGCGTCGCGGAGGATTACGACTCGGCAGTCGAACTGGTCGACACGCATCGCCCGACAATCCTTGTCACCGATGTCCGCATGCCGCCGACCTCGACCGATGAGGGAATTCGATTGGCGCGCTGGATGCGGGCGGCGCACCCGCACGTGGGTGTGATCGTGTTGTCGAACTACGCGGAGCCAGGCTATGCCGCCGGGTTGCTCGAGGACGGCACGGCAGGCCGGGGTTATCTGCTGAAAGAACGCGTGTCCCGTTTCGACGAACTCCACGAGGCCGTGCGCCAGGTCGCCGGCGGTGGGACGGTGCTCGACCCACTGGTGGTCGAAGCGCTGCTGGCGCAGCCGCGGTCGGCGCGCACACTGAGCCGGTTGACGCCCAGGGAGCGCGACGTGCTGGGCCAGCTGGCGACCGGGTTCAGCAACAGGACCATCGCCGAACGGTTGGTGCTGTCGCAGCGCGCGGTCGAGAAGCACATCAACTCGATATTCGCCAAGCTGGAACTGACCGTCGACAACTCCGTCGATCGGCGGGTCAAGGCGGTGCTGATGTTCCTCGACGACCGTGGACCGGCCTGAAATGGTGGTGTGTACACCCTGGCGCGACGCTCACCAGCCCGGGACCATGACGCGATGGGCGAGCGTGTGCGCGTCTGTGTCGTCGACGACCAGGCCAGCTTCCGGCGGGCAACCGCCGCGACGCTCGATGCCATGGACGGCTTCGTGATGGTCGGCGAATGTGCCAGCGGAGAGTCGGCGGTCGAACTGATCCGTGATCACGGCGTGGACATCGTGTTGATGGACATCCACATGCCGGGGATGGGCGGTATCGAGGCCACGCTGCGGATCCGGGCCGAAAACCCTGATCTGACCATCGTTCTCATGTCGACCTACGACTTGGAGGACCTGCCCGCTGCCGCCTTGACCTGCGGTGCCGCCACCTATCTGCACAAGGAACACCTGTCGCCGGAACTGTTGAGCCGGATATGGCGAACAACGAGCTGAAGGCGTCCGGTGGACACGGCTTGATGCCCCACTGGCGGGTGCCGAGCGTGTTGCTGTCGGCCGCGGTGCGCTCGTCACCGGTGTTGGGCCACGACCTGATCAACCGGTTCACGGCCGAGCGCTATCAGCTGTTTCTCGTCGGGCATTTCGCGCTGTGGGCGGGCGCCGGTGTCGCGCTGCCGATCTGGGAGTACGTGTGGATCCTGCGTTCGCCGTGGCTGCTGGCCATCGCCGTGGTGTGCGGCGCCCACTGCGTCGCCCTCGCCGTCGCGCTTCGCCTGGCTCGACAGGCGCGGTATCAGCGGTCGATCACCTTGGTGTGCATCGGGACCTGGATCAGCACGGTGCTCGTCACCTTCGTCTCGCCGCCGCTGCTCCCTGTGATGGCACTGGTGGCCTTGGTACCTGTTGCGTTCGCCGAGCCGTATGTCAGGTGGCGCCGCGGTCTGGCCTTCACCGTGGTCGCAGCCCTGAGCATCCTGGTCATGGCGGCGCTGGCGCGCTTCACCCATATCTCCGACGCGGTCAACCAGGCGCCGCGTTGGCTCGAGACCGCCTTCATCGTGGTGGCGTTGCCGCTCAACGCCTTTCACCTCATGGTGATCGTGTGGAACAACGCCGCGGCGCTACGGACCTCGGAGCGCCAACTCGCTGACCGCGCAGCGGAATTGACCGCGTCCCGCACCCGGTTGACCACCGCGGCCGACGAAGAACGACGCCGCATCGAACGTGATCTGCACGACGGTGCGCAGCAGCATCTCGTCGCCCTGTCGGTACTGATCGGACTGGCCCGGCATGCCGAGCACGAGCGATCGTTGCCACTGCTCACCGAGGCGGCCGAACTGGTCGAGGCGTCGATCGTCGAGATCCGCCGCCTCGCCCACGGCATCTATCCGCCGCTGCTGGTGAGCGGCGGGTTGACCGAGGCACTTCCGACGCTTGCCGCGCGCGCGTCAGTGCCCGTCCACCTCGACCTGAATGGCTTGGGCCGCTATCCCACATCGACCGAGGCGGCGATGTACTACTGCTGCAGCGAGGCGCTGCAGAATGCTGCCAAACACGGCGGCACCGGCACCGCGGTCACGATCGCCGGCCGCCAGGACGGCCCGCTCCTCACCCTGATGATCACCGACACCGGGAAAGGCTTCGACCCGTCGACCATTGGCCAGGGTTTGATCAACATGACCGACAGGTTGTGGGCGATCGGCGGCACCCTCTCGATCGACACTGCACCCGGGTGCGGCACACGCATCACCGCGGCTGTCGACACCTCGGGCTGACGGGCCAGGGGGTGTACGCACCCCCGTCAACTGTGTTGCGCACAGGCTCGCCCCGCATCTGCTCGCCGACGAAGATCGACGTTGTCATCGAAATTCGTTGTCTATCTGGAATTTCCGAACACGGGGGAATCGCATGTCGGTCACATTGCCATCAACGCGAACAAGTCTGCCGACGGGCACAGTGACATTGATGCTGGCCGACGTCGAAGGTTCGACCCGGCTGTGGGAGACCCAGCCGGAGGTGATGGCCGACGCGCTGGCCAATATGGACCGCCTGGTCGCCGACGTGGTCCACGGCAACAACGGTGTGTGCCCGATCGAACAGGGCGAGGGCGACAGTTTCGTGGTGGCGTTCGTCGACGCCTGCGATGCGCTCGCGTGCGCATTGGCGTTGCAACGCGCCGCGTTGTACCCCCTGCGGTTGCGGATCGGTGTGCACACCGGTGAGATCCGGTTACGCGACGAAGGCAAGTACATGGGGTTGACCATCAACCGTGCCGCCCGACTGCGTGATCTCGGCCATGGCGGTCAGACGCTGATGTCCGGTACGACGAGCGACGTCGTGCGTCAGTCCCTGCCCGATCAATCGTGGCTGACCGATTTCGGCCGCCATCCGCTGCGTGGCCTGTCACTTCCCGAGCGAGTGGTACAACTGTGCCACGCCGACCTGCGCAACGATTTTCCGCCGCTGCGGCACGTTCCTGCCGGCAGGTGAACGAAGCGCCGCCGCGGCTCGTGTCTTGACTGTGGACTCGGCCGGTCGGGCGTGATCCATCGTCGAGGCGGCGTCCAGCCCAGCGCGCCGCGCCAGCTGTGGAACACACCGGAGGCGCGCTGTGGCTGAACCGTCGCATCATTCGTTGAACAGGGTCCGCAGGACCGGACACGCCGTGTTGGCCGTGCTCGGCCGCCAGCAGTGGCTGGACCGGCCCAGCTACCGGCTCGAGCATGCTCTGACGTTCCTGTTCGCCGCCACCGGACGGCACCGTGACACCATCGGCAACACCCTGCACGGCACCTGGCTGGGACATCCGCTACATCCGGCGCTGACGGCGGTTCCGGTGGGGGCGGCCACCACCACCGTCGCGCTCGATGCCGTCGATGCGCTGTCCGCCCGCGGGCAGGGGTGGCGCGAAGCGTCCACGTTCACCTTGGGCGTCGGGCTGGTCGCGAGCATCGGTGCGGCCGCCACCGGGATGACCGATTGGCAACACACGCATGAGGAGGCACGTCGGGTCGGGCTTGCGCACGGTGTCCTGAACGGGGTCGCGACCCTGTTGTACGGGTTCTCCTGGCTGGACCGTCGCCGCGGTCGATATGGACGCGGAATAGCCTGCAGTGCAGTCGGATACGGCGTGACCATCGGCAGCGGGTATCTCGGCGCCGCATTGGTGTACGGATCGGGCACCGGGGTGGACAAGGCCGGCGCCCGCCTGGTGGACGGCCGGTGGACACCGACGTTGCCTGCAACCGCCCTGGCCGGCCGGCCCAAGCGGATGGAAGTGGACGGCGTCGGCGTGGTGCTGTACCGCAGCGACGAGCAGGTCCTGGCTGTCGGCGAGTACTGCCCCCACCTCGGTGCGCCGATGGATGACGGCTGGGTCGACCGGGGCCGGATCGTATGCCCCTGGCACGGCTCGAGATTCGAGTGTGAATCAGGAGAGGTGTTGCGCGGCCCTGCCACCGCCGCGCTGCCGAGCTATCAGGTTCGGATCCGCGAGGGCATCATCGAGGTACACGGGGTTTCGAAATGAACGCTTACGACGTGCTGTTCGAGCATCACGATGTTCTCCGCGGCCTCTGCAAGAAGATCAGCGCAATACCGGCCGCAGCCGAAGAGCGTCAGCGAGCCCTCGATGAACTGCTGGTGGAACTGGACATCCACATGCGTATCGAAGACGACCTGTTCTATCCGGCGGTGTCGGCGGCAACCGCTCTGGTCGCCATCGCGCACGCCGAACACCGCCAGGTCTGGGATCAACTCGCGGTGCTGTTGCGGACGTCGCCGTCGGCGCCCTCGTACGACGATGAATGGAACTCCTTCGTCACCGTCCTGGACGCCCACGCCGCCGAAGAGGAGCGTGACTTATGCCCGGCACCAATAGATCTCAGCGCTTCCATGCTCGAAGCGCTCGGCGCCCAGATGGTGCAGCGGATGACTGCGCTACGGCAGTCCACCATCAACAAGCTCCACGTGCGCGGCCGGGCCGCCCTGCTCTCCTCGATGTGAAACCGGAGCTAGCCGTCGAGTGGATTGGACCTGATCCGCTCTGCACTGTTGCTGGCAATTGATTTCGCCGCTGCGCCGTCCGGTTTACGTCGAGCCTGGTCTTCGAAGCACGCCAGGAATTCGCTGCCGAATCCGTGGCGTGGAAATCGGCGAAGCACCTCTGTCCTCGCGTCGGCCGGGAATTCCTCCGGACGACGGCCGCTCACGTCCCAGCTGGTCGCCACCTGCAACAGGTGAGACTCGGGGTCGGCGTCGGAGGAGACGTCGTCACGCATGTGCAGCACGATGACCTCCATGGCCCTCGCGGCCCGCTCGGCCGGCCATCCGGCTGCGACGCCGAACACCCAGGCCACGTCTCCACCTGCCTCTTCGAAGGGCAGTCGGTGGCTGTCGAACGGCTCGGTGAGACCGATGTCGTGGAGCATCGCCGAGACGTAATAGAGCTCGTCGTCGAATCCGATGCCGTGGGCAGCACCGTACATCGCTCCCCACAGATACGAACGGACACAATGGTTCAGCAATGCGGGCGAGTAGAACCGGGTGGCCACCGACAGAGCGGCCGCGCTTGCAGGTGTCTGCGGAAACATGACATCAGCCTCCATCGATGACTTTCAGGGCAGCAGCGCGATCAGGGCATCCAACGCGGCCGACCACGCGCTGGGTGCCGGTGTGCCGTAACCGATCACCAAACCGTTTCGCTCCCTGCCCGTTTCAGGGTGGCGATACAGGTCGAGGCCCTCGACCCCGAGCCGCCGCCACTCCCGTTGTCGAGACAGTGCGCTCTCGTCCGCGCCGGCAATCTCGAGCATCACATGCAATCCTGCGGGCAGTCCGGTCACCGTGGTGTCCGGTGATGACCGGGTGACCGCGGCGGTGAGTTGTTCACGGCGACGGCGATACTGGGCACGCATGGTGCGAATGTGTCTGTCGTAGGAGCCCGACGCGATGAACTCGGCCATGGCCAGCTGGTCGACGAAACCCGACGTCTCCTCGGTTTCGCCCTTCTGCCGCACCACGGCTTCGACGAGACGGTCCGGCAGCACGAGCCAGCCGATCCGCAGCCCGGGCGCCAGCGACTTGCTGGCGGTGCCCATGTAGATGACATGGTCGGGATCAGCGCTCTGCAGCGCTCCGACGGGGTTGCGGTCGTATCTGAATTCGCCGTCGTAGTCGTCTTCGATGACGATGCCACCGGTCCGCTGCGCCCATCCGATGACCGCGGCACGGCGGCCGGACTGCAGTGGCACTCCGAGCGGAAACTGGTTCGACGGCGTGAGCAGGACACCACCCACGCCGGCCGAGCCCTCGAGGGCGTCGATATCGGCACCGTAGGAGTCCACAGGTAGCGGTGGGCACCGTAAACCGGCTCTGACCAGAGTCGCCCGCTGAGCGGGCAGTCCAAACGCTTCGCCGGCCACAGCGGACACCCCGGCCTCAGCCAGCGCACCCGCGACCAGGCTCAGTCCTTCTGCGGCGCCGGAGCAGACGATGATATTGCTCGGTCGGGCCCGAACCCCCCGAGTGCGGGCGAGATATTCGGCGAGGGCGTGGCGGAGTTCCGGACGACCATGCGGGTCGGTGTAACCGAATGCCTCGAACGGCGCAGCGTCGAGTGCGCGCTTGACCGCGCGACTCCACTGCGCCCGCGGAAAGGACGACAGATCAGGGTGACCGGGCCGCAGGTCGTGCTCTACCTGGCGGAGCGGCTGCCGGGGTGGCGGCGCTGCGGAGCGCAGCACCTCCATCGCGCGTTGCGATACCAGGGTGCTCGAACCGTGCTGGGACGTGAGCCAGCCTTCGTCGATCAGTTCGGCGTACGCACGTGCCACGGTGTTTCGCGCGACACCCAGGTCGGCGGCCAGTGCGCGGCTGGACGGCAACCGGGCGCCCGGCGTCAGTCGCCCCGAGCGGATCGCATCGCGAACGGCGTCGATCACGCTGTCGCGCACCCTGCCGCGAGAACGATCCAGATGTAGATCCAAGCCGGCGACCGGACCGGGGTGGTCCCCGGCCCGGCTATGGCGATTGGGGGCCGCTGTACTGGGAATCAATCAAGTTTCACCGTCGGTCGGCGAAAAGGAAACACCCGGCTGGCGGCGGTCAGTCGGCAGAGCTCAGGGCCGACTGCCCGGCAAGCCGCGTACTGCGGTTACCGCGGCGGGCGGCCAGCCTGCGTCGCCGAACCTTCCACGAACTCCACTCACCCAGCGTGACGCCGGCCGCGAGGGCAGTCCCGACGGCGAAAGCCCCCAGCACCGAAGCGAACCCCACGGCGTGCTGATCGTTGAGGATCGCGTAGATGCCGTGCAGCAGCGCCAGACCCGGTAGCAGCGGCACGATGCCGGCCATGGATACCACGAGCGGCGGCGCGAGGCTGCGGCGCTCCACCAGGCGGCCCACCAATCCGATCGGCACCGCAGCGATGAACGACGCCACCACGGCACCCAGACCCGCCCCCTGCGCCAGCAGGAAGGCGATGGTACCTGCGGCACCGCCGAACGCCGCGGCGATGGCCGCCGAGCGTTCCGCATAACAGGCCAGCGCGTACGCCGCCGCACTCGCGGCGCCGAACGCGACACGAGCGGGCAGCTCCGCAAGCGCGGGCGGAGCATCGGCACTGATGGCGACGAACGGCGCACCGAAGCGGTTGGCGAGGTGCAGCACCAACGCCACACCGGCGATCGTCGCGCCCGTCATCATGACCAGCTCGAAGAAGCGGCCCGCCGCGGTGACCGGCGCACCGCTGATGACATCGCCGACCGAGCCCACCAGGGACAGCCCCGCGAGAAGCACGACCAGGCCCGCCGCGATGGCCACCGTGGGTTCGAAGTGCAGACCCAGTTTGGGGCTGAGCCAATACAGCAGGATCGGGGGCGCAGTCGCGATGGCACCGCCGACCGCGTACTGGAAGAAGAACGGCAGCCCGTGCCGGTTGAGGTACCGGTTGACACGGTCGATCGTCATGGCGCTCAGAGCGCTGACCAGGCACACCAGCCAGCCGGCGCCGAGAGTTCCCGCGGTCGCGAAGGCCAGTACGCCCCACGCCAGGGTGGCGATCCACCGCTTGTACGGGTGCGGCGCGGTGATGATGGCGTCGAGCTCGTCGCGGGCATCCGTCGGGGACACCTGACCGGCGCGGATGCGGGCCAGGAGGCGGTCGACCGAAGCCAGACGACTGAAATCGAGCGATCGGGACTGCACGATGTGCAAGGTGCTGGCCGCAGGCACCGATGGCCCGCGGTAGGCGGCGATGTGGATCGTCGTGTTGATGACGTCGACCTCGCACCGCTCGATCCCGTAAGCGGTGGTGACGGCGGTGACCTGGTCCATCGTGGCGGTCGCCGGAGTTCCGGACGCCATCAGGATGGCACCGATGTTCCCGGCCAGATCCAGCACCTCGCCGACGCGCGCCTGATAGGCCTCGTCGGCATCGGTGTGCGATGACTTCGAGATACGGGGCAAGCTGTCGGTCGGCGGGTCGGTTTCCCGAACGATCCGATTCAAGAGCCCCCGCTGACGACTACGCAACGGCTGGCCCGTGCAATCACGGGTCGACTCCACGACACTGCCCTCCTGCCCGAGAAACAGCTCAGGCGTCTTCGATTTCTGTGATTTTCGCCCGCCCTCAGGTCATGAGCAAAACCGATTTTACTCCTGGCAACTCTGCTGGTCACCCCGCCCGCGGGGTGAGAGTCACCACACTCTGCCGCCAGAACCCCGTCGTTTCACCTGATCACCGCCAATACTGCAGCCAGTCGACGGTCCCGAAGAGCGCCAACGACACCACGTAGATGAATGCGGCGGCCGCAGCGCCGCGCAGGCTGGCCCGCAGGTCGGCGCCGTCGACAGGATCGAGCCAGCGGCGGCACCACGACGACACCGTGGGCATCAACCACCACTGCATCAGTGCCACGCTGAACACCTGGCCGAGCCAAACCGAGAGCCACGGCTCGGCCCCGAGCTTGCCGATCACCGGTGCGATGAACTTCGACTGCAGCATCACCAACGGGTACAGCACCATCAGGAGGAGCATCGCCGTCTTCCAACTCGGCGTCATCTCGGTCTTGCCATTGACTGTGCGCACGGTCGTGCCCAGCGGCGTGGTCTGAGCGAACACCGAGAATTCCTGCGTCAGGCTCGACCGCACGGGAGGCAGGACCTCGCTGCGCTGCGGCGACCGCAGCCACGCCGACAACTGCGGTTCGGTGCGGAACCGGATCAGCGACCTCCACTCGCCCGTTTGACCCGGCGCGAAGACCGCCGTGCCCTCATAACCCGCGAACTCGGAGGCGGCCGCCGTCAGCCGATCGTGGGCGGCGTGGAAGTCCGCCTCCATCCCGTCGGACACGTTGGAGGACACGATTCCGACCCCGGTCGGCAGGACGGCGCCGTCGACGATCACCAGATCCGACGACAGTCTGAGCAGCCCGCGTTCGGCACCCCGGCGCACCAACGTCTTCCACGTGGCCCCGTCGAGCCAATCGTGGAGCAGTTCCTCGGACTCGAACGTGACGGCCACCGCCGAGTCCATCGGCGCGTCACGTCGGTCTGAGGTGGCGAGGGCGATGAACCCCGGCGCGGACTGCGCCGCGGATCGCACCTCAGCGCTCCACGTGTCGAAGGCGGTCGGATCCGCGGTGCGGTCGAAAACGGCGACGGCGACGGCATTCATCGTGCGCCGTCCGTGTCCATTATTGCCATACGATCGCCTCCCCTGGTGGCCTGTAGGTAGCCAACCACTGTCGCCGGGTAGCGTCCTGCGGATCGACGTCGACACGGCCCAACGCCCGAACTCCCTCTGGTGGCTGGCGGCCGCCACACCGCCGGCTGTGCTGCTGGCGCATTACCTGGCGGTGCTGCCACACGAGTTCATGCATTCGTTCGTCGCCTGGGCCACCGGAATCAAGGCTGATCCGATCGATATCCATTGGGGTGGTGGAAGTTTCGGAAACATCCTGTTGCTGTACAACATCGACGAGAAGGTCGATTACAAGGCTGCCTACGCCGTGGGTAAGAGTGCGGCTGTGGCGGCGACAGTGATCGCTGGGCCGGGCACCAATGCTGTGCTGTACCTGGTGGCCCGGTTCGCGGCACCCCTCTGGCGCACCAGTGCTCGACCGTTCGTCGCGTACCTGGCGTTCTGGTTCCTGTTCATGCAACTTGCCAACGTGTACGACTACGTCCCCATCCGGGTGGCCTCGTCCGACGCCGACGTCGGGCAGTGGGTCCGGGCCACGCACATGTCACCCTGGCTCATCTACGCGGTGGTCGGCTACCTGGTGCTGTGGGCGATGATCGACCTCTACCGGATCGTCCTGCCCGATTCGTTGGACACCAGCCGGATCGCGTCGCCCGCGGGAAGGGCGGCTGTCCTGATCACGGCCACGTTGGTGATGTTCGTGTACTTCTCGGTCCCCGGTCTTCTCGAGGACGGCCTGTTGTCTCCCTTCATCGCCCGGACGGCGCTTCTCCTGATTCCGGTGATCCTGATCGTGAATTGGCGGCGCATCGTCACCCGGTCGGATTCGGTCGACATTCCGCGACAATCGGCCGCCGCCGGGACGGTGTCGGAGGATCATCGAAGGGCATGAAGCGAGTACTCGTGGGGCTTGCCACGGCCGCGCTGATGTCCGGCGGTGCGAGTCTGGCTGGTTTAGGCGAAGGCACTGCCCGCGCAGACGATTGCGGGCCAGCCGCGATTGTCAACGGAACCTGTTGGGGACCGAATCAGTGGTGCCCAGGGGACACCCTGCTCCACTTGACCCAGAATCACGTCTATGACCCGGTGACCTGGGACATGAACGTGTGCCACACCTATTATCACGTTGCGCCTGACCAGGCCAATCAAGGTCAGGGCATATACGAGGGACCCAATCCCCCGCCGCCGGTCGGTCCGCCGCCACCGCTACCGCCCGCGATCATCGGCCCCAACGAGTGCCTGCCCTGGTGCTCTTAGACAGCCAACTGCCGCAACGGGCCGCGTACCCACTCGTCGACTTCGGCTTGGCCGGCCAACCGGACGACGATGGGTCCGTGCCGCTGGCGCGCCACGGCCAGCGCTTCGTCGGCACGGCGCCGGTGCGTGTCCCACGACCACCGGATGATGTGCTCGGAGTCGGTGAAGATGGTCCGTAGCGGGGGTTCACGGTTGCCGTTCCACAGTTCGATCCGCTGCAGTCGACGTCGGAGCGTGCGGTGGGCGACACGTCGCATGACCGTCCACCTGCTGTGATCCAGCCAGACGAGGGTGTCGGCGCGGCTGAGCAGCAGGGCGCGCACTTCCTTGTATTGCCATTCGATGACCCAGCGTGATTGCTGAGTGAATGTGTCGACCTCGGTCGCGAAACTGGGACGCGGCGTCCAGTTCGGGCCGTGGAACAGTGAGTCGATTTCCACGGTGGGGAGCCGCAGTGTCTCGCTGATGGTCTGTCGAAGTGTGCTCTTTCCCGCGCCCGATGCCCCGGTGACGAGGATGCGCCGTGTGGTCGGCGACAGCGGGTCAGAGGGTCCGCGCACAACCATCTGTCCAGGTTAATGATTCGCCGCCGGGTTCAGACCGAAGACCTTTGCGGGAGCTGACTTTCCTTTCACAGCGTGGGCCCCACGGTCGACGAGTCCGGGCGGCCGAAAAACCAGGGCGTCGACGGTTTGGTCGGTGAGGAGGATGGCGTCGCCGGTGATCTTGGTGAGCTCTTCGACGCGGGCCGCCATGTTCGTCGTGTCGCCGATCAGGCTGAACTCGAGATGGGCTCCGCCGCCGATGGTGCCGGCGATCACCACACCGGTGTTGATTCCGATGCCGATCCGGAGCTCACCGCCAAAACGCTGGGCGACAAGTCGGTGAATCTGCACCGCGGCGGTCACCGCGGCGTCGGCATGATCCGCCAGATCGTTCGGAGCGCCGAAGACGGCCATCGCACCGTCGCCGAGGAACTTGTTGACGTGCCCGCCGGCGTCGACGACAGCCGGCACCACGATGTCGAACAGAGCGTTGAGCCGGGCCACGGTGTCCTCGGCAGTGTGCGCCTCGGCGAACGGGGTGAAGTCGCGGATGTCGACGAACATCACCGTCACCTCGCGGCGCTCGCCGGTGAACACATCGTCGCCCTGCTCGAGTAATCGCGCGGCGAGAGCGGGGTCGACGTAGGTGCCGAATGCCGCCTGAAGTCGTTGCCGCTCAGCCAATCCCGCCTGCATGCGATTGAACGACGCGGTCAGCACTCCGAGATCGTCGTCCTGAACCACCGGAACGCGCCTGCTGTAGTCACCGACCGCAACGCGCTCCGTTCCCTCCGCGAGATCCCGAATCGGCCGCATCGACGGCGAGAAACCGACACCGACGACCAGCGGGATGCCGAACCCGACTGTCAACGCACTGCCGATCCCGAGAAACAGAATTGGATGCGGGCTGGCCCCGACGATCGCGGCAACCAACATCGCGCTGTCGACGGAGAAAACGAACGCCGTCCCCAGGACGGTCGTGTTCGACCACGCGGCGATCGTCGGACGGGCACGGGGTAAGGAGTCCCCGATGCCGGTGTCACCAGCGATCGCGACCCGCGCCGGCCGAGCGGTCGCCTCCAACATGCTGTGCACACCGATGAGATACGTCGCGATTCCGACCGCGGCGCCCAGCACCCCGTACTGGGCAAGTCGCGGTCCGCCCGCTCCGGCGATTGCACCGACGATCACCGACATCAGGGCGAAGCAGATCGCGGCCATCCAAAGCGTTTGGGAAACCGCGCTCCTGGCGAAGCTGTATGTGGCCTTCAGCGCTGTCGCCCGATCGACGTCGTGACCAGCTACCCATTGCTCGACCGGGCGGTAGCGCTTGCGGCCGGCGAAAGCTGCGTACACATTCAGGACCAGCAGGGCGACGAGGGTGACGACGGCTGCCTCGACGTAGTGACGGGAGCCTTCAACAGCGACGATGAGGAACGACCAGAACAGGTAGATCGGTATTCCCGCAGGTAATACGACGGCCAGCCCCGCCAACCGATGTCTGGCTCCAAACCGGTCCCACGCCCACTGCCAGATGCGGTCCATGCCCGGAGACTAAAGGCCGAGCGCTCCCCGTTGCACGGATTTACCGTCCGAAAGCAACACTTCGGTGCACGCAAGTCTGCAGACCAAAACACCCCCGGCCCAACAGGACCGGGGGTGTTTCGTCGTTAGCTACTCAGTGAGCGTGGCCGTGGTGACCGTGGCCGTGGCCATCGGCCGCCGCAACGGCCGGCTTGTCGACCACTGCGGTCTCGGTGGTGAGCACCATCCGGGCCACCGACGCGGCATTGAGCACCGCGCTGCGGGTGACCTTGACCGGGTCGATGACGCCGTCGGCCACCAGGTCGCCGTACTCCAGCGTGGCGGCGTTCAGGCCGTGGTTGGCCGACAGCTCGCCCACCTTGTTGACCACGACGGAGCCGTCCAGACCGGCGTTGGTGGCGATCCAGAACAGCGGTGCGGACAACGCCGTGGAGAACACGTCGACGCCGATCGCCTCATCGCCGGACAGCGACGCGCGTAGGTCGGCCAGCTTGGCTCGGGCCTGCACCAGCGCCGAACCGCCGCCGGCGACAATGCCCTCCTCGACCGCGGCCTTGGCCGCCGCCACTGCGTCTTCGACGCGGTGCTTGCGCTCCTTGAGCGCGGTCTCGGTGGCTGCGCCGACCTTGATGACGGCGACGCCGCCGGCCAGCTTGGCCAACCGCTCTTCGAGCTTCTCGCGGTCCCAGTCGGAGTCGGTGGCTTCGATCTCGGCGCGCAGCTGAGCCGCACGGCCCGCCACGGCGTCCTTCGTGCCGCCGCCGTCGACGATCACGGTGTCGTCCTTGCTGACCACCACGCGCCGGGCCGAGCCCAGCACGTCGAGGCCCGCCTCGCGCAGCACCAGGCCGACGTCGGGGTTGACCACCTGGGCACCCGTGACGATCGCCAGGTCCTCCAGGAACGCCTTCCGGCGGTCACCGAAGAACGGCGCCTTGACCGCAACGGCCTTCAGCGTCTTGCGGATCGCGTTGACCACCAGAGTTGAAAGCGCTTCGCCTTCAACATCTTCGGCGATGATCAGCAACGGCTTGCCCGATTCGGCGACCTTCTCCAGCAGGGGCAGCACGTCGGGCAGGGAGCTGATCTTGTCGCGATGCAGCAGGATCAGTGCATCCTCGAGAACGGCTTCCTGCGAATCGAAATCGGTGACGAAGTAGGCCGACAGGAAGCCCTTGTCGAAGCCCACACCGTCGGTGATCTCCAGCTCGGTGTTCATGGTCGAAGATTCCTCGACACTGACCACACCGTCGGCGCCGACCTTGGTCATCGCCTCGCCGACCATCTCGCCGACCTCTTCGTCACGCGAAGAGACCGTCGCCACCTGCGCGATGGCCGTCTTCTCGCTGACCGGGGTGGCGGCAGCCAACAGCGCTTCCGACACCGCGTCGGCGGCCTTGCCGATGCCCGCACCGAGCGCGATCGGGTTGGCACCCGCCGCGACGTTGCGCAGACCGGCCTTGATGATGGCCTGCGCGAGCACCGTTGCGGTGGTGGTGCCGTCACCGGCGACGTCGTTGGTCTTGGTGGCCACCGACTTCACCAGCTGGGCACCGAGGTTCTCGAAGGGGTCCTCGAGGTCGATCTCGCGGGCGATGGTGACACCGTCGTTGGTCACGGTCGGGCCGCCGAACGCCTTGGCGAGGACGACGTGCCGGCCACGCGGGCCCAACGTCACCTTGACCGCGTCGGCGAGCTTGTCGACGCCGACCTCCATGGCGCGACGCGCGGTCTGATTGAACTCAATCTGCTTGCTCATATCCGTCTTTCCCTATTACGCGTGCCGCCCCGGACACCACCCGCGCATGCGGGGGTATCCGGGGCGGGATCACGAGTGCGCTTACTTGGAGACGACAGCCAGCACGTCGCGGGCCGACAGGATCAAGTACTCCTCGCCGTTGTACTTGATCTCGGTGCCGCCGTACTTGCTGTAGATGACGACGTCGCCCTCCGACACGTCCAGGGGGATCCGCTTCTCGCCATCCTCATCCCAGCGGCCGGGGCCAACTGCGACGACGGTGCCTTCCTGCGGCTTCTCCTTGGCGGTGTCGGGGATGACCAGACCGGACGCGGTCGTGGTCTCGGCCTCGTTGGCCTGTACGAGGATCTTGTCCTCGAGTGGCTTGATGTTCACGCTCGCCACGATGGAGCCCCTTCACTTGTATGTGTAGTTGGTCCGGACTTGTCCGGACCGCCATTAGGTGTTCGGCATTCGGTGCACGCCCTCGCGCCGTCGTCGCGGGTGCCGACACAGGGGGTGTCCGCCTGCCGCCTAGCACTCTATACACGAGAGTGCTAGCACTCAAGGGTGGGCCTTGCCCACGGTGTCCAACTCGCTGTGGGCGAACACCGGCGGGCCCAGCAGGTGTGTCCTCCGGTTGGGGGACATGGTTTTCCTCTGGCGGTGGGGCCGGTCGGTCGACATACATTCCTGTCGAGGCGGGGCATTCTTATCTCATCGCCGGAACACACCGGCCGAGGACTTGAAAAGCCCACTCACACAGGAGAACTCACATGAACGTTTTGACTCGCCGGATCGCCGCCGCCGCCGCGCTGGCCGCCGCCCCCGCCCTGATCGCCCTCGGCGCCGCCACCACCAGCCAAGCCCAAACCTCCATCACCAACTCCGGCCCCTCGATCAGCCATCAGGTGTTCCCGCACCAGGACAACACGCCCCAGCCCGGCACCAGCATCCATCACCACCACCAGAACCACCGCTGAGCCACTGACTCACGCAGAGCCCGGACGCCTGGTGCGTCCGGGCTCTGCTCGTGGTTATGCACAGTTGGGGGTTGATCCCCAGGGGGCGTGCCGGGGCATGCGATCTCGGTGGTGTTGTCACCCGGGCCGGGCAGCATCGATCACATGTTCGAGGTGGCCGTGCCTGATCCCGCCGAGGTCCGCGGGCTCACCGATGCCGCGCTGATCGACGCCATCCGGGACACCAGCCGGACGGTGGCCGCGGTGGAGGCCCGCGCGCTGGCCGCGATCGCCGAATTCACCCGCCGCCATCAGATCGACGCCGAGCATGATGACTGGGCCGTCGACGACGTCGATGCCGCGGCCGCCGAACTGTCCGCGGTGTTGGCGATCGGGCACGGCCGGGCGCTGGCCCGGATGGACCTGGCCGCCACCCTGGAGCACCGACTGCCCGCGGTGGGGGCCCTGTTGTTGGCCGGCGCCATCACCGCCACCATCGCCGAGACGATCGCCGCGCGCACCCTGTTGGTCCGTGACCCCGACGCGATCGCCGCCATCGATGCGCAGATCGCGGCGGCCGCCACCGGGTGGAGCGCTCACTCGGAGCAGAAACTGAAAACCGCGGTCGATGCGATCATCGCCGGCACCGATCCCGACGCGGTGCGCCGCACCCGCACCACCGCGCGGGACCGCGAGATCATCATCGGGCACCCCGGCGACCGCGACGGTGTCATCAGCGTCCACGGCCGGCTGCTGGCCACCGACGCCACCCTGTTCGACCAGCGACTGCAGGTGATGGCCCGCAGCGTCTGCGCTGATGACCCGCGCACCCTGGCCCAGCGCCGCACCGACGCGATGGGCGCCCTGGGTGCAGGCTCGTTTCATCTGGCGTGCCGCTGCGATGACCCCGACTGCCCCGCGAAAATCGACGACGGCCGCGCCAGCAGTGTGATCGTCCACGTCCTGGCCGACCACACCGCCCCCGACACACCCACCGACCCCCTCCTACACGGCGACCCCGACGGCGACAGTGTGGACAGTGCCAGTGCAGTGGACACCGGTGCCCCGACCGACGAAGACCAGCCGACCGACGAGGA
Source organism: uncultured Mycolicibacterium sp. (assembly GCA_945957405.1). Taxonomy (GTDB): domain Bacteria; phylum Actinomycetota; class Actinomycetes; order Mycobacteriales; family Mycobacteriaceae; genus Mycobacterium. The sequence continues at coordinate 161 of CAMFLL010000083.1, read as the reverse complement.
CCAGCCCGCCGACGAAGACAGTGCCGCCGAGGAGCGCCCCGCCGAACCCGAGCCACCGACGCGCTCCGGCTCCGCACTGCTCATCGGCGCCCGCACCATGACCGTACTGCCCGCACCGCTGCTGGCCGACCTGATCACCCACGGCGCCACCCTCACACCCC
>CAMFLL010000082.1 GCA_945957405.1 uncultured Mycolicibacterium sp. | reverse complement strand
ACATTGCGGGAGCCCTTCGCCTCGGATTACCAGAGTCTCGAATTCAGCCCCGACAGCCACTGGCTGGTCAGTGGGACCTGGCTCGGCGATGTCAGCATGTGGGACGTCTCGGTCGACCATCCGGCGATGACTCCGCGCCACCAATGTGAACAGGGTGCCGGCGTCCGGCTTCGGCCCGCCTTCAGCCCGGATGGCCACTACGTCGCGACGGCGGCCAGCGAATGGGAGACGCGGGCGCGACTGTGGGATCTGACGTCGGCCGACCCATGCGCCCATCCTGTGCTCCTCGATCCGCACAAGGCCGATGATCAACGCGGTGACACCGGGTACGAGGTGCAGTTCAGCCCGGACTCCCGGTGGGCAGCGACGACCAGTCTCGACCGCACGGGCCGACTCTGGGACATTGCCTCTGGCTCACCGCGCTTGGTGGCCGAAGTGCGGTTCAACGACCGTGTGGTGCCCGCCGCGTTCAGCCCCGACGGCCACTGGGTGGCCTTCGGGTCATGGGACAGGACGGCCAAGTTGCTCGACCTGACGCATCCCGGCGCCGAGCCGGCCACGCTGGTCGGCCACGTCGCCCGGGTCCTGTCGATGGCGTTCACCCCCGATGGGCGCTGGCTGGCGACCGGCAGCGACGACCGCACGGTACGCCTGTGGGATCCAGTTGACCCCAGCATCCCGCCGGTGGTGTTGCACGGGCACGAAGCCGGCGTGATCGACATCGGGTTCACCGATCAGGGCCGCAGCATGGTCACGGGAGCACTCGACGGAACCGTACGGATCTGGCGGCTCCGGCTCGACGACCTGGTCGCCGCGGCGTGCCGGGTGGCGGGCCGCGAGCTGACCGCCGGGGAGGTTTCCGCGTTCCTCGGAGGTGCATCGGCCCAACATCTCTGCGGGGGTTAGCCACCTATCCACATGCGGCGCCGAACGCACAGGACATTGGCAGGTAGCTCGGACCATCTCCGGGGAATCCGACACTGTGACGCGCACACCGTTGACCGCAGATCAGCGCAATTCCTTTGTGGCCGCCCAACTCGGTTGGACGATGGATGCTTTCGACTACTTCATCGTCGTCCTCGTCTACGCCGACATCGCCAAGACGTTCGGGATCTCCACCACCGAAGTCGCGTTCCTCACCACCGCCACGTTGTTCATGCGGCCGGTCGGTGCGCTCCTGTTCGGCCTGTGGGCGGACCGGGTCGGCCGGCGCATCCCCCTGATGGTTGACGTCACGTTCTATTCCATCGTCGGATTCCTGTGCGCCTTCGCACCCAATTTCACGGTGCTGATCGTGTTGCGTCTGCTGTATGGGATCGGGATGGGCGGCGAGTGGGGTCTGGGTGCCGCACTGGCGATGGAGAAGATCCCGGTTGAGCGGCGCGGCTTCTTCTCCGGTCTGCTACAGGCGGGTTACTCGTTCGGGTACCTGCTGGCCACGGTCGCATCGTTGATTGTCATCGATGTCTTCGACCTGTCCTGGCGCTGGCTCTTCGGGCTCTCGATCGTGCCCGCGCTGATCAGCCTCATCATCCGCTCACGCGTGCGTGAGTCCGAAGTCTGGGAGGCGGCCCAGGATCGAATGCGGGTGACCCGCACCAGGATCCGTGACGTGATGGTTAATCCTGTGATCGTGCGGCGCTTCATCTACCTGATCCTGTTGATGACGGCGTTCAACTGGATGAGCCACGGCACCCAGGACGTGTATCCCACCTTCCTGCAGGCCACCCACAACGGCGGCGCAGGACTGTCCAGTGAGACCGCCAAGGTGATCGCCGTCATCTACAACGTCGGCGCGATCATCGGCGGCATGGTGTTCGGTGGCCTCTCTGGCCGGTTCGGCCGCCGGCACACCATCGTCTTCTGCGCCGTGCTGGGCCTGCCCATCGTGCCACTGTTCGCGTTGTCCCACACCGCTGCGATGCTGTGTCTTGGGTCTTTCCTGATGCAGGTCGCGGTGCAGGGCGCCTGGGGTGTCATCCCGGCGCATTTGACCGAGATGTCGCCCGACGCCATTCGCGGTTTCTACCCGGGCGTCACCTACCAGCTGGGAAATCTGTTGGCGGCCTTCAACCTTCCGATCCAGGAGCACCTGGCGGCCACCCATTCGTATCCGTTCGCGCTGGCCGCCACCATCGTGCCCGTCCTGATCGCCGTCGTGGTGCTGACGTGGTTCGGCAAGGACGCCACGGGGACGCGGTTCGGCACCGAGGAGACGGCCTACACCGCTGCGCACTGAGGGCGGACCCATCGGCGACGAACGACGGCCCCCTCGTCGCCGAGAGGGCCGTCGCCTGAACTCATGTCGGGCTAGCTGTCGCCGCCCGAGTCGCCCCCGGTGTCACCACCCTTGCTGTCACCGGCGCTGTCTCCCGCGCCGGAGTCGCTCGCCTTGGTCGGCTCCGCCTTGGTGCTGTCCTTCTTCTTGGGCTTGAACACATTGCTGACGGCCTTGTTGACGTCCTCGCCGGCCTTCTTCAGCGCCTCCTGGGTCTTCTTGGCGAACGTGCCCGCGGTCGCCTTCTTCTTGACCGGCTTGGAGTCCGCGTCGCCCGTGGTGGTGTCGCTGTCTCCGGACGTGGTGTTGTTGACCAGCGTGGTCGCGTCGTCGTCGACCTTCGAGACCTCGGGAGCCGGCGAGACCTCCGGAGCGGAGGAATCCTCGGCGGGTGCGGTCACCGCAAGCGGATTCACCCGGTTCTGGACGTTTGTCCCCGTCGTCGAGGGCAACGTCGTCGAGGGCACCGTCGTCGAGGGCAACGTCGTGACCGGCGCCGGCGTGGTCCCGCCCAGGGCAGTCGTGAGCTGATTCTTGAAGTCCACCATCACGTACTTGATGAGACCGGACTGCTGCTGCGTCGCGTCGATGAGGCTGGGCCATTCCGCCCCGTTGGGGCTGAAGCTCGGCGCGAACCCGTTGACGAACGCATTGGTGGCGCGGATCGGGATGTTGATCAGCTCGTTGACGGCAAGGGCAGTGTCCCCGGCCTGCTGGGCCGCCAGCGCGTCATCGAGGCTCTTGGCCACCTGGAACGCGGCGGTCTGGAACGGCCCCGTCAGCGCCCGGACGAAGGTCTGCTCGTTGATCACGTTCACTACGTTGTCGAGCTGCACCACGCCCGGCAGCGCCCCTTCGAACCCGCCGGCAGGCTCACCGCCCAGGAAGTCGCCGGGGATGGAGAAGAGGGGCACGATGCCCGTGGGCGTTGCCCCGACCAACGGCCGGAGCGTGTCGAGGAGCCCCAGCACGAAGTAGAAGTTCGCTTCGTAGACCGCGTTGGTGAACGGTCCCTGCGTCGGATCTGTCGCCGGGGGGTCATAAGTCAGCATGTCGGCGATCGTCGGGCCCAGCTCGGCCATCGCATCCGCCCAGCGCTCGAAGACACCCTGATAGGGGTCGACGACGTTCGGGGTGGCCGGATTGTCATCCCAGCCGTTCAGGACGACGTCGATGTCGTCGCCGTAGACCGCCTGGAAGCTCAGCAGTCGCGTCACGAGGGGCAACGGATTGGTGGCGTTGAGCGCGATGATGTCGGCCAACTCTCCGAGCGGATCGGCTGTCTCGACTGCCGCCGCCAGTGCGTCCGACGAATTCTGGGAGTTGATCCTCAACAACTGGAGGTTCGTCGAGGTCTCGGCGACGAACTGCTGAACCAGGTCGATCGGCCGCGCGTAAGCGTTGAGGGTGACCGCGCGATTCTCCGCGGTGATGTCGTCGGTTATCGGTGACACGGGGCTGACGGGGCTGACGGCGATGGCACCGGCCCCCGCCAGGGCCACACCGGCGGCCAGGAACTTGCTGATGCGCGACGGCGAGGCGGCGGAGCGCCGGCCCGTGTCCGCGGGATGGACTGGGTGCACTTTGTCTCCTGGGTCAGGTAACTGGAGTCTGTTCTGTCAGACAGCTGGACAGTAACTGAGTACTACCTGTGGATAGTTGTGTTGCCCCTAGCTGCGGTGATGGTTTGTTGCTGGAAAGTAGCTGTTGATCTCCTGAGAGTTTTCTCGGATCTGAGAAATTAGCTGCAAACGAATCATGCGCCCGCCCGTTATTCGGAGCCGACACTAATTGACTCGGCGGATAACCAGGACCGAGGGAGCGCCCCGTCCGGCGCGGGCCGGCGATAAAGTCAGAGCGAAGAAACCGTCACTCACCGCGATGAGCCGACCGGGCGCTTTAGGCTAGCCTTGCCTAAATAGCTAACTGGCTCCTGGCGGTATACCGCTGGAATCAATTCGTGACTGGCGCGTTATCGGGTACGGCGCCAAATTGCCCCGCAATAGCGTTGAACTCGGCCACTACGCACGCGCACCGGGATCGACCCGGACCCGGTTTTCCAGATCGACCGTCCCTAATGTGATCTTGGTCACACCTACGCAGTGCACCCCGATCCCGGTCCCACCCGGTCCGAATGGCTCTGCCGGCACGTCCGCTTCCTGCCCAACTCAGAGCGACAACACGCGACATTCGCGACAAATGCGTTCGGCCGCCTGCTCTGCCGAATTTCGGTGCGGGGAGTACGGGCTGCCCGATGAGTTTTCCGGGTCGCGTGGGTCTGCCTCGATAGCATTGACGTAACCACAGCCGGATGGGGGCTATGTGTCCAGGACCAATCTTTCGATGTCGATCTCGGCCGACGGCTATGTTGCCGGGCCCGGGCAGAGCGAGGAGCAGCCGCTCGGCGTCGGCGGCGAAGCGCTACACGGCTGGCACATCGGCCTTGACAGAAATCATCCGGTCAATCAGCAGGTGGTCTCCGACATGATGGACGGGATGGGGGCAACAATCATGGGCCGCAACATGTTCGGCCCAATTCGCGGCGAATGGGGCGGGTCGGACTGGCAGGGCTGGTGGGGCGATACGCCGCCCTACCACTGCCCGGTGTTCGTCCTCACCCACTACCCGCACGACCCGATCGAGATGGCGGGTGGCACCACCTTTCATTTCGTCACCGATGGCATCGAGTCGGCCTACGCCCTGGCGCAAGAGGCTGCCGGCGACCGCCCCATCTCGATCGCCGGAGGCGCCTCGTGCGCCAGGCAGGCGATCGCCGCGGGGATAGTCGATGAGATCGATCTCCAGATCAGCCCGGTGATACTCGGATCGGGTGAGCGCCTGTTCGACGGGTTCGAGGCGGGCACGCCCGCACTCGAGCTGGTCCGGGTGCTCGACGCTCCCGGAGTGGCTCATCTGCGCTACCGCGTGGTGCGATGACTCGGTCGCCCACCCCGGGGGAGAAAGCGGCGGAACCAAGTAGCGGCGCGCCGGCGGCGATGAAATCCAAGTAGCAGGACCCGCGGCGCATCCGTCCGGGCTCGCGGCAGGCTCAACACCATGGCGACACGCGCAGAATACGAAGCCGCGTTACGCAGCTTGCCGGAGGCGCACTCGCTGGCGCTTCGTCTGCGTGACGCCGGCGCCACCGACGACGACATCTGTGAACAACTGGGGATAGAACCCGAAGGCCTGGAGACCCTGCTGACATTGGCCACACAGAAGTTGGCGGCGGTGCTTCGGAAGGAATAACGAGCGGAATGTCGCGCGGCTACCATTCTCGCCATGATCAACCGCTGGCCCTTGACCGGCCGGGGTGAAGAGCTACACATCATTCGCGACATGCTCGTCGGCAGCGAGCACAAGGGCGTCGTAATCGCCGGCCTCGCAGGCGTCGGCAAGACGCGCCTTGCCCGCGCGGCCGCCGACGCGGCCGCAGTCGACGGCTGGTCGGTGCGGCGTGTCGCGGGGACCGCGTCGGGGCAGCAGGTGACGCTGGGCGCATTCGCACGGTGGGCCGAGGCGCCTGATGATTCACCACTTACCCTGACACACAGGATCTTTACAGGTTTGACCACCGGCGCCGGCGACACGCCGCGACTGCTGGTGGTCGATGACGCGCATCTGCTCGATGATGTTTCGGCGCTGATCGTGCACCAACTGGTCATCCACGACGTGGCGTGCGTCATTGCCACCATCCGCACCGGCGAGGCGGCCCCCGATGCCGTGCGAGCCCTCTGGAAGGACGGACTTCTCCGTCGACTTGAACTACAACCACTGTCCCGCAATGAATCTGATCGGCTGCTGACAACTGTGCTGGACGGCCCGGTCGACTCTGGTTGTGCCGATCAGATGTGGACATTGAGTCGTGGGAACGTCCTGTTCCTACACCACCTCGTCGAGTACGAACGGGAATCGGGCCGTCTGGTGTACACGGACGGGGCATGGCGGTTGCGTGGAACACCCTCGGCGTCAGCATCATTGGTCGAGTTGGTGGAACTGCAGATCGGCACCGTGCCGGACGACGTACGTAACGTCGTCGACCTGGTCGCCATCGCCGAGCCCATCGAGCGCGGCGTACTGTCGGCACTGGCTGACCAGACGTCGATCGAAACCGCCGAAATGCGTGGACTGATAGCGGCGACGCCTGCGAGAGACGCCGTCTACGTCGGCCATCCACTTTATGGCGAAATTCGGCTCAAGCAGTGCGGGCCACTGCGCTTGGCGCACTTGCGTGGTCTGATCGCCAAGACGATGGTGGACACCGATGTGACCGACCCGCTGCGGCTCGGCCTGCTGTGGCTGGCGTCGGATCTACCTGCCGATGCCACGATCCTGTCACGTGCCGCGCACGTCGCCGGCTGCCGCCTCGACCTGGAACTCGCCGAGCGGCTGGCACGCGCCGGGCTCGACGCTGATGCAAGTCCGGCCACCAAGATCGCGCTCGCCTACATCCTGGTCATGCGCTCCAAAGGCGAACCCGCAGAGGAGATCCTGAACACCCTGAGCGCATCGGAACTGGCCGTCCCCGGAATGGTTGACGGAGCCACCCTGCACGCTGCCAACCAGCTCTTCCTGCTCGGCAATCTCGAAGGAGCGCGCGCAGTCATCAACGAAGCGCTGGCCCTCGGGGATCATGACCGCAGTCACGGATTGCTCGCCTATCGAGCGGTGGTGGAAGTGATGGCAGCCGAGCCCCACGGTGTCATCGAGACAATGGCAACGGTCGACTACGCCCGCATGGACGACTTCGCCCGTGCCATCGGCTACGCCGCCGAGACGATCGCCCTCGGTGATCTGGGGCGCGTGGCGGAGGCCGGCGCCCGTGCTCGCGCGGGATACCGCGTGCTCGACGAATCACCGCTGGAGGCGTTTCAAGGCACCGGTTTGGCCGAGTTCGACGCCTACATGCTCATGGCGGCCGGTCATGTCGCCGAGGCGACAGCGGTCGCGCAGCGGGAATTTCGGCGGCCGGGCCTGTCGGGCATATCGTTGTCGCTGGCCGTGGCCGCGCTGGGCATGACCGCACTCGGACGAGGCGATCTGGTGAGCGCTCTGGACCATCTACGCTCGGCCAAGGCCAGTTTCGGCAGCAGCGAGGTGTTGTTCGCCCCGTTCTACCGGTTCGACATCTTGCTCACCGAAGCACTGGCCCGTTCGGGTGACGTGGACGCCGCGATCGCCTCGATGGAGAGGACTCATCAAGGCCGGCATGCCGGCTACAGATACGTCGAGTCCGGCTATCTGCTGTCACAGGCGTGGGTGGCCGCAGTGAGTGGCCAGACAACGAAGGCCCGCGAATTTGTCAGCCAGTCAGCTGAATTCGCCCGTTCCCATGGTCAGCTCGCCAGAGAGGTGCTCAGCCTGCAGACGGCAACACAGTTCGGCGACACCAGCAACGTGCACCGACTGGCCGAACTGGCCACCTTGGTTGAAGGGCCTCGGGCATCACTGGCGGCACGCTATGCGCGGGCACTGTCCGACGACGACGCCGCCGGACTCGATGCGGTGTCACGAGGGTTCGAAGCCATCGGCGACGTGCTGACGGCCGCCGATGCTGCCGCGCACGCGGCGGACTGCTATCGCCGCACGGGACACCGCGGCAGCGCGCTGACCGCCAGTGGTCGCGCCCGCTCTCTCGCCAAGAGGTGCGGTAACGCGACCAGTCCCGCCCTTGCGTCGGCGCGGGTGCCGCTACCGTTCACCCGCCGCGAACGTGAGGTTGCCACCCTCCTGGCGAACGGCCTGTCCAACAGGGACATCGCCCAAGCGATGTCCCTGTCGGTGCGTACCGTCGAAGGTCACATCTATCAGGCGAACGCGAAAGCCGGCGTGTCATCCAGGGTGGAACTGGCTGAACTGATCCAGGCCTTCGGCGACCCTGACGTCAGGTGAGCGGAGCTTCCACCGAACAGTTCTCGGCACCGAAACGTGCCCGCGTTACCGTGCCGACGGTGCCCGCCGAGACCCGGAGTCGATCGCGTGGTCAACTCTCTGGCGCCCCGTTCGGAGCACGGCCAAGTAGTCCGAGGCGCTTTTCCGGATAAACCCAAGTAGTCGACCCCGGGGTGCACGGGCAACATTGCCGCGGAGACTGGCCGGGAGCGGGCTGTCGGCATGCCCGCCGACACAGAGGTGTAGCGGTGATTCGAATCGGCCGGGTCGGCATTCGGGCGACGACGGCACTGCGGCAGCGTGATTCAGAGGGGTGATCATGACGCAACCACACGTGGACGCCAGGGCTGACATGACGAGGGTTCATGACAGTCTTCGCGACAACGGCGGTGAGACACTGGCCAAAGTGGAGCTCAGAACCCGGTGGCTCGACGAGAACCCGAAGGCCACGTTGAAGGACTACTACAGAATTGCGGGAGCCGATCCCGAAGGTCATCTGTCCGCCATCGAATCGCTGAAGGGCAGGTTCGACGTCAGTCTTCGCGGAGTATCCGTCGACGAATCTCTGATCAAGAAGGCCGTTGAGGTCGACAGAGCCAAGTTCAAACTGGATGGCGATGCGGCTCTTTTCGCCGACAACCCGAACTTGCGGGGGACGTACGACAATCTGCGAGACCGCTTCAAAGACGAGGTCCTCTACGGTTTCGACGGTAATGACTTCTACAAGCTCGACACAAAAGAGGTGTACGAGTTCCGCACCTTGTTGGATTTCGCGAAGGCGGGCGCACAACGCAACGCCACCGAGCTCGCCACCGAGCTCGGCACCGCCATGGCATCCATTGACGAACGGGAACCACGAACCAACACGGACCTCTTCAAACGTCTCGAGGATCTCAAGACCGCGCTCAAGGAGTGGAACAAGCTGCTGGCAAGCGAGGCGCTGCCCAGTGCGGACGCGCTGGAAAAGCAAGGGGACAAAGTCGTCACGCAGCTTGGACGTTGCCGCCAGGAGCACGCGGACAGGTTCAGCACGGAGCAGAATCCTTTCGTCAAGTTCCAGCTGCTGGCCACGATGCGGGCTATCGGCGAGAAAGTCGCCGCCCAATTCGCGGCACGAGCTGGCGCCCCGACATTCGCAGCCATGTGTGCGCTGATTGTCGACGTGCCTAGAAGTTCCTCTGGCATTCAGCCCGACAAGAAGCTGAGCAAAGACCTCGGCAAGGCATTCTCCGAGGGGTTGCTGAAACTGGAGAAGGATCTTCGCAAGGTCGACCCACAACTGGCCGACGGAATTCGGGCCGCACTTCTCCAACAAGATTCAGCCCACGGAGTCAAAAAGGCGTTGGACACGTGGTCGGCCAATTACACGGATCCGAACAAGCTGACAACGAACATCGGGGCCTCGCGCGACGCCATTGCCACGATCGCGCTGGGCCTCGGCACATACCGGACCGTCGCGGACAACTTCTTGGCGAAGTCGAAGAATGCTGACGTGAAGGCGATCAAAGAACGCTATCAGCAGACGTTTGATGGCCTGACCAGCAAACTCCAGAGCGATATCGACCTTTGCGTGTACACCCTGGGCCGTTGAACTCGCCGCAGGCGCGTTCACGGAGTTGCATACGGCCGCAGTGAGAAAGACATCCCATGGACAAGTGGACTGCTAGTTCCACGTTCAATCGCCAACGAACGATGGAACCGAGAACTGTCGACGGAAAAGAAGTCGAGGTCGTCACCGAGATCGTCATCGAGACCGCGCTGCCGCTCGTACTGACCCAGGACGTCGGTAAGGCACATGAGCCCAATCATCAGGTGGTCCCGGAATCCGCTGACCTCAAGGTCTTCGGCGACGAAGTGACCATTTCGGGCACACTGAGCATGCCGGGACGGACGGTTCACATCTTCGCCCGCACATTGCACGCTCGATCCGATGGGATAACAGGGCCGGCGATCATCGTCGACGGTCCCGAATTGCCGGCGAAGCAGGCCAAACCGCAAGCGCTACCGAAGGGAGCGTCCCCGGCTGCCAACCCGACCAAAGGCAAGGTACGCAAAGGGAAGAAGGGCGAAGACGGCTACAACGAACGCGTCCAGCCCACGCCGCTTGCCTCGGAAAGAATGGAACCGGGCCGGGCTGGTTGGTCGAGTTGGGATCATCCCACCGAGATGAACGGCGAGCCGGGAACAGACGGCGCCAAAGGACTTCCCGGCGGCGCGATCTTCGTGCTCTGCAGCGATACCCGATTCGGAGCGGAGCTGAGCCTTTCGGCCATAGGCGGACCGGGGGGCGACGGACAACCCGGCCAGGACGGCGCGGACGGCGGAGACGGAGGGAGGGGCTTCGACGCCAAGGTGGAGTCACCCCTGATCGCGACGTACCGGATGTCGACCGCCGGAGGGAATGGAGGCATGGGCGGAATCGGCGGAACCGGCGGCCGGGGCGGAACCGGCGGCGACGGGGGAACGATTCTGTTTCACTGCCTGTCGACCGCCCCCTCTGTTGCGAGCGCCTGCGACGGGGGAACCGGCGGCGCGGCCGGTATCGGCGGTCGCGGCGGTCTCCAGGGCCTCGGCGGCGTCGGAGGTAAATCCGCCCCCATGGGCATGTCGCTTGGACCTTCGAGAGAGATTCCTGGTTCTCCTGACGGTAAGGACGGGTTACCTGCCCCACCATGGGGCGGTACCGGGCAGAATGCCCCAGCGTCGCAACCCGGCAGCGCGAGCGTCACCGCCGGCGCCGTCGCCAGCGACACACTGGCTCAGCTGGCCAGCGTGAGCCAGCTTCAGATGCTCTTCGAGCGGACCCGAGCCGAATACCTGGTGACCGAACCTGTGCAGTTCGACCTTCGGTTGCAGTCGGTGCTGAGGACCAAAGACGTTGTGCGTGCGGGACGGAACCTCATCGTGGTGGCGGCCGTCGGCACGCGACTGCATATTCGCGTCTTTGATCAGCACGGAAAGATCATCGTCGACACATCGGAGTCCGGCCTTCCTGACCGCGAGCGGGTGGCTGCTCTCAAAGACACGGTCCGGGCACTCGGTCTGAACTTCGCGCCCGCGATCGAAATGACTCCCCGCGGTGCACTTCTGGCAGGTGACTGGGTCACGGACACCGATCCTGAGCCGCCGAGCGGATGGCGTGGCGCGTTGATCTCCAGGTTGAATGCCAGCGCCAACACGAGCGGGCGTGCCGATTACTACACCACCCTCAACGATCGAACCTTGACGACGATGATCGCCGTGATCGGATTCCTGCTTCGGACGGGGCTGCGCGATCAACGAACGCTTCGAGGCATGACGCCTCGGCAGCAACAGTTCGAATTGGTCGATGCCCTCCAGATCTTGTCGAGAGACCCGCACCACAGTGGCCCGTCGGCGGATGAACTGGGGTCGGGCATCGCGACGGAGAGGCTTCTCGAAATCGGGGTCGAATGGACCGACACTTTTCGCCGTGACGAGACCGTGCCGGACATATCAGAAAAAGACCAGCGGCTCGTCATCGAACAAGTTGCCCACCTTTGGGCCGATGCGAACTGGTCCCGCTGGTACCGGATGCGCGAGCGGCTTGGCTGGGTCGTCGGCATCCTCAACAAGATTCCCGAGAAACATCCGCAAAAGGCGTTGGCCGACACCATCTGCCTGACGGCATGGAGCGCGCAGACCAATCACAACAACGGCCTCGACTACTACGGCAAAACACCCCGCTTCGCTCCGATCCTGTCGCTCGACACCTATCTCACAGCCCTGGACGGTTCCCTTCGTCCGCTCAAGGACATCGAGAAGAAAACCAAGCTCTACTTCGACGCAATACGTGCCGACAGGGACGCGACCAACGACCTGCAGGCGGCGCTGAATCAGACAGACAAGGCCCTGGCTCTCCTCAATGTCAGAAAAGAAAACTTTCGCAAAGAGCTGTCGGAAACGACCGGCACGATCAACAAGCTCGACTCCGAGCAGAACGCGCTCAAGCAAGACCTCAAGCAGGAGCTGGAAACTTTCAAAGATGAGGTGAAGGCGGCCTTCGGGCTCACCCCCGACACCTTCTTCAACTGTCTGTTCCAGCTTTCGTTCATCAATGTGCACGAACCCGCCAACGCGCTCGACACCGGGGCCGGACTGGGATTGGCCGGGAAGATGGGACTCGCCCAGGCGGGGGCGATGGGGGCGAGCCAACTGGGCTTGATGATCAAGGAGGCCAACGAGAATGTCATCAACGGCTTCGGCGAACGCATCAACAAGAAATTGCTTCTGGACCAGGTGGAAACAATCGCGGCCGGCGCCGACCTCAACGCGGAATTCGCAAAGCGCGAGGACGGGATCCTGTCCACGGAAGGATCGGCCCGACTGCTGGTGGACCTCGCGCAGTTCCGCGAAGTGTGCAAGCAGTTTTACGGCCTCGGAAACGCACGCACGATCCGCGAGGACCTGGACGGCTACATCGACACGATCACGAAGCGTAATCGCCATATCGACTACTACAACTTGCTGTTGGTGGGGCTGGTCGACCTCACCGGCGAGATCGGCAGGCTGACGCTGCAACAGAGTGCGGTGCAGGGTGCCATCGCCGACAATGCAAAGCCGGGTCTGCCGGCCATGGCGACGTTCGTCTCAGGACTGTACGAGCGGTCAAAAGCGGTCTGCGTGTCGGATTTCTATGACGCCTACCGCGCCTACGCATTCTGGGCTCTTCAGCCCTACAGCGGCTTCTACGACAAAATCGGGCGAACTCCCGGCGCAATCAACTTCGACCAGCTCAGTGCCGCACAGAGTGAGCTCAAGAATGACGTGCTCAAGGCACTCGGCAACAACTACCGCACCCCCAACCATTTCCCGGCCAGCGAGGAGAACGAGTCGTCGATCGGCCGCGTCGTTGTGCTCACGAAGAAGACCCATCCCGATTTCTTCGCTGACCTGCGGTCATCGCGTGAGGCCGAGTTCGAGTTGGAGCCGGCGACCAAGAGTTCTGTCGTGCCCAAATCCAGCTTCGCGCCCACTGACGCGGCATGGTGCTACGAACGCCCCGAATTCACTGCCGCAGCACGAAATCCGTTTGCCGGCATGGCGGACGTCCGGCTGACCAAAGTACGGGTGTGGCTTGTCGGCAAAGCAAACACTTTGGACCACAAGGTGATTCTCACCCATCTCGGCAGCGAGCAGTTTCGCACACCGGACGACAAGCCCTATCCCGAGCGGGTCGATCCCGCGGAGAAGGACCAAGACGAGCGGACACCCGAGTACATATTCCATGAGCCGGTGTCGATTCCCTTCAACTACAACGCCAAGGGTCTGCGCTACGACGAACGCACATCCGCCTTCACACCTGGTCAGCTGTTCCACGGCGTCGTGGGTTCGCAGGACGGCGACCTGGGTTTTCCGAAGAGCGGCATCAGCGATCTGCCCGCGGCGGGCAAGTACGCCCCGATCGGTCCGTTCGGTAGATGGCGGGTCGAGGTGCCCGAGAACCTGAATCCCTCCCTGAAGCTGGCCGACCTCCACGCGGTCGTGATCGACTTTCATGGCTTTCACCAGGCGTACAAGTCGGGCAGTTAACTCTTTGCGACGCGTCTGGCGGGGTGCACGTGGATTCTGACTCCAGCTACACCATTGGCGACCGAGATTCACAGAAGAAGCTGACCGCGGACATCGCCGAGCGGTTCCACGCCACAGTAGATGCGGTCGACGTGCACGTGAAAGCCCCAGACATCAAACACAAGAAGGACCCGGCGCCGTCACCGGCGGGAGCAGGCCAGCTCCGCGCGGGACACATCAGACCGTAAAACGTTCCGTAATTGTCGTCCCCGGCAATCAGCGATGGCCCACCGAACGCATTCCGCTCCCAGACGGTGCGCACCTGACGACCCAATGTCAGTGCACTCACGTACGTTCCGATTTGGTGGCACCTGACCGGACGTGGCGGAACGACATGATGGCGAAGCGGAGCACGAATGAGTGAGAAGGTCGAACGTGGACCCGTACGTGTCGTCCTATCGAATGGGGAGATCCGGTACGAAGTTCGGGCAACTCTCTACCACAACGGTAAAAGGAAGCGTCTCCGACGACGATTCAGGACTGTTCCCGAGGCCGAAGCGTTTTTGGCCGACATGCCCAAATCGGATCGGCCGAGGCGCTACGAGATCAGGGATGAGCAGTATCGCGAGGCGGTCAGGCAGTCTCGTTCGATTGCTGGCGCCCTCAGGCTGTTAGGTGTTCTACCAGAGGGCGGTAATTACCGGGTTCTTCACCGAGCCATCAAGCGACTCGATCTCGATACCTCCCACTTCGCCGGCCAATCCTGGTCAAGAGGCGCGACAATTCGTCACCGAATGCGGCCGATAGAGGACTACCTCTCGAACAGGTATCCAATTCACTCTGATCGGTTGCGCCGGCGACTTGTCAACGAAGGCGTCCTCGAGCGCAGGTGCTCCAGCTGCAAGCTCGAAACATGGATGGACCAGCCAGTTCCACTCGAGCTTGACCACATAGACGGCAACCATCAGAACAACACGTTGGACAACCTTCGGCTGTTGTGCCCCAATTGCCACGCGCTTACGCCGACCTTCAGGGGCAAGAACAAGAGACCCGCCGCCACGCTAGACTCGGCTGCCTGAAGGGGACGTAGCCTAATTGGCATCGGCGGGGCGCTTAAAACGCCTGACATTTGTGGGTTCGAGTCCCACCGTCCCTACTCTGACTGCCAGGGCCGAAGCCCCACTCAGTGGCAGTAGAACGCTTCGGCCACCCGCATGACCGGTTCGTCTAGCGGCGACTCCGAGTCCGCATCACCGGTCACCGTCACCGACAGCGCCGGGCCGTCGAGTGGTTTGACCGCCAGGCTGTGGTAGCCGAACACGTCGCCACCGTGGCCCCACACCGTCACACCGCACGGCAGGTCGATCTGCCCGAGCCCGAGGCCGTAGCGAAACGACGCGGCATTGTCGGTCTGCGGCACGGTGACCATCATCTGGTCCAGCAACAGCGGCGGGACCACCTGGCCATTCAGCAGTGCCGTGAGGAACGCCGTCACGTCCTCACCGGTCGAGACCAGCGCGCCGGACATACCTGCCGCGGTGGCGTTGAACTCGGTGACGTCGGTCAGATGGCCACCGTCGGTCTCGTAGCCGTGGGCGAACGGAACCGGCAACCACGTATCCCCCGGCGCGGGAAAGTAGGTGTCGGCCAAGCCAAGTGGAACGGCGGTACGGCGGATGACCTCATCCCCGGCGGGTGCACCCGTCACGGCCTCGATGATGAGACCGGCGACGATGTAGTTCGTGTTGGTGTAGACCATCGCGGTGCCGGGAGCGAACTGCGCGGGATGTGTGAGCGCCATGTCGAGGAGCTGCTCTCCGGTGACCGGTTCGGTGGGCAGCGGCGTACCCCGGTTGAAGTATTCGGGCAGCCCGCTCTGGTGGCGCAGCAATTGACGCACCGTGATCGCCGACGCGTCGATCCCGTCGCCGCGGACGCGACCGGGCAGATAGGTTTCGATGGACTGGTCGAGATCGATGCGGCCTTCGCCCACCAGTTGCAGGACGGCAGCCGCGACGAACATCTTGGACAGGCTGCCCATTCGCACATGGGTGTCGGGCACGAACCCCGCCCCGGTGGCGATGTCTGAGGTCCCGGCGGAATGGCGGGTCACCACACCGTCGTCGAGCACGACGGCGACCGCACCCGGCAGGTGATCCTCGGCCACCACTCGAGTCAGGACGTCGTCGAGGCTCGTCGGTTGTGCCATCGCGTGGGGCGCCGTCAGCGCAGCGAGGAGCACGACGATGCCGATAGCTGACTTGAACACTTTCTACAGAGTAGCCCTCGAGTCTCGGCTGCCGTCAACAGCTTTTGTACCGTCGTGACCTCAAACGGTTTCGCGCTCCCGCGACAGCCGCCAAGCGGTCAATGCCAACTCCGCCCGGAGCAGCCCCTTCGGCTCTGTGACATCGAAACCCATTGCTTTACTGATACTTTCAAGCCGCCGGGCGACACTGCTGTGGTGCAGGTGCAGAGCATCGGCGGTCTTGCGCAGTGACCCGGCCGCGCAGTAGACCTCGACGGTATCCAGACCATCTGCGCTGTCGGCGATTCCATCGATCGACACGACGTCCATGTTGTTCTGCAACTGTTCTGGCGGTAGCTGCGCGAGCAGCGCCAATGCTCCCAGACCTTCGAAATCGACGACGGGCCGACGCGCGCTGGCGAACCTCAAGGCGGTGTGCGCCTGCCACCAGGACTGGTCTGGTCGTGCCGCAGCGCCGATGCCGGCGCGAACGTGTGACGGAAACCCACTTGGATCGGGATCCTGGGCCAACAGGACGCCTTCTCGCCCGATCACGGCCGCCTTCACGTGTCGTTCCGGACAGACACGTCGGGCGATCTGGTCGAGCACCCCCGCGGACCGCACGGCGACAACCCGGATCGGTAGATCCGGGGGAAACCCCAGCAGTCGCAACGCCCGGTCCCGGACGGGAGCGTCGGTGTCGGCGCTGACCACCAACTCGACGAGCGCTGGATCGGCCATTGTTGTGTTGGCCGGTCCGTATCGTTCGACCACTGACGCCACGGCAATGGCTAGCCGGTCCAACAGCAACTGGTCGAGCGACGCTGACGGGCTCGCACGTTCAAGCCAGCAGCTCCCGATCTCCTCGTCGTCGAGCGTGACCGCTACTGAGACGGATGCCGGACACGCCGCTCCGGCTGGGTGCCCATCTGGCGACATTCGGATCGTTCGGCCGTTGCCATCGAGACGAACGCCGACGACGCATTCGGCGAGGCCGGCCGACGCCCGGGCCAGCGCGGCAAGGTCGACTCGGCGGCGGACGAGGGTGTCGTAGAACGTCACGACCCGAAGCGCCCCCTCTGCGTCGGCGTCGAGCTTCGACAGGCGTGCGACCAATGCCTCCATAGAAGGCAGCCTAAGCGCCATTCGTCGGACAGAGAACCAAATAATGCGACGAATGGCGGATGACTGTGCCCATCCGCCCCAGCGAAGATCGTGGACATGGATCCCGAACTCGACGCATTCCTGACCCTATTCCCCCGGGCAGACCTGACCGATCCCCTCGTCGAACGCAGAAATTTCGCCGAGCTTGCCGCCGCCATACCGGTGCCCGACGTCTCGGACCTCAACATCGAAAACACCACGGTGCCAGGTGATCCGGAAGTACCGATTCGCATCTACCGGCCTCACGCCGCCGACGGTGCGATCGTCTGGCTACACGGCGGCGGGTTCGTCATGGGCGATCTGGACACCGAACATCCGTGGGCGACCCGGATCGCGCTGGCCTCGGGGGTGACTGTGATCTCGGTCGGCTACCGGCTGGCACCGGAACACCCCTACCCCGCCGCACTGGACGACGCCTATGCCGTCCTGGCGTGGACGGCCGAGAATTCGGCCGCCCTGGGCATCGATCCGGAGCGGATCGGTGTGGGCGGCCACAGCGCCGGCGGCGGCCTCGCTGCCGCGGTGGCCCTCCGGGCGCGTGACGAAAACGGACCGCGCATCTGCTTCCAGCTCCTGAACCAACCCGGCCTCGATGACCGGCAGTCGACGTGGTCGGCGCGCAACTTCACCGAGACACCGTGGATGAACCGGGACAAGGTCACCGCAATCTGGCTGCACTACCTGGGCACCGCGTCTGCTACCCAGTACGCTGCACCCGCCCGGGCTGTCGACCTGACGGGCCTACCACCGGCACACATCGCCACCGCAGAATTCTGCCCGAACCGCGATGAAGGTCTGGAATACGCGCAGCGGCTTTTGCAGTCGGGCGTATCGGTGGAGTCGCATCAGTGGCCCGGCACGTTCCACGGTTCCCAGGCCATCCTGTCCGCTCAGGTGTCTCAACGGCAGATCGCCGAACTCGCGGCGGTACTACGTCGCGCCCTCACCTGAAATCCACACGTAGAGAGGATGTCCACCGTGACGACAGCTCCGATGAACTTGTTCGGTGCGGGCGTACAGCTCGCTGACAAATGGCAGGTGCGCGCCCACCGCGTGGAAACCGACGCAGATGTACATGCCGATCACTGGGAGATCCATCCCGACGATGACGAGGTGGTGGCATGCTTGACAGGCGGTATGCGGCTCTACCTACGTCCGCAAGGTCCTGCCGACCATGAAGTAGAGGCGGTTTTGCCCGCCGGTACCGCTGTCGTCGTCCCTGGCGGCCGCTGGCACCGCATCGAATTAGATTCTCCCAGCGAACTATTGGCCATCACCGTAGCGAAGGGCAGTCGCCTCCAGAAGCGGGAAGAGCCCTGAGCTCGTCGAGTTTCGCCGCCGACGGCGAGCCGACGTCGGCGGTGTAGACGATCACGCGGAGGTCGGGATCGCTTGGCGGAATCAGTGTTTCGTAATTGAGCGTCATCGTCCCGACGGTCTCGTGGCGATAGCGCTTGGGGCCGTGGGTGTGCTGGAACACGCGGTAGTCCGACCAGCACGTCGCGAATTCGGGCGACTGTTCGGACAGGTGACGCACCAACGCGAGCAACCTGCGGTCCTCGCCGTCGCGGCCGGCGGCCAAGCGCAGGATCGCCACCAGCTGCGCGGCGATCTCCGACCAGTCCGGATGGACCTGCCGGGCTTTCGGATTGAGGAACATCCAGTGCAGCATGTTGCGTTCGGCGAGGGGCATCGCCTCGAAGTCGTCGAACAGCAGCACACCCATCCGGTTGACCGCGAGCACCTCGAGCCGAGGACCGTAGAGCATCGCCGGAGTGGGATCGAGCGCGTAGACCATGGACCGCAGCGCAGCCCGGGCCCGTACCGGCCCGTCGGCGCCCTCGGTCTTCGTCGGCCGCAGCAGCTCAGCGAGGTGACGGCGTTCCAGGTCGTCGAGCCGCAGCGCGTCGGCGACGGCGGTTAGCACCGAATCGGACACGTTCCGGGCGCGGCCCTGTTCCAGTCGCGCGTAGTAGTCGGCGCTGACGCCGGCCAACATGGCGAGCTCCTCACGACGCAGCCCGGCCACCCGGCGTCCCGTCCCGCCGCGCAGCCCCACCTCGGCTGGGGAGAGCCGAGCACGACGCGACGCGAGGAACTCTCCCAGCTCTCCGGACGGGGCCATGTCCCTCATTGTGCGTCAGCACACCATCATGCACACGAAACCAGGTCTGCCAGTCCTAGGAACAGCGGGGCGCGAAAACCGCGTTCGATGTCGTCGTCGCCGCGTTGAGACCGATGTAGGTATAACGCGAAAGGACTCTCAATGACTGTCTGGTTCATCACCGGGGCGTCCCGCGGCTTCGGCCTCGAGATCACCAAGGTCGCCCTCGAACGTGGCGACCGTGTCGTCGCCACCGCACGCAACCCGCAATCGGTCGTCAAAGCTTTTCCCGACGCGGGCGACCGACTGCTGGCCGTCGAACTCGACGTGCACCGCCCCGACCAGATCAGGGCGGCCGTCGACGCCGCGGTCGCGAAGTTCGGCCGCATCGACGCGCTGATCAACAACGCCGGGCGCGGACTGGTCGGCGCCATCGAGGAGACCTCCGACCAGGAGGCCCGCGACGCCTTCGACGTGAACGTCTTCGGGCTGCTCGCAGTGACCCGAGAAGTGCTGCCGCACATGCGCGCCCAGCATTCCGGGCTGGTGATCAACATCTCGTCGGTCGGCGGCTTCGTCGCGTGGCCCGGGTGGGGCATCTACAGCGCGACGAAGTTCGCCGTCGAAGGGCTGACCGAGGCCTTGCGCCACGAAGTGGGCCCGCTGGGTATCGCGGTCACCGCCGTGGAGCCGGGACCATTCCGCACCGACTTCCTCGACGGCACCAGCCTGCACATCGCCGACACCCGGATCACCGACTACGCCGCGACCGGCGGGGCCGCCCGGACCTGGGCCGCGGACAACAACAACGAGCAGGACGGTGACCCGCGCAGGGCCGCGGAGATCATCGTCGGGCTGGCTGATCGCGACGATCTCCCGGAGCGAATCCAGCTCGGTGCCAACGCAGTTGACAGCGTGTCGGACAAACTCGACCGTACCGCGCGGGATCTTCAGGAGTGGAAGAAGGTCGCGCTGTCGGCTGATTTCCCGGTGGACGCCGACAGCAGTGTGGGGCGGCTGCCGAGCGTGCGCTGAGGTACAGAAACCCGCGGCGTGTCGCGTACAGACATGCGCGGTCGCCGGGAAAAGAAAGCGCGAAATGGAATGGCCGCCTCGCGTGCTGCGAGGCGGCCATCCGTTACGTGCCGGTTATGCCAGCGGCACCCAGGCGTTGTTCAGGAAGATGCCCCAACCATTGTGGTTGGCGTCCCAGATCACGGGCTCGTTCGGCGCGTAGGCCGGCGGCGCGGGCTGGGGCGGTGCATTCATCGGCGGCGGCACCGGCGCGGGCTGCGCGGGTGCGGGGCTCCACGGCTGCGGAGCCTGCTGCCAGCCCGCCGGCATGCCGGCGGGATCCTGCGGACCAGGACCAACCGGGCCAGGCTCGACCGGTGCGGCCGGATCCTGCTGCCACGGCATCACCGGACCGGGCGGAGGCATCGGGGCGGGCTCGGCATTGGCGAGGCCTGCAGCTCCGAGGCTCAGGCCGCCTGCCATGACGGCTCCTGCGATGATCTTGGTGAACGTCATCAGCTGATCAACTCCAATCGTTTGATTTCGCTGTACGGGCCACTCAGCTTGCGGCGCCCATCACGTCGAAGCGATTCCGACGTCCCCCACAGCTAGCCGGGCGAGCCAGGACCTAAACACGCCGCACCCCGAGCCGGTGCCGTCTGCGCCGGTCATCGCGCAGAAAATTGCGGGCAAGAGGCCCGCGTACGAATCTATACGGTCGTATACGAATGGGTGTAACATCCATCACGTTTCAGCCTCGATGTGTTTCACATCACTACTAATCCGGAGGTAACCGATGCCGACTGGCTTGAAGGTGCACGCGGCGGTCGCGGCGACAGCCGCGCTGGTGCTGGCAGGGTGCGGTAGCAGCGACACGGGAAGTTCGGCGCCCTCCGGGACTTCCGGGGCCGCTGCAGACTCAGGGGATTCCGCGCAGTTCGACGCGGCGGAGTTCTTCAAGGGCAAGACCATCCACGTGATCGTCTCTGCGAACCCGGGCGGGGGATCCGACCTCTTCGGCCGTCTCGTCGCGGCGAAAATGCATGACGCCATCCCGGGAAACCCCGAATTGGCCGTCACGAATGTGTCGGGTATCGGCGGCAACCAGAACGTCTTCGACGCAAAGGAAAGCGACCTGGTGATCGGGGTGTCGTCCGGCGCATCGGACGAATACACCTCGGTGTTCGATCCTGAGGCCCACATCGATCCGACCAAGGTGCAGATCATCGGAGGCACCACACCGGATCCGCGTGGCTTGGCGTTGTTCACCGACGCGGCGAAGGCCTACGGCGACGACTTCAAGGCCGCGGCGAACTCCACCACGCCGGTGCTGCAGTGGGCCGATACCGTCGGCTCTCCGGAGGACGTCATGAGCGATGCCATGTTCGCGCCGTGGCTGTGCGAGACGCTCACGCTCCCGTGCAAAATGGCGTCGGTGGCCGACGCGGACCCCAACGATCTCAACCTGATGATCCAGCGCAACGAGCTCAACACTCAACTCGCCACCCAGATCGCCCTGATGCGGCTGTACAACAAAGACCTCACCGACGGCACCGCCAAGGTCGCGTTCGGCTACGACATGGCCAATGCCAGTGAGATTTCCCCACCGCCAGGCGTGAAGATCGTCGACGTGGCCGACATCCTGGACCCCGCGCAAAAGGCGGAGTACGAAAGGATTCTGCCGATCATCGGCGGCGGCGGAGTGGGCAAGCACTACTGGGCCGGCCCGGGTATGCCCGCGGGAGCCGTCGACGCCATGCGTGACGCCTACGACAAGGTGATGTCCGACCCGGCGTTGGTCAAAGAAGTGCAGACCGCGATGTCGGGAGCTAAGGACGGCGCCAACTATTCGTTCACCCTGAAACCGGTCGGTGGCGCGGACGCGCAGAAGATCTATGAAGCGAGCATGAACACCTTCAACGAGAACATCGACTACTACAAGGATCTGCAGAACAAGCTGTACGACAAATACTGGAAGTGACAGCCCGAAGTGGGGGGCGCGCTCCAGGCTGTCACGGCCTGGAGCTCACTTCCAGAACTGATCCCAGTACTTCTGTTGCAGCTTCTCGTATTCCGGGCGCGACGTGTTGAAGGTCTCGGTCGCACTGTCGTAGGCCTTCTGGGCTTCATCACCGCTCATGGGCTTGATCTGCACCAGATCGGTGGGGCCGGGCCCGGTACCCGCCATCAGCCCGCCGATGGTGCCGGCTTGCGGTTCGGAGACGTCGATGAACGCCTTCCGCAGTACGTCCACGGCACCGTCGGGCACGCTGGGCCCCACATAGAACGTATTGCCGACGCCCCCACCGGTGGTCAATGGCAGGATCTGTTCGAATCCCGGATACAGCTCGGCCGGGATCACGTCCTTGGCCTGCGGCGCGGTGATGCCGTCGGGGGTGTTGACCACGAAGAACTCACCGCCGCCGTACTGGAAGTAGACGCTAGCGTCACCGGCACGGATCTTGTCGGCGTGGTTGCGCACCACTGTGGTCATGTTGGTGTCGTCGATGTTGATCTCGCCGCGCTCCATCATGAGGTCGAGGTCAGAACTGCTGTCCTCGGCGACCTTGAGCATGTCGCAGTTGAGTTTGAAGCTGTCGCACAGCCAGCTGACCAACAGTGGCGATGTGGTCAGATCCGACGGGCTACCGACCGAGCCCGCGAACTTGAGTTGCTCCTGCGAGCCCGTCGCGCTCTCCAATGTCTTGTGCGCCTTGGCATAATCACCGAGCACCACCAGCCCGCGAGGCGTATCACCCAGGCCGCCGATGATGCGGATCTTGGTGGGATCGATCGTCGAGGCTGGATCCAAAACGGTCGTGAACAGATTGGATGCACGCGAAGTCAGGCCGATCACGACCTCGTCGTCGGGCGCTTCGTAGACATCGTTGATGCCGCCGAGTCCCTCTTCGTTGGTGACAGCCACCCGTGGATTGCCGGGGATCTTCGTCCCGAAGTCCTTCATCACGAAGCGCGCCAAGATGTCGGACCCGCCGCCTGCGGAGTGGTTGACGATCACCCGGATGTTCTTGCCGGCAAAGTACTGCTCAGCGTCGAAGGCGGGCGGCGATTCCTCCGATGATCCCGCGGACGGAGACTGCGACTGCTCCGATGGTGCCGAACCCCCGCACCCTGCCAGAGCCATGAACAACGCGATACCGGCGCCCAGTGCCACCGAACCCCTGAGATGGTCGACCATGTCCACTCCCC
>CAMFLL010000081.1 GCA_945957405.1 uncultured Mycolicibacterium sp. | reverse complement strand
CCCGACGCCGTCCTCTCATTCAACCGAGCACCGACGATAGCGCGCAGCGGTTCGCTCCGGACTGCGCGTCGGGCGTTTCGTTCTGTGGCCACGCGGTGACCGCAGGCGAAGGTCTCAGATCCTGACCCAGGTCATCGCCAATCAGCAGAGCTACCTCGACCTGATCATCGGACAGACCGCCGCAGAGGCCGGCGGCCGCCGCGGCACCGGGTTGGTCGGTGCGGCCGAGGGCGTCCAGAACACCATCGCGCACTTCGAGACGCGGCTGGAAGCGGCACAGGGCTACCTCGCGTCCGGCGACATCACCGCCGCCTGGGGCGAGATCGAGAGCGCTTTGCTGATCGGCCTCGAGAACGTCGGTATGCCGTTGCTGTCGCCGCTGGCCATTCCCGGTGACATGATCCAGAACCTGGCCGACGTGTACGACTCGCTGGTCACCCGCGGCACCTCGGTCGCCATCACGCGTGGTCTCTTGGCACCGCCGATCACCGCGAGCTTCGCGCTCGCGAATGTCGCGGAGGTCGCCGTCAAGAAGCTGCAGATCGGTGACTACGAAGGGGCGCTCACGGCCGTGGTCAACGGACCCGCCATTGTCACCGGCGCGTTCCTCAACGGCTACAAGCCGGCCCTGACCTACGACGACGAGGGCAACCCGCTCACCTACGCCACGGAGTCGTTCCAGGGCGTCCTGACCCCGCGCCATCCCAACCCGACCGATCCGGCAGGCACCCCCAACGGCCAGGGCGGCAGCATCGACCAGTTCTTCGTGACCCTGCCGCGGGCCATCGCCACAGCGCTCAAGCCCACCACGACAACCGCGGCCGCCGCGACAGCGTCGGGGTCCTCAGCGAAGCTAGTCAGCGTCGACGTGGTCGAAGAGGCCCCGGCCGCGGACACCACGACCACCACCGATGAGGTCAAAGCGGTCACCGACGACGCAGCGACCACCACGAGCACGAAGACCAAGAAGTCGAGCTTCGCCGAGAAGGCCGCGGAGCGGGCCGAGGCCCGCGCGAAGAAGGCCAAGGACACCCGCGACAACCTGACTGCCGCGGTGAGGAACGTCAGCGACAACATCAAGAAGGCTGTCTCGGGCGGAAAGACCGGCGACAAGGAGTCGACCTCGAGCACATCGGAGTCGTCGGACTCCGACTCGGGGTCCGGCTCCGAGTAGAGGCTCATCGCGCCGGGCCCCCTCCGTGAAGAGGGGGCCCGGTGCCCATACGGTCAGATGATGAACTTCGACGAGTACCGCATCTACGACGCCACCGGCCTGGCCGCGCTGGTCGCCGCCAAAGAGGTGTCGGCGGCTGAGCTGCTGACGCTGGCCCGCGACCGGGCGACGGCGGTGAATCCGCGCATCAACGCCATCGTCCGTGATGTTCCCGCTCGGGAGCTGGACGAACTCAGCGGTCCGTTCGCCGGTGTGCCGTTCCTCATCAAGGATCTCGGCCAGGACTATCGGGGTCTGCCCACCGCGGCGGGGTCACGGGCATTGATGGGCGTGCCGGCCAAGGAACACGCCACCGTCGTCGCGCGCTGGATCGACGCGGGTCTGGTGATCTTCGGCAAGACCAACACCCCGGAGTTCGGGGCCAAAGGGATCACCGAACCGGTCGCGTGGGGCGCGGCGCGCAACCCGTGGGATCTCGCGCGTACGCCCGGCGGATCCTCGGGTGGGTCGGCCGCGGCGGTCGCGGCCGGGATCGTGCCGTGCGCCGGGGCCAACGACGGCGGCGGATCGATCCGCATACCGGCGGCGTGCTGCGGTCTTGTCGGGCTGAAACCAGGGCGGGGGCTAACGCCGATGGGCCCGGCCACCGGTGAATCGATGCACGGCGCCGGGGTGCAGGGCGTCGTGTCGAGGACAGTGCGTGACACCGCCGCGATGCTCGACGTCATCAGCGGCGGTGAGCCGTTCGGACCGTATCTGCCGGCCATGCCGGCAGCACCGTTCGCGTCGTGTGTCGGTGACGAACCCGGCCGGCTGCGGATCGGGGTCCGGGTACCTTCGGCGATCACGCCGACGCCGCATGCCGAGGCGTTCGCCGCCGTCGAACGCGCGGTGCGTGCGCTGCAGGACCTCGGCCACGACGTCGAGGAGTTGCCGCAGGCGCCGTTCGACGACGCCGCCCTGGCCCGTGAGTTCCTGCTCACCTGGTTCGTCTACACCGCGTGGGAACTGGCCGAGGCCAAGCGACTCACGGGTGCCGGCGATGCCTCGTTCGAACGCGACACCCTCGTGATGGCGGCGTTGGGCCGCGCGACGAGCGGAGCCGACTACGTCGACGCCGTCCAACGACGCCACGAGCACACGCGCCGGCTGACCACCTTCTTCGAGTCCTACGACCTGCTGCTCACCCCGACGCTGGCGACCGTGCCGCCGACAATCGGTGAGTTCGATCTTCCGGTCCCGTTGCAGTACGGCGCCGACGCGCTGCTGAAGACCCGCACCGCCCGCCTACTGCGGTACACCAAGATCGTCGACGACATGGTGGACAAGAACCTGGGCTGGGTGCCGTACACGCAGCTCGCGAATCTCACTGGGCGACCTGCGATTTCGCTTCCCCTGCACTGGACCGCCGACGGTCTGCCGTTGGGCGTGCAGTTCGTGGCACCACTGGCGGGTGAGTCATTGCTACTTCGTCTGGCCGCCCAACTCGAGCAGGCCGTGCCGTGGGCCCAGCGGCTCGCCCCGATCTGAGGATCGCCGCCGCGTCGTCGACGGGAATAGGCTCGTCCCGGCAGGGCGTTGGCAGCGGCTGAAGACGGCAGATAGGGCGCGCTCATGAAATTCGGGATCTCGACATTCGTCAACGACGACACCATCGACACCGTGTCGCTGGCTCGCGCCATCGAGGAGCGCGGCTTCGACTCACTGGCAATCGCCGAACACACCCACATACCGGCGAGCCGGGAATCCGCGTATCCGATGGGCGGTGACCTGCCGTCGATCTACTACCGGACGCTGGACCCGTTCGTCACTCTGGCCGCCGCCGCGGCGGTCACGACCAGGATCGAATTGGTGACCGGCATCGCCCTGCTCATCCAGCGCGACCCGATCATCACCGCCAAGGAAGCGGCCAGCATCGACCTGATCTCCGGTGGCCGTTTCGTGCTCGGCGTCGGAGCGGGCTGGAACATCGAGGAACTGCGTGATCACGGCACCGACCCGAAAACACGCGGTGCCCTGCTCGACGAGCGCATCGAAGCGATCAAGGCACTGTGGACCACCGAACCCGCGGAGTACCACGGCAGGTACGTCGATTTCCCGTCGTCCTACCTCCGACCGAAGCCGGTGCAGAAGCCGCATCCGCCCATCTACATCGGTGGTGATTCCGACGCACTGGTCAAACGGGTCATCCGCCACGATGCGGGCTGGATCTCCAATCCGCTGCCGATCGAGCATCTGGCCCGCCGCATCGACCAATTGCGCCAGGGCGCCGGGCGGGATGTCCCGCTCGCGCAGTTCGGTACCCCGGTCGACCCCGGCTACTGGCGGGCCGTCGAGGACCTCGGCTTCGGTCAGGTGGCGCTGCTGCTGCCGACGCGAGGAACCGATGAAACACTGCGGCTGCTCGACGAATACGCCGAACAGGTCGCGCAGTACCGCGGTTAAGTGACGTCCTCCCACGCGCCGCTGGCCGCTGAGCGCAGTACGGCGTCGATGAGATGTGCCGAGCGTAAGCCGTCGACGAAGGTCGGCAGGCCATCGGGTGCGGCGCCTGCGACGGCCGCATACGTGTCGGCGACGAAGGCCTCGAAGCATTGCGCGTAGCCCTGGGCGTGGCCCGCGGGCAGGGTGGCCAGGCGGCGCTGCTCCGCGGATCCGTGCGCCGGGTCGCGGACGATCAGGCGGTCACCTTCGGGTGAGCCCAGCCAGATCTGTTCAGGATTCTCCTGATCGAACACCGCGCTGGCCCGTGCGCCGTCGAGCTCGAACCACAGCCGGTTGCGTCGCCCCGGCGCGACCTGTGACACGGTCAGCGTGCCAAGGACCCCGGTGGCGGTCCGCAGCAGCATCACCGCGATGTCCTCGGTCTGCACCTGGGCCTGCGGGCCCTGGGCCGCCCCGGAGAAACTGGCGACGGAACCGCTGGGCCGCGTGGCGACCGCGATCGACGTCTGCGCACTGACCGCGCTGAACTGCTCACCGCTGACCCACTCGACGAGGTCGCACCAGTGCGATCCGATATCGGCGAACGCGCGTGAACGGCCGCCGGCGGCGGGGTCGACGCGCCAGTTGGACGAATCCGCCGAGAGCAGCCAGTCCTGCAGATAGCAACCGTGCAACAGGGACCACGATCCGAATTCGCCTGCCTGCGCCCGGGCTCTGATCTCCCGGACCAGCGGATGGAATCGGTAGACATAGGGCACCGTCGCGACCACGCCCGCCTGCGCGGCCAGCCGCGTCATCTCCTCGGCCTCGCCGACAGTCAGCCCGAGCGGCTTCTCGCAGATGACGTGTTTACCCGCCGCGAGAAGATGCCGGACATACGGGGCGTGCGTGGCGTTGGGACTGGTCACGTGGACCACGTCGACATCCGCCTGGGCGACCTGATCGATATCCCGGTACGGCGTCGTGCCCCACTCGTCGGCAACCTGGGCCGAACGTTGGGGACTCGAGGCGAGCACACCTGCCACTGTGGCCCCCGCCAGCAGTGCCGCCCGTCGATGGACGGCGGCGATCATGCCGGCGCCGACGATCGCAATTCTGAGCCCAGCCACAAGCCAACCCTAAGGCGTGGTCAGCCCGGGTTGTTGATGTACCAGGACAGGCAGCCGGGATGGTCCCGGCACGCAATGATGGCCTGCGCGTTGGGTGCGGCGCCGCGCACCGCGGGGCGATGGGACGGCAGTGTGCAGCTGGTCGCGTACGGGTCGAGCGGAACGATGCCGTTGTAGCAGGGCTGTGCGACTTGGCTCGGCTGACCGGTGTCCTGGGTGAGCAGCACGGACGGCGCCACCAGCAACGCCATCGCCGCCAGCGCGGTGACGGTGAATCGAATCAGGGCTAAGGAAAATATTTTCATCTCAGTTGGTCAAACACTTCGCAAATCTAATTATTCCATCCCTGCCCAGAGAGCGCGACCCCCCTCAAA
Source organism: uncultured Mycolicibacterium sp. (assembly GCA_945957405.1). Taxonomy (GTDB): domain Bacteria; phylum Actinomycetota; class Actinomycetes; order Mycobacteriales; family Mycobacteriaceae; genus Mycobacterium. Next base: position 18,874 of record CAMFLL010000081.1, on the reverse strand, counting down.
TCGCGCGAGCAGACGCATAAGGCCCCGCAATCAGCCATGTGATGCACCCCTTTGCGTCTGCTCGCGGTGTGTGGGTGGGGGGGTTCACACCAGGTCGAGGTGGCGCAGGTCCGCCACGTACTTCCGGATCAGCGCCCTGTCGAGGTGCGGAATGTCCTGTGTGGGGCCCACTTTGGCGGCGCGTACGGCTTCGCGGAACACGGCCGTCGGCGAGTGCGCGTCGCGCAACGGGCGATCCGGCGCCGCGTAGGCGTCCAACAGGGGCAGAACGGACCGTTGCCGGTGGTGTTCGGGCAGACCACGCAGCGCCGTCTCGAACCGCCTCAGCCACTCGGAGTAGTCGTCGATGCGGGTGATGTCGGCACCCTCGTCGATCAGCCAGTCCACGAAGACGTCCAGGGACACGCCGTCGTCGTGCGGGTTCATCACGTCGTAGGACCGGAATCCGTCGGTACCGCGAGCGCCGATGGCGGTGATCGCCGCGGCGACAAAGTCCACCGGCAGGCCCGGGTAGTGGGCGCGGGATCGCGCCCCGCTGCTGTCGAGCGTGTAGAAACTACCCGGCGCCAGACCGGTCTGCAGCAGGCTGACGATCAGCCGCGTGAACGCGTCCGGCACGTTGACCTGGCCGGCAAAGGTGCTGTGGGCCAGGATCATGTCCGATCGGAAGACGCTGACCGGCAACCCGCACAGATCATGCGCCTCGCGCAGCAGCACCTCGCCGGCCCACTTGCTGTTGCCGTAGCCATTGGCGTAGCCGTCGCCGATCGGCCGACGCGGGCTCATCGCGCGGATGTCACCGTCTTCGATCAGATCAGGCACGCCCATGGCCACCGCCACGGTGGACAGATAGGTCACCGGCTTGATCCGGGTGCTGATGGCCAGCCGGATCACCTCGGCGGTGCCGACCACGTTGGGGCCGAACAACTGTCCGTACGGCAGCTTGTGATTGACCAGTGCCGCCGGATGCACGATCAGGTCGACATCGCGGGCCAGTCGTGCCCAGGTCGCGCCATCGGTACCCAGGTCGGGCTCGCCGATGTCGCCGGGAACAACTTCCAGATGCCCCGCGGCAAGTCGGCGGAACTCGTCGAGCAGGGCGCGGTCGCCGCTGTCGAAGGCCTGCTCGAGGCGTCGGTAGGCGTCGTCGGGGTCTGCGCCGCGCATCAGTGCGATCAGACGACCGCCGTTGCGGGACAATGTCTTCAGCCATTCCAGGGCCAGGAACCGGCCCAGATAACCATTGGCACCGGTCAGCAGCACGGTGCGCGGATCGGTCACCGGGGCGGGCAATTCGGGTGCGGTGCGCAGGGTGGCCTCGTCGATGAAGCGATCCAGGCGCAGGTCGGCCGCCGCGATCTCGGTCGCGCCGGCGCCGTGGATGGTTGTGGCGGTCGGTCGGGTGTTGCCCGAGGTGTTCTCGGCCTCGATGTAGGCCGCCAGCGCACCGAGATCGGTTGCCGGGCCGATCATCACGCCCACCGGAACCTCGACGCCGAACACATCGAACAACAATGTCGAGAACGTCAGTGCCGACAGCGAATCGCCCCCGAGGTCGGTGAAATGCGCGTCGGCAGTGGGCGGTTCGCCGGATGACCCGAGCAACGCCGCGGCGGCTCGCACGACGGTGTCGAGAACCGGCCGGTCATGCGCGGTGGCACGAAGCTCCCTCAGTTGGTCGGTGCGGGCCTCGGCGAGGTCGGCGTAGAGCGACTCGAGTGCGGTTTCATAGCGTTCCTTCAGCTTGGGCCGCAACAGCTTTCCCACACCGGACAGCAGGCCGTTTGCGGCGCTGAAGGGTACGGCCTCGATGAGGAAATCGACGGGAATCTCGTAGGACTGTAGTTCGGCGCCACGTGCGGTGGCCTGTAGCGATGTGCGCAGTGCGGGCTTCAATTCGTCGCTGTCGTGTGCTGTCAGGGCTTCTTCGGTCGGAACGACCACGGCAAGCAGTGCTGACCGCTCGCTGTTGCCGTACACGAAGATCTGCCGGACCAGGGGTGCCCCGGCATAGAGCGCCTCGAGATTGGCGAGTGCGACGAACTCGCCCTGGGCGAGCTTGATGACGTTGTTGCGACGGTCCAGATACACCAGCTGATCGGGGCCCGTCTCGGCCATCACGTCGCCGGTGCGGTAGTAGCCGTCGGCGTCGAACACCTCGGCGGTGACGTCGGGCCGCTTGTAGTAACCGGGTGTCGCGGTGGCGGTTCTGACCAGGAGTTCTCCGCGGGGATGCGGACGGTCGGTGGTGTAATAGCCGAGCTCGGGCACGTCGACGAGCTTGTAGTCGAGCACCGGCGGGCGCAGGATCCTGCCGTTACTGGTCACACCGCCGACCTCGGTCAGGCCGTACCCGTCGACCAGCGGGAAGCCCAGGCAGGATGCCATGAAATCGCGCATCTCGGCGGCTAGTGGGGCGGTGCTGACGAAACCACCCAGCACCCGACCGCCCAGCAGGTCGTCGCGGATTTCGGCCTTGGCGATGACGTCGGCGACGGCGGGGTCCTCGCCGTTGCCCACCAACCGGCCCACCCGGGTCTGGTAGTGCTGGAACAGCATGTCCACGACCCGTGGCACCAACGTCAGCTGGGTGGGGCGCACGAGGCTGAAGTCCTCGAACAGCGTCGAGAGATCACTTTCGGGGACAAAGTAATTGGCGCCGCCGGTCTGGAACGCCGCCGACAGCGGGATGCGACCACCGAGATGGTTGAGCGGCATGAAATTGACCCCGATGACGGGTCGGTCACCATCGGAGAAGAAGTCGGTGGTCCACAACGTCGACACCATGCGTTCGGTCCACATCGCGCCTTTGGGCACACCCGTGCTCCCCGATGTGTAGAGGATCATCGCCAGCCGTTCGTCGTCGGCGCCGTCGAATGGGGCCGGGGCCGGCAGCGTGCGCCCACGTGCGACGACGCCGGGTAAGGTCTCGACCACGACGCCGGTACCCGCGAAATGCGCCGTGACCCGGTTCAGCGCATCGCGTTGTTCATCGAGACCGGGGTCGTAGTCGAAGATCACCACGCGGCGCACAGACGGGATATCCCGCGCCGATTCCAGCGCCATGTCGACATAGTCGGCGCTGACTGCCAGGACGCTGGGCTCGGCCTCCTCGAGGATGGGGTGCAGCCGGGCGGGTGTCGAATTATGTTGCAGCGGAACGCTGACCAGGCCCAGGTAGCCGGCCACGAGATCGATCGTCAGGTAGTCGGTGCTGGCGAACCCGATGGTCGCGACGAAGTCGCTTGCGCGCACCGGCGTTTCGGCGGTTTGCCAGGCCGCGGCAATGGCCTCGACATCCGACCAGAGTTCCCCGTAGGTGACGGTCTCGAAGCTGTCGAGCAGCCGGCGGGTGGTTCGCCCGGTGTGCGGGTCGCGTTCCAGCGCAGTGGCACGCCGGCCCAGTGCGGGGCGGTCCGCATAACCACGGGCCAGCGTTTCCAGGACCTGCGGCAGTCGCAGCCCCGGACGGCGCGCGGCGTCGGTGACGGCCGGTATGGGCTGGGCAGCCTGTGCTTGCGGGTCCGATGCATAGATCGGTGTCAGGCGTGACGCCGGCGCGTCGCTCTCGAGTTGGGTCATGCACGGTGCAAGGAACCTGTGAACCGCGAGCTTCCGCCATCGGGAGTGACATTGCCCACTCTAAGTTCAGTTGACAATACCTAGCAGGGTCGGATTTCCAGGTGAGCGCTCATCCAGGTACAGAAATTGCCCCGAAAACCGTACGTAGATGAGCGCTCACGGCCCATTCTTGGGACCGGTAGCCGATCGCCTGCCGTCAACTGGACGCACAGGCGAGGCCGCTGTGGCAGCGCCCCACGAAGGGAATCGACCAATGACCCGAATCTCACGGCTCGCAACGACGGTCGTGGTGTCCGGCGGCCTCGCAATGGCCGGTCTGGGCCTCGCGGTCGGAGCCGCACAGGCCGATCCGAACCAGGCGGTGGGCTACGACTGGTGTCCGGGTGAGGCGTTGCCATTCAGCAACATCCAGTGGGACATGGGCGTCTGCCACACCTACTACATGGTGCCGTTCGGCCAGGGCAACGTGCGGATGGTCGATCTCCAGGGCAACCCCCTCGACAGCTTCATCGCCGCCGACGTGCCCCCGCCGGTGTTCGCGCCGCCGCCTCCGCCCGCCCCGCTGCCGCCCGGCACCCCGTTCTGCAGCCCCCGCGGATCGCTGTTCATCATCGGGCCGATCTGCGACGAGATCGGCGTCGACATGCCACCCGGATCGGTGAAGCGCTCGTAAACTCAGCGTTTCCCGACCGGCCTTTTCCCGCACCGCGCGATGGGTTACGGTGGCGAAGGCTACTGGTCGGTAGGTTTGCCCGACGCCTGAATTGGAGCGTGCTATGAGGATCCGCCTGACGCGGCACGTCACGATCGACATCGATGAGCAGCTCCGCGAGAACGTCGTGCTCGCCGTCGAACGATTCCGCACCGACGTGCGTGGCTACCTCCGCAGTGCCGTCGACGATATCGACACCGCCGGCGTCCGGGTCCGGCGCCTGGGCGAAGCGGCCGTCACGCGTTTCGATTCGGCCGTCACGCGGGTGAACGACCGGATCTCACCCGAGGACACCGAGTCGTTCGCCGACGAGCGCCGCGTGCCCTAGATACCGTCGGGATATGAGGCGTGTTTCGGTGATCACCGGCGGCGCCGGTGGAATGGGCGCTGCGACGGCCAAAGTCGTCGGCACGGACCACACATTGGTGCTCTGTGACATCCGGCAGGACCGACTCGACGCGACCGCCGCCACGCTCGAAGGTCTTGGCATCAACCCCACCATCGTCAACTGCGATGTCACCGATCGGCGGGCTGTCGACAGCGCGCTCGAGTTGGCCGCCGGCCTGGGCACAGTGGTGTCGGTCATCCACACCGCGGGCGTGAGCCCCAGTATGGGCGACGCCGAGTACGTGATGCGGACCAACGCGATCGGCACCGTCAACGTCGACGAGGCGTTCTACACGATGGCCACCGAAGGCGCGGCCATCGTCAACGTGGCGTCCATGGCGGCCCATCTGCTACCGGCAGAACTTGTTCCGACAGCACAGTTTCCGCGCGCCCTGCACGACGTCGACGCCTTTATGCGCGACATGATGGCCGCCTGCGGCATCGCCCCCGAGGGGGCCCGCTCCGGCCTCTCCTACGCACTGAGCAAGAGCTTTGTCCGCTGGTACAGCACCTCGCAGGCGGAACGGTTCAACGCCCGTGGGTTGCGCATCGTCTCGGTCTCACCGGGGTCGATCGACACCGAGATGGGCCGGCTCGAGGAGCAGGCCGGCGCCGGCGCCATGGTCGCCGACGCCGCCGTCCCGCGCTGGGGTAAGGCCGAGGAGATGGCCGATCTGCTCGCCTTCTGCGCCGGTTCCCGCGCGGCGTATCTGACCGGTACCGACATCCTCAACGACGGTGGCGTGGTCGCCTCGATGACGGAACGGGCCCGTGTTGCCGCCGAAAAGAACTGAGTAATAACACTTTTCGAACTAGGTGCACAGTTTGACGGCCGCGTCGGCAATGGTGTCCTCATCGAGCAGCACCCGTAGCGCGGCGTCGCCGAGCGGGATGAAGCTGTCGACGCTGGCCACGCGCGCGATCGCCCCCTGGTAGCCACCCTCGATGAGGGCGGCCAGCACATGCTGTCCGACGCCACCGGTGCGCCGCGTCTCGTCCACGACGAGCACGCGCCCGCTGGCCGCGGCTTCGCGCAGCAGATCTTCCACGGGCAGCGGGGACAGCCAGCGCAGGTCGGTCACTCGTGCGTGGATGCCGTGGTCCCGGCGCAGCCGCTCGGCGACACGCAAGCTCATCGGAACGCCGTTGCCGAACGTCAGGATGGTGAGGTCGGTGCCGTCGCCGTGGGTGCGCGCGGTCCCGATCGTGGGGTCGATATCCGCCGCCCCCGTGCTCAGCCAGCCGCTGTCGCCGTCGTGGTGCAGGTCCCGGGTGTGGTACAGCGCAATGGGTTCGAGGTAGAGACACAGCGCGCCGGTGTGTGCCGCCGCGGCCGCGCACGACCGCAGCATGACGTCGGCGTCGTCGGGATGCGACGGGGAGGCGACGATGATCCCGGGGATGTCCATCAGCGCGGCCACGGAGTCGTCGTTGTGGAAATGGCCGCCGAAACCCTTCTGGTATCCGTAACCGGCGATCCGGATCACGGCGGGGTTGACGTACTGCCCGTTGGAGAAGAACCTCAGCGTGGCACCCTCACCGCGGATCTGGTCGAGGGCATTGTGCACGTAGGCGAGGTACTGGATTTCCGGGATGGGCAGCAGACCGTTGAGGCCGGCGCCGAGCGCGATACCGAGGATGGTCTGTTCGTCGAGGATCGTGTCGTAGACCCGGGATGCGCCGAATGTCTTCTGGAGTCCCCGGGTGACGCCGTACACACCACCCTTTCGGGCGACGTCTTCGCCGAAAAGCATGGCCTGGGTATGGGTTTCGAACACGTTGTGCAGCGCGCCGTTGATCGCCTGGGCCAGCGTCTGACCCGCTGGACGCTGCGGGATGTCCAACGTCTGCGCGGCCGCGCGGGCCTCCCGGACCGCCGTGGTGAGCGGTTCGGTGACCGCGGCCGCTGAGTCGAGTTGCGGCAACTCGGCGACCTCTTTGGCAATACCCATCACGGTGGCGCGAGTGTGCTCGTAGAGATCGAGGATCTCCGCGGCGTCGCGGTGCCCCTGATCGATCAGCAGTTGGGCGGTCGTCACGACGGGGTCGCGGGGATAGTCGGCGGCGATGTCCTGCGGGCTGCGGTACCCGGCCTCGACGTCCGAGCCGGCATGACCCATCAGGCGCACCGTGCGGAGATGGAGGAAGGCGGGGCGGCGGTGGTGGCGCACCCAGGCGGCGGCCTCGGAGGCCGCGGCGTGGGTGGCTGGTAGGTCGGCTCCGTCGGCGCTGAAGTAGGCCAGCCCGGTGCGGTCCCGGTATGCACTCGAGATCCAGTCAGCGGGCGTCCTGGTGCTGATCCCGATACCGTTGTCCTCGCAGACGAACAGCAGCGGTACGTCCAGGCCGCGGTAGCCGATGTTCACGGCGGCGTTGATCGCGCCCACCGCCGTCGAATGGTTCGCCGATGCATCCCCGAAGCTGCACACCACGATTGCGTCGGCCGGCCAGGGGCAGCTGTCGGCGAGCTTGTGGGCGCGGGTCAGCGTGAAGGCCACCCCGAGTGCGCGGGGCAGATGGGACGCGATGGTGGAGGTCTGCGGAATGATGTTGAGGTCTTTGCGCCCGAACACCTTGTGCCGTCCGCCGGCCATCGGTTCCTCGGTGGCCGCGACGATTCCGAGCAGGACATCGCGCAACGGGTCCCGTGTCGACGGCACCTGCTGCGCACGCTGCAGGAAGAAGCCCCCCGAACGGTAGTGCAGCAGCGCGGGGTCGGTGGGGCGCAGTGCGGCGGCGACCACCGCATTGCTTTCGTGACCGGACGAGCCGATCGTGTAGTACCCCTTGCCTTGCGCCCGCAGTGCCCTGGCGGCCAGGTCGAGGTGGCGACTGCCCAGTTGCGCCTCGAAGATCCGCACGGCGTCGGCCACGGTGAGGCCGGATCCCGGCACCACCGGCCGCCCGTCGTCACGGGGGAGGTGAGCCGTCGCGGGCTCGCCGGTAGTGCTCAGCGTGGCCGTGAAGTACTCGTCAATCGCCTCAGTCATGTCGCGCCCCTCGGTGTCCGACCACATGTGGAGTCCACCCGACAGCAGCCGGACGGGTCAAGACCGGGGCCGCCCGTCACGCACGGCGGAGCGTCAACAGCGTGATCTCGCTCGGGGCGAATATCCGAAACGGTGGCCCCCAGAAGCCTGTGCCGCGGCTGGTGTACAGCTGAGTCCGTTCGCCGTGTCGGCTCAAACCGTGCACCACCGGTTGTTCGAGCCGCACCAGGAAGTTGAACGGCCAGATCTGGCCTCCGTGGGTGTGGCCTGAGATCTGCAGGTCGACATCGGCCTGCATCGCGTGCGTTACCTGTTGGGGTTGGTGCGCGAGCAGCAGGACCGGCAGGCTGCGGTCGGCTCCGGCCAGGGCGGCCTCGAGGTTCTGACCATGTCCGCTGACCCCGGATGACCTGGCGGTGGCGTCGTCCACGCCGGCGACCACCAGGCGGTCACCGCCGCGCTCGACGACGACATGCCGGTTGTGCAGCGAAGCCCAGCCGATCCTTTCCATGTAGTCCAGCCAGCCCTGCGCTTCGCTGAAGTACTCATGGTTGCCGGTGACATAGACCCGCGCCGACGCGGCTTGCACCGCGGCCAGCGGGCGAGCCTGATCCTCGCGCACCGGGACCGTGCCGTCGGCGATGTCCCCGACATGGCACACGACGTCGGCGGCCAACTCGTTGACGCGCGCCACCACGGCGGCCGACCACCGGGCCCGGTCGATCGGCCCGTAATGGGTGTCGGTGATCATCGCGACGCGCAGGCCGTCCAGCCCGCGGCCCAGCCCGGCGATGGCGACGTCGACGTTCTTGACCCGGGGGACCCGCATGGCTTCGACATGACCCCAGCACAGGAGCAGCACCGCGACGGCGATGACGGCGACGGCGACGACTCGCGACCGGGCCGGGTCTGCCACGCCTGCCGCGAGCAGTATCAGCCGCAGCAGATTGCCGAGTACCGACCACACGAACAGCACCCACGCCGCACCGAGCAGCGCGTCACCGGTGGCGGCAGCCCAGTCGAGGTGGCGGTGCCCGTGGCCCAGCACCATCATGGTCGGCAACGCCACCAACCCGGCGGTCAACAGCAGCGTGCCCGCCACCGTGACCGGGGTCGGCCACGCGGTACCAGCGGCCAGCAGTGTCCACCACGGCACGCCGAACAGCAGCAGTAGTACCGCCGACACGACCGCGAGCCGGCGCCGTCTGCGCCTGGCCCGCGGCGGCTCCGCCGTGGACTCCACCACTTCGGCCGGGTTGTCGGTCATCGCGCCTCGATATCGGAATGTGGGTCGGGACCCCGACGGTACCCGCGCGCCCCGTTCGCCGCCGGTGCCCGCTAGGCGTCGATGAGGCCGGCGAGCCGGTCGAGTGTGTCGGCGCCCGGCACTGCGTGGTACAGCTGCAGGTGCTGGCCTTCTGAATCCGGAATCGGAAAGCGGTTGCGGCGCAACGTGAATTCCCCGAGCTGGGGATGGCGCATGACGCTGGTGCCGGCGGGGCGGTATCCGACGTCGCCCCGCGTCCACAGCGCATCGAATCGTGGGCTCGCCGCGCTGAGCTCCTCGACGAGGCTGTCGAGGCGCGGGTCCGCGGCCACACCACCGGCCACCTGCCGCAGGCCGCCGACCACGCCGGCGGTCAGGTCATCCCAGTCGAGGTGCAGCTCACGTTCGGCGGGGTCGGTGAAGATCGCTCGCAGAAGATTCACACCCGGGTAGAAGTTCGGGGACAGTGCCCGGGCGAGGGCGTTCGATGCGAGGCAGTCCTGGCAACGGCCCGCGACGAAGGCGGGCACCGTGAGTTGGTCGATCAGGCTGATGATGTTCTCGCCGACGCGTTCACTGCCGGCGAAGGTGCGCCGGTCGTCGCGTGCGAGTTCGTGCAGATGCGCGGCGGCACCGGCATCCAGGCGCAGCGCGTGGGCGAGCGCATCGAGGATCTGCGGCGACGGGTGGGTGGTGCGACCCTGCTCGATTCTGAGGTAGTAGTCGGTGCTGATCCCGGCCAGGCCCGCCAGCTCTTCCCGCCGCAGTCCCGCGACGCGTCGGCGTGGCCCCGGGACCAGCCCTACGTCCTCGGGCCGGACCTGATCGCGGCGCATCCGGAGATAGTCACCCAGGCCGTTGCCGCTGGTCATCGGCCCAGCGTAGCCAAGGGTGGGTGTGTCGGTACCCAGGATGAATCGTCCTACCCACCGCAGCGCAACCCGGTCGACACTCGAGGAAAAAGCATGAAGGAGTGCCAGCATGACGACAACGCTGATCACCGGGGCCAACAAGGGGTTGGGCCACGAGACGGCCCGCCAGCTGATCGCGGCCGGGCACACCGTCTATCTCGGGTGCCGGGATCAGCATCGGGGACAGGAGGCAGCCGATGCGCTGGGCGCGCGGTTCGTCCAACTCGATGTGACCGACGACGAGTCGGTGGCCGCGGCAGCGAAACTCGTGGATGCCGACGGTGGTCTCGACGTCCTGGTCAACAATGCCGGCATCGAGGGCCGCGGTGAAAACAACTCGATCATCGGGCCGGACACCGTGACGGCCGACATGATGCGGGAAGTGTTCGACACCAACGTCTTCGGGGTGGTGCGTGTCTCCCATGCCTTCCTGCCGCTGCTGCAGCGGTCGGCGGCGCCGGTGATCGTCAACGTGAGCAGTGGTCTCGGATCGATCAGCCTGGCCGCGGCACCGGACAGCCCCACCCACTTCTACCCTGGTGTCGCCTATCCGGCGTCGAAATCGGCCGTCAACATGATCACCGTCCAGTACGCCAAACAGTTCCCCGGCATGCGGATCAACGCCGTCGAACCCGGCTACACCGACACCGACCTCAACGGCCACACGGGAACCCAGACGGTGCAGGAAGGTGCCCGCATCATCGTCGACATGGCGCAGATCGGTCCAGACGGTCCGACCGGCGGCTATTACTCGGCTCACGGACCGATTCCGTGGTGAGGGCGGGGATCAGGGCAGTCGAGGGTCGATGAGGGTGACGCCGACGGGTGCCGCCGTCTCCAGTAGCGGCAGCAGGCGGGCACCCTCGGCCAGCCCGACGACGCGCTCGACCAGTGCATCGGGTCGCAGCGCACCTGAGGAGACCTGGGCCAGCATGCCGGGATAATCGACGCTGGCCATCCCGTGACTGCCGAGAAGGTCCAGCTCCCAGGCAATCACACGATCCATCGGGACCGGAGGATGTCCGTCGATGTTCGGAAGGAGTCCCACCTGGACATGGCGGCCGCGACGTCGCAGGCTGTGGATGGCATCGGCACATGTCGATGCCGTGCCCACTGCGTCGACGGCGACGTGGCTGCCGCCGCCGGTCAGGTCGTGCACTCTGGCGGGCACGTCCGAACCGTCGGCGAGGATGGTGTGTTCGGCCCCCAGGGTGGAGGCGAGTTCCAGCGCTGCCGCAGTTCGGTCCACCGCAACGACTTTGGCTCCTGCCGCGACCGCTACCTGCACGGCGCTCAAGCCGACGCCACCGACGCCGACCACCGTCACCCACTCGCCGGGCCTGATGTGTGCCCGTGAGGTCAACGCACGGTAGGCGGTGGCGAACCGGCAGCCCAGGCCCGCGGCTGCGGCGTCGCCCACCGAATCAGGCACGGCCACGAGGTTGGTGTCGGCGGCATGCAGCGCGACGTGTTGCGCAAAGGATCCCCAATGGGTGAAACCGGGCTGCGTCTGCTCGGGACACACCTGCGCCTGACCGTCGTTGCACCACTGGCACTTTCCGCAGCCACACACGAACGGTGTGGTCACGCGGTCGCCTACCGACCAGCGGTGGACGTTGGGACCCGCCGCGACCACCACGCCCACCAGTTCGTGACCGGGAACGTGGGGCAACGCCACGCCGTCGTCGTGGCCGGCCCACGCGTGCCAGTCGCTGCGGCACAGGCCGGTGGCATGTACCTCCACGACGACGCCGCCAGGTGACGGTGTGGGGTCCGCCACGTCCGTGACGTCAACGGGACCGCCGAACTCCTGGAATACAACTGCGCGCATGGAAGCATTGTCCGCTCACCCACGTCCCGCCGAGACTGCAATTTGGGTACGCATCGCTCGAGAGGAGGGCGCCAAAACCACAGTCTCGGCGGTTCAGGCCAAGCAATCACCTGGTCGCCCAGGGTTCTTCGTTTCTCTTACGACGCTCGGTCTCATCGGACCGGTCCTTGGCCCAGAAGTCCTCGAACCGCTGCCCGGGATGCACGTTGGGCACGCGATTCATGATGCGGCTGAGCCATTCCGGTGGTGCGGTCGGCTCGTACTGCGGGATCACGGTACTCAACGACGCCAGCGTCTTCAGGACGACGAACACGCCGAACAGGGCACCGGGGGCGTTGGTGAACGCGATCGCGGCGAATCCGAAGATCAGTGTGAGATGGATCACGATGATGCGGCTCAGCCCACGGTTGGCGAGCTGTTCGATCTGCCAGAAGGACCATCGCCGCAGGCTCATCAGGTCCAGGACGAAATCGACCAGGAGAAACAACAACACGCTGAGGCAGCCCAAGCCGACACTGCGCCAGTCCACGGCGGCCAGCTCGTCCCTGCGGTTCTGGTGTAGTAGCAGGAGGACCGCCCCGAGAAACACCGCATGCGCCGCGCAGAAGGCCAGCGTGGTGACGGTGAAACCGCCGACGAAGGATGCCGTCTTGACGCCCCGCTTGTTCGCGGTGGGGGCGGCGTACTTGAAATGCCCCCGCCGGGGCGCCCAGCGCTGATGCAGGAGCACACGGGCGGAAATCAGCAGGCATCCCGCGGCGGTCTCGAACCAGTAGACCACCAATGTCGTACCGGCAGACCAATCCACGACGAACCAGCCCAGAGCCGGAATGGTGATGGCAGCCAGCAGCGCGCCCAGGTGTGCGATTCGCGTCATCTCGACGAAAAGCTACCGCAGCACTGGAAAGGTCGCGGAGAAGTCGTTCACGTGCGGAGATGCCATCCGGCCCAACCTCCGCTAACCTGGGCCCCGGGTCGGCCGCGTGGGGGAACTCTCCGCGACTGTGCTGATGCCCAGGTGTTCATCAGCGATGCGCGAAAGCATTGCGCGCCAATCTCTTTCGTTGTTGTGCGGCGGATGTTCGCCCCGCGTGACGACCAGCGTAGCCAACCGTAAGGACTGCAGAATTGGCATGCGAGCCCATCACCGGCTCGGGGGATCGCGACAGACAACTCATGCATCGCAGGACGGCCGTCAAGTTGCCGTTACTGCTGGCTGGCGGCGCGGCACTGAACCGCGCACCCCGCGCCTCCGCGATACCACCACAGCGGGGGCGATGGTCGGCCGACCGCGCCAACACCTGGTATCGGGCGCAGGGCTGGTTGGTCGGTGCGAACTTCATCACATCGAATGCCATCAACCAGTTGGAGATGTTCGGCGCGGAGACCTTCGACACCCTGCGGATCGATAACGAACTGCGGCTGGCCAGGACGCTCGGGTTCAACACCGTCCGGGTCTTCCTGCACGACCAGTTGTGGGCGCAGAATCGCCTGGCGTTCCACGTCCGGTTGGCGCAGTTCGTGAGCATTGCCGCGCGCCGGAACATCAAACCGCTGTTCGTGCTGTTCGACTCGTGCTGGGACCCACTGCCCAGGCTCGGCCGACAGCGCGCCCCCCGGCCCGGGATACACAACTCGGGCTGGGTGCAGAGTCCCGGCGCAGAGCGGCTGACGGACCGCAACTACGCCAAGACCCTGCAGGACTACGTGGTGGCGGTCCTGACACAGTTCCGGACGGACCAACGCGTACTGGGGTGGGACCTGTGGAACGAGCCCGACAACCCGGCCGCTCAATACCGCGATGTCGAGATGAAGGTCGAAGACAAGGAGCGCCTGGTTGAGGGCATGCTCCCGCAGGTGTTCAGCTGGGCCCGTTCGGTTGCTCCGGTCCAGCCCCTGACCAGCGGCGTCTGGCAGGGTAAGTGGGCGGATCCCAGGGACCGCAGCCCGATCGCGAGCATCCAGCTCGACAACTCCGATGTGATCACCTTCCACAGCTATGCCAAGCCTGCCGACTTCGACGGACGCGTCGACGAGCTGCTTCCGCTGGGGCGGCCGATCCTGTGCACTGAGTACCTGGCCCGGAGCCTCGGCAGCACCGTCGAGGGGATCCTGCCCATCACCAAGCGGCGCAACGTCGCGGCCTACAACTGGGGTCTGGTCGCAGGCAAAACCCAGACGTACTACCCCTGGGACTCATGGGAGCGGCCCTACCCGGACATCCCGAACCCGTGGTTCAGCGACCTGTTGAAACTCGACGGACGACCTCATCAGGCCGACGACATCCAGGCCTTCCTGCGGCTGACGGGCCGCCTCGGCCCGCGTTGAGCACGGGGCGGGTCAGCGCGCCGCGGACAACTGCGCTTTGACGTTGCGCGTCAGCTCGTCGGCGAGGATCTCGGGCTGACCGGCGAACAGACCGTCGAGCGCCAGCTCGGCGACGACGGCGGGATCGGTCTTCTGGTCCGCGGGGATGTAGGTCACCATGTCGGTGTCCATGTAGCCGACATGCAGGGCGGCGACGTGGATACCTCTGGGTGCGAGTTCCTCCCGCAGGGCGTCGGTCATGGCCCAGGCGGCGGCCTTGGCTGCCGAGTACGCACCGTCGGTCTGCGGATGCAGCCACGACAGGACCGACAACACGTCCAGGATCGCACCCCCGCCGTTGCGCTCGATCACCGGCGCGAAGGCCCGGATGACGTTCAGCGTCCCGAAGTAATGCGTCTCCATCTCCAGCCGCACGTCCTCGATCGGCCCGTCGAGGAGTCCGGCGCGTGTCGACACGCCAGCATTGTTGACCAGGACGTTCACGTCTGCGGCCTGATCGGCGGCCCGGCGGATCGAGTCCGGGTCGGTGATGTCCAGTTGCACGGGAATGACGCCGGGCAGATCGACGGTCTCGGGCCGGCGTGCACCGGCGTACACCTTGGCGCCGCGGGCGACGAGTTCGGCGGCGAACCGCTTGCCGAGCCCGCGATTGGCGCCGGTGACCAGTGCGACGACGTGATCGGTGTTCATGATGATCCTCCTTGGTCGGGGCCCCGTCCGGGGCTGTCGGCGACAACGCCGGCGCCCTCGGTTTGCGTCCCGAGTCGACCGAAGATTGCAGCTAGCAGGAAGGGGTGACCTCAGAACTCGGCCTGGATGGCGGCGAGGTAGGTGCGCACATAACATTCGAACAACTCGTCGCCTGTCATACCCTCGACCGCGTCGAGGGCGCTGCGCAGCGACGGGTGGGTGCGTGGATCGGGTGACGGTCCGGCGCCGGAGTCGGCATAGTCGGCGGCGTTCTCGTGGAGGATCGCGGCGCCGATCGTGAGGGCGGTGAGGCCGTCGACGATCCGGATGTGCAGACGGGCCGGCACGCCGGCGGCGGACAGGAATTGGCACAGAAGTTCGTATTCGCCGAACATGTTGTCGCGTGGCATGAATCGGACCAGCAGCGGCGCGCACTGCGGATGGGCGATGATGGTGCGCCGCAACGCCACCGCCTGCGCGACCAGACGATCGGTCCAGTGTGCGTCCGCGGGCATGACAGCCAGTGACTGTGGTGTCGCGACCACCCGCGCGACGGCGGCCAGCAGTGCGTCCTTATCGGCGAAGTAGTGGTACAGCGACGGCGCGCTCACCCCCAGCGACGACGCGAGCTTCGGCATGCTGAACGCTTCCAGACCGCCGTCACCGATCAGCGCGATGGCAGCGTCGATCACTTTTTCCCTGGTCAGGACTGCGTTCTTGGGTCGTGCCATCGTGTCATCGTCCCATCGCGACCGATCTGGGATCGCGGTCCCCGATGCCGGGTGGTCAGGCCTCGAGGCGCTCGCGGATGACCGACAGTTTGTGCTGCAGCTCCGACTCGGTGATGAGACCGCGGACCATCAGGGACTGCGCCAGGGACAGCAGCTGACTCTCGGGGTACGGGATGCCTGCGTAACGGGTCGCCGACAATGCGTCCTCTTCGTCGCGGCGCTCCTTGAAACTCGGGGCCGGGGTGTAGGTCGTAGTGTCACAGGCCGCGTGGTCGAGTGCGTCGCACAAGCCGTCGAGGCTGGTCTTCCACGGCGGCACGGGGTTCTCGACGCCGTACTTCGCGGCCATGGTCGCCCACACCTGGCCCCGGTCCACGATCTGGCGCAGTGCCTCGCTCTCGACGGCGGGCGGTTCAGGTGTGCTCACAGATGTCTCCGTTGGTCATTCGCCGGACGGGTGCATCGCGGCGCGGGTGTCCACGATGACGTTCGTGGTGACCCCGGGCTTGGGCAGCGCGACGCCGATCAGGCAGTCACGGGTGATGATCTCGGTCAGCTGGTCTTCGGACCAGCCGTCGGTGCCGTCCGGGCGCATGGGCATCACCATGAAACGGTGTTTCTGGTTCGAATCCTGCACGCGGACCTCGACGTCGTCGGAGAGGTAGAGGCCGAATTCGGACAGCACCTGCCGCGGCCAACGAACCAGTCGCCGACGGTAATTGGGGGTGCGGTACCACTCGGGCGAATTGCCGAGGATGGGCCGTGGATAACACGAGCACAACGCACACACGATGACGTTGTGCACAGTCGGGGTGTCCTCGAGGATCTGGAATGCCGTGAAATCACTCGGGGTGCCGAAACCGGTCGGCTCGAGCCAGTCGACGCCGACCTCCTTGCTGGCGGTCATGGGTTCGGCGAGCGCAAGGGCCTTGAAGTCGGGGTCCAGCCAGGCCCGCGCAACCAGCCTGGCGGCCGGGGTTGGACCGATCTGCTCGGCGAACTCGGTGAAACGCCGATGCTCCTCGGCGGTGAAAATGCCCTTCTCGATGCACAATTCGCGAAGGGCGATCTCGAGCACCTCGAAGTCGGTGATCTCGTCGACCATCGGTTTGACGGTGCGGTCATGGTCATGCTCATGATCGTGATCTGTCATGTTGTTCCGTTCGTGATCAGTTGGCGGCCTGTAGCCAGTGCTCGGGAATCTCGGTCCGAAGGCTGTCGGTGGGCGGGCCGTTGAAGTCATCCCACAGTTCCGCCATGCTGAACCGGACGACGTAAAACCATTCCGGCTTGGCGTCTGGAATGTCCCAGGTTTCGTCCTCGGCGGCGGGACTTTCGTATGCCACGGCGGCGATTTCGCCTGTCGCGCCCCTGACGTATTCCGGTGTGCGGGTGTAGAACAGCACCGGCAGTTCCCGCACGACGACGGCGTCGCCGACCTTGAACCTGGGCTCGCCGGCCTTGCCGGCATACACCTGCGGATCACCTTTACCCATGGCGTGGACGATGTGGCTGTTGCGCCTCACCCCGGAACCGTCACCCTCGCACTTGGGTTGTGCCGCCAGGGTTTTGTCTGCCAGGCCGCCCGCGTAACGCTCCTTGACCTCGGCCATGCGCTCGGTGAGTTCGGTGAGGCCGATGTGGTGCTTCTCGACCAGCACCCGCGCGACCGACAACAGCCAACGGCCGTAGTACGGAAAGCCGAGGTAGACCGCACGGCCGACGTCGACGTTGCCGATGCGCCTGCGCTCCTCGGAGAGCCAGATGCCGCGCCAGGCAAGGACTTCGCAGATCACATAGGTCATGTGCTCCCAGTACTCGTAGTCCTTGTTCTCGTACTTCATGGGGGCGTCGGGCTCGCCGCCGACGTCGTGCACGGGTTTCATGTACGCGACGAAGCGATCGTGATCAAGCAGGTCCGGAGTGGGCGCGTCCGGGAGTTCGGGGTACGCGGACTTCAGCCTGGCGACCAGATCGAGCTGGGTGGCACGCTGCGCAGCACTACTCATGGACTGCCCTTCACTCTTGTGTGGCAACCGAGCTCTCTAATGCCCGTAGGTTAGCATCGGTGCGCTCTGCTCGACAATGGGCAAATCGAAAATGGTGAAAACCGGGGGCTGCCCGAGGCGGCGATCGGTCAGTGGTGCGCCAAAATTGCTGCCCTGAACCATCTTTAGGGCGCTGCACTGCAGGCGCTCGCCGCAACGGGCGTTTGGTGATCCGACGCGCCGGGACATCATCCGAACGACACGCCGCGGTTGACGTGACTCAGTCAGCTAACACTGCTCGGATGCAGCTCGGCGAACACCTGGCCGGCGGTGAAGAACGCTTTCCAACCCGTTTCCAACTGTGCGGATTACCGTGACACCTGAGGGTCCGCGCACCGATGGGGGAGAGGCATGGACAGGTATTCGACGCCGATGGTCCTGGCGGGTGGCGCCGTCGCGGTGGCGATGATCCTGGTCGGGTGCGGATCCGGGAGCAGTACCGAAGCGCCCAGTTCCAGTGCCGGCAGCACCGAGTCGTCATCGTCGCCTGCTGCGGCGGCGACCTCGACGAGCGTGGCGGCGGCGGGCACCACCACGGCGTCCGGTGCCAACTACACCGTCGGCGATTACCTGCGTGACAACGGTCTCACCCAGACCATGGTCAAACGTGGTGATCCCGGCGCCCCTGAACTGAACCTGCCGATGCCGCCGGGTTGGAGCGACGTCGGTAAGGACACCCCCGACGACGCTTACGGCGCGATCGTGCTGACCGAGGCGATGCAGAGCGCCAACCCACCGGCGATCGTCGCCCGCATGGCCCGGGTGTCGGGCGATATCGATCAGGCCAAAGTGCTCGAGTTGGCCCCCAATGCCGTGCGCAACCAGCCCGGATTCCAGGGACCCGACGCCGGCCAGTCCGCCACTCTCGCCGGATACGAAGCCGCCGTCATCGCCGGCACCGTCGACCAGAACGGCCAGCCCGTGTTCGTCGCCCGCAAGACCGTGGTGATTCCCGGCCAGGACGCGATCTACCTGCTGGCGCTCGACGCGCAGGGCGCGCCCGATCAGCAGCCCGCGCTGATGGAGGCCATGTCGGTGATCGACAGCGAAACCATCATCGAACCGTGACGTAGCGGGCTCGCCCCACCCTTTAGGCCGTGAGCGCTCACCCACGTACGGTTTTCGGCCTCTTTTCTGTACGCCAGTGAGCGCTCGCGCCGTTGGCATTGCTTATATTGTGAGTGTGTGCTCATAATGTAAGCGTGGCGTGGCTGGCGTCACACGCCGGCCCCACTGAGGCGGGCGCCATATCTCCGCACTTCAACAGTGCGACTCGATGGAGAAAGCGCATGTCAGAAACTGCGATCATGATCAACACGGCCGTCGCCATCCTCGGCGTCGTCGTGCTGATCGTCCGGTTCAAGTTCAATCCCGTGGTCTCCCTGGTCCTGGGATCC
>CAMFLL010000080.1 GCA_945957405.1 uncultured Mycolicibacterium sp. | reverse complement strand
CAACTGCACGGTCGGGCCGATGCCGACCGGATACCGCGCGCGGGGTCGACGCGACGTCAACGCCTGCGCCACGACCTCGGCCACATTCTCTGTCGGCACCGCCATCCGCTGCGACATCGGGATCACCTTTTTCATCCCCGCAATGTGTTTGGCATAGAGCACGCGCTGCTCGGCGGTCATCGCGCCTTCGATGTCCTCGACCATCTGGTCCGCGGTCGCCCACATGTCGGTGTCGGTCTGGGCTGGTTCCACCACGCTGACACTGATGTGCCACGGTTTCAACTCCATGCGCAGTGCGTCGGCCGCCGCCTCCAGAGCAAACTTGGATGCACAGTATGCGCCGGTCATCGGCGTCGAGATCCGGCCACTGACACTGGACATGAAGACGATTCGGCCACGCGACTCGCGTAACCGCGGCAACACGGCCCGGGTCACCGCCATCTGCCCCACGACGTTCACGTCGAACTGCCTGCGCAGATCCGCGGTACCGACCGCCTCCAGCGGCCCACCGACTGCGATACCGGCGTTGTTGACCACCGCGTCCAGTCGTGCGGGCAGGAGGTCGTCGAGCGAGGCCACCTGTTCGTCGTTGGTGACGTCGAGCATCACGGGAGTGACCCGTGGCAGGGCGCCGACCACCGCGGCGTCCTCCTGGCGCCGCACGCCGGCCACCACATCCCAACCGCGCGTTGCCATGTGCGCAGTGATTGCCTTGCCGATACCCCGGCCTGCACCGGTGACCAGAACTGTCGACATGCAACGCACTCTAATCTGATGGTCCGTACCGGAAGATCAGCAAGGCCCCCAGAACCACCAGCCCGGCCAGACCTATCACCGGCGCCACTGTGAACCGCGTCATGGTCGCACCGACCAACGCCCCGCAGAACATGGTCAAAACCACCGTGTAGCGCAGCTTTTCGCGCTCGCCTGTGCCGCCCGCCAGCCGTGAGTCGACGCCGATCCCGACGATCGTCGACGTCAGCACCGTGGTAGTGAGTTCCTGCACGCCGAACTGCCTGGCCGCCGCATTCTGCGAACCGAACACCACCGCCAGTGTGCCGATCAGGATCAGTTTGGTGTTGTCGTGGTAATCCAGAATGCCCAACCCCGCCAACGCCGACAAGAGCAGCAGCACAACCACATTCGTGCCCAACGCTGCGGTCAGCCAGAGCTTGGTTTCGTATTCGAGGTGCCGGGCGAAACGCCCGCCGAGTACGGCGCCAAGCAAGAAGCCCGCGAAGGCCACGACTGCGGCGGTCAGGTCCACCTCGGAATGCACCGCGAACCAGAACCCCAGGAAGACGACGTTTCCTGTCATGTTGGCGACGAACACGTGCCCGAGCACCAACACACTCACGGCGTCGACCAGACCGGTCGCAAATGTCAGCAGCAGAAGCGCAGTGGTGGTGAGTTTGTCGGACACCGGGGAGGCGATGACCATCTGCCCAGTATCGCCCGCCCGATGTCCGCCCCCGACCTATAGGGCGGTCCGCCATGATGCACGGCCGTCCACAGCTCGTGGTTAGGAATGTACACGAGTGTGACCAGATTATTGACGGATACGTCGATAGGGTGCGGCGGGTCGTCTCAGATCTGCGGCGTCAGGTCCAGATTTGTGATCGCCGACATTCCTGTCACCCGCCAATCCGGGCCATCGCGATGCAGCGCCAACCGATATGACACGTACCTCATCGAGGGAATGTTCTTGGTCAACGGGCTGGTGGACGTGCTGTTCGTGTACACGATGGCGGTGGCATCGGATCCGGTGAGCGCTTCGACCGCCGTGCCGACGACCTCGGTGGTGTTGGTGACCTGCGCTTGTTTGTTCGGCGGCACGATCGCATCGATGTACTTGCGGTACTGCGCCTGGAAGTCGCCACCGAGGTACTTCGCCGACCTGTCCGCCAACGTCTCCATGTTGTCCGGCGTATAGCTCCACAGCGCCGTGATGGCGCTGGCCGCCGTCCGCGCGACCTCGAGTTTGGTGTCCACCAGTGCGCGTTCGGCGAGGTATGGCTGCAGGGTCGCTGCGGCGAATCCGCTCGCACCGACAAACAGCGCCGCCGCCACACCGATCGCGACCGGCGCCAGTCTGCCTGGCGACTTGCGTTCGACGAAGACGATACGTTGTGGCTCCACCGAAGGCTCCGCCGCGACCTCGTCCTCGGGCGTGTCACCGATGGATTCGTCGGGTGTGGCGGTTTCCCCGGTCACCTCCTCGGCGCTGGACTCGACGTCCACCGCTTGGGTGTCGACTTCGGTGACCTCTGGTGAGACGGTGTCCACCGCCCGCCGGGCCTTCCCTCTCGGCATGCGATGTCTACTCCGCGCCGGCTGCGCGGCATCCGAGGAAGCGTCGTCAGGATTCAGATCACCTGTAGCAGGTTGCTGATCTTCCACTGGTCCCCTTCCTCGATAGCCGTTGCCACCCAACGATTTCCATTCTCGATCTTCTTACCGTCCGGCAGTGTGGTGACGGTTTGCGTGGCGACCACCACGCTCGCGCTGCCGTCGTCGTTCCACCGTTCGACCCCCGCGTCCACCACGGTGCCCTGCGTCGGCTCTGCACGGGCCACCTGGATGACGATCTCGTTGAGCCGGCTCTTGTAGTCGGTGGCCAGCTGACCGGTAGCCTGGGCCAGCACGCGGTCGGCATAGTCATTCGCACGAAACGGATCGAACGTCGTGTAGGTCGTCATGAACGTGGCCGCTGTGTTCAACGCGGCCCGATCCCGTTCCACACCTCGGCGATCCTTCTCGTGTGCGATCAACAGCAGGGCGCCAACCGTGACCGCGGCGATGATCAGCGCGGATGCCACCGTCATCACGACCGCGAGACCCCTGCGACGCGGCGACGCGGGGGGCAGTTCGGCGAACGCGGGGCTGTCTGCGACATTGCGGCGTGGACTCATCAGCCACCACCTCCCGGCCGAGGTCTGACCAGCACCGTCAGGTTCGACACCTTCCAACTGCCGTCGACGACCCGCTCGAAATCGGCCTTGACGGTGGCAGTGATGGTACGGAAGTTCGGTGGAGTGCCACGCTGGCCCTGCAGGAACACCAGCATGGTGCCGTTGTTCTCACCGGCCGTGAGGACGGAGCTGTTACTCGACCAGTACGTGTTGTCGACCGGGCCGGACTTCAGGACCGCCTGTTGCTGTTGCTCGAGTTGGGGCCGGTAGTTGTCGGTGACCACCGATTTGGCCCGGTCGAAGTCTGCCTGCAAGGTCTTGACGTCGTAACTGAGCATGTCGACAACCAGGTCGGGTCCTTGAACCGCGAGCTGCTCCTTGGCCTGTTGCACACGTAGCGCGGGACGATACACCGCGAGATAGCCCACCGCTGCCGCCGCGACCGCCACCGCTGCGCACAGTGCTGCCACCATTGCGGCAATTCGCCGGGCCTCCAACGGCTTACCTCCGGCACGGTGAACCTCGGTACGCGCCAAGAGATCGGCGAACGTCCGATTACGACTGTCCACCAGCGGCCACACCCACCCGATGAACAGCGCCACCGTGTCCAGAAGGTGGCCGGCGTCGCGCGCCAGCAGACGCCACGGCCCCACCCGAACACCATCGCGGTCCACCACCGCGATGCCGAAGAGGGCGCGCCCGAGACTCCATCCCGTCACCACGGGCAACAGCAGTCGGTTGACGGCCATCGCCAGGAACACCGCCCCAGCGACGATCAGACACACCCACCACGGCCAAGCCAGGCGCGTGGTCGACAACCAGACCACTGCCAACGCCGCCAGCGTGCCGACACCCAGAAGGACGTCGACCGCGAACGCACCTGCACGCGCGCGCCACGGTGCCAGCGCGGCGCCGTCGTCGGCGGGGGCACCTGCCGTGATCGGATCGACAGTTGTTGTGTCGTCGGAGCTTTCGGTCAAGACCACCGTCACTTCGTCACCTGGTCGAGCTTGGCGATCTTGTAGGTACCGCTGTCGGGGGCCATCTGCACCCGCAGTCGGTAGCCGCTCTCCTGGCCCTGCACCGTCGAATTGGTGACCTTCACCCGGAACGCCACGAGCACCTCGATGGAGCCGTCGTCGTTGTGCCGTTCGGCTGCAGCACGGATGTCGGATACCTGCACCTGCGCGTTCGCCGCTTGATAAGCGTCGACGAGAACGCCGCTGTACAGGCTGGCCTGTGCACCGAAATCGCCCGTGGCGCAATCGATGATCTTCTGCTGGCTCGTGGTGATCGAAGCCAGGTCGGGCGCCTGCGTCGCCGTCACGCAGTCCTTCGCGGCCTGCACGGCGACCGCCTCTGCCGCGGCCCGCTCCTTGCTCTCCTGGTTGGAGCGGAGGGCGAAGTAGCCGCCGACACCGACCAGCGCCGCCAGGACGACAAGGGTGGCGCAGGCACCGACTGCCCAGCCGCGGCTGAACAGTCGGGAGCGTTGCGCTGACCGCTGCGACGCCGCGGTGTCGCCGGCAGCCCCGCCGTCGGCCTCGTCGGCTTCCGGACCCGAACTGTCGGCTTCCGGACCCGAACTGTCGGCTTCCTCAGCCTCGCTGCGCTCGGCCTCGTCAACCTCCGGTGCCTCGCTGCGCTCGGCCTCGTCATCCTGGGTGGGGTTCAGCCGGCTGGCGCCAGCATCTCCTTCCATCCGTCGTCTCCTGTGTTATTCGAACTGTTGACGGTGTACTTGACCCCGTCAGGTCCGACGACTTCACCACTTTGCGGGTTGTACACCGCCGAGGTGCTTGGTGCCGGAGTGTAGATGCACGGGTTGGGCTGCTGGCCACTGCACTGCACCGTGCCACTGCCCGGCGGTGACAGCGGGTCGCTGACAAACGGCGCAGGCGGAGGGAGCCGGTCGGCCGGCAACGGGTTCTCACCGTTGTTGATCGACGGCGCCGGGATCACCTGACCAGGGTTCACGGGCTGGTCGCAGCGGGCGCCGGGCGCCGGGCAGTTCAGCATCTGATTCGGGTCCCCGTACCACGGGTTGGTACCCAGCGGCACGTAGGGCTCGTTGCTGCGACATTCCCGCGGTGTGGCGGCGCGCTTCCCCGGCACGTCCACACAGGGATAGTTGCGCGCACCGCGCACCACGTTCGCAGGGGTGTCCTGGGGGATCTTGCAGTACGTCCCCGACGGCAGCGGCGCCGTGGTGGTGTCCGCGGGCGATCGCCACTCGGTCGCGGGCAGGAACCCGGTCAGACACGGCGGCGGCTGGTTGATCGTCAACGAGAAGTTCAGTGCCGCAGCGTTTTTGAAGGGAGCTGCCACGGCCTGCGCCACCGCGCCACCTTCCGGCAGGATCACCAGCGCCTGCTCGACGCCCTTGTTGTAGCGCTTGAGCATGTCGAGGACGATGGCCAGGTTCGCCAATGTCTGTGGGAGCGAATCCCGCACATCGCTGAACACCGCGGCCACCTCGTCGGCAGTCGGCGCCGCGTTCTTCAACGTGTTGCGCACCGTCTGATCCTGCGCGGCCGTCTGCGCCGTGATCGTGTTCAGATTGGCCGCCCAGCGCGAGATTGCGTCACCGGAGTTCACCTGGCTGTCGATGATCGGCGCCGAGTTGTTGATGATGTCGTTGATGTCGTTGATGTTCGTCCGGAAGTCACCCGCGATCGCCTGGGTACCGTCCACCAGTCGCTGCAGTGCCGGTCCGAGCCCACCCACCGCCTGCGACGTCTCGTCGAGCAATCCGGCGATCTTCTCCTTGGGCAGTACCTCCAGGCCACGGTTGGCGGCGTCGAGCGCAGGTCCGATCTCACGTGGGACGGTGCCCTTGGTCATCGTCTGCCCTGGCGAGAAGTACTGATTACTGCTGCCCTCGGACACCAGGTCGATGTACTGCTCACCGATCGCCGACACCGAATGCACATTGGCCACGGCATTCACCGGGATCTTGTAGTTGTCCGAGATACTCATGGTCGCCTGTGCGCCGCGTTCGGTGGGCACAATATCGGTGACCTTGCCGATCGTGATGCCGCGGTAGGTCACGTTGGCGGTGCGGTACAGGCCGCCGGAGGCCGGCAGATCCGCCTTCAGCGTGTACTGCCCGACACCGGCGACGGTCGGGAGTTTCAGGTAGAACCACCCGAGGGCGACCAGCGCGATGAGCGTCAGCACCGTGAACAGCACCAACTGGATACGGATGAATCGGGTCAGCATGTCACGGAGCCCTCTCCACCAGTGGGCCGCCGGGCACCGAGTTCGGGTTCGGGGTGAAGCGGACGTCGGGGATCATCGTCTCCGGATCGCGTCCCCAGGCCTGCTCGAGTGCCCGCAGCATGCCCGACACACCGGTACCGGTCAGGAACGCGTTGTCCAGCGTGCTGAGCGTCAGGTCGAACGTCGCCGACGTGTTGATGTAGTCGCCGCGCACCACCTTCGGCACATTGTCGATGTTGAACGGCAGCGTGAAGAGCAGTTTCAGCGAAGCGACGAGGTACGGCGCGGCGCGCTGCAACTGGGCCAGTGGGCGCTGCAGCAGACGCAGGTTCGTCTCCAGGTCGCCCCGGGCCGCCGACAGACTGTCATCGGTGGCCTTGCTGAACCTGCCCAGCGCGGTCACCGCATCGGCGAACACGTCACGCTGATCGGCGAAATACTTGATCAGTGGCGGGAACTCGGTGAGCACCCGGTCCAAGGTGTCATTGCGATTCGCGACGATCTTCAGCAGTTCGTTCGTCGAATCGATGGCGCGGTTGATGTCCTGGGTCTGCTCGTTGAGTTGCCGGGTGAAGGTGTCCAACTTGCCCAGGAAGTCCCGGATCTGCTCGGCATTACCGTCGAGGATGTTGTTCACCTCGACCTGGATGACTTCGAGGTTCGGGATGCCGCCACCGCGCAACACGGTGCCCACACTGGCCAGCGTGCGCTCGATCGTCGGATACGACGTCGCGTTCTTCAACTCGATGGTGTCGCCGTTGCGCAAGGGTTCCGACGACGGGTCGGCCGGTGGTGCCAGTTCGATGTGCTGGCTGCCCAGCAGGCTGGTCTGGCCGACGCGGGCAGTGGCATTGCGCGGCAACTGGACATGCGAATCCATGTCGAGGGTCAACGTCGCGACCCAGTTCTCCAGTTTGATCTCACGCACCGAGCCGACGTTGACGTCGGCGACGCGGACCTTGCTGTTGACGTTGAGCGCCAACGTATCCGGCAGTTGGACGTAGATGGTCATCTTGTCCGCGCCGGTGCCCGGGCCACCGGGCAGCGGCACGTTGGCGATACCGCGCCAGCCGCAGGAGGCGAGGACGAGCGTGGCCATCAGAAGCACCAGCACTCGGCCGAGTACTCGTCGAGTCATCGTGAGTGCCTTCATCACTGACCCCCTGCCTCAGCGGGCAGCAGCGGTCCCGACGGAGCAGGTCCAGGCGCGGGAGCCGGCCCGCTCTCTGCTGGGTTGGTACCCGGCAGCTGCTGCGACACCGGCAGCGGACCCGGGATCACCTCCGGCGCGGGGCCCGGCGGTGGACCGGGCTGCGGGTACCACGGCGGCGGCAGCGGGTTGCTCTCGTCGTACGAGTTCGACGGCGCACCACCACGGGGGCCGGCGGGCGGGACGGACGACGGGTCGGGACCACCCATCAACGCCGCCAACGAATCCGGTGTCAACATGTTCTCGGTGAACGCCTGCACCTGCAGGCCCTGCATGCCGGGCGCCACGATCCAGCCCGGCTCGTGGTTGCCGTGCGAGAACAACGTATCGCGCGAGAAGATGCCGGGCACCGTCGTGTCCTTGTACCCCGGCGGCGGCCGCAACCGCTCCTCGGAGTACGCCACCATCTTGGGCAGTGTGTCGGCCGTGGAAACCTGGTTGATGCCGAACGGCGGGTAGTTGAACTTGATCGCGTCGAGGACTGGCGCCAGATACTCGGCGCACAGTTCTGCCGACTCCTGGTAGCCGAGGCGACTGCCGGCCTGGATCGAACTGCAGATGAACTGCATCGGGTTGGCGAAGCTGGCTACCACCGGCACTGCCGACAGCGAGCCATGGGCAGGCTCATAGATGTTGATCAGGTTGGCGGCCAGGTTGGGGAACACGTGCAGCGCCGTCTCGAGACCGTCGCGCGGTTCGGGCTGCAGCAGCGCATTCGTCGTGTCAGCCAGGTTGTTGATGTCGTGGGACAGCACCGAGCCGTTGTCGTTGATGAACTTCCGCGCGGTCACCAGTAGCGAATCGACCTGCTTGAGGGTGTCGGCCAATTCGTGGTCGTTCTGGCTGAACTTGCCGGTGAATTCGGCGAGGTTCTGGTTCAGCGCGACGAACTGCTGATCGCTCTGATGCAGGGCGTTGACGAACAACGCCAGGCTCTTGGCGACGGCGAAGAAATCCCCGCGTCCCTCGTTGAGGGCTGTGACCGCATCGGACAACGCGTTCAGCGTGGTGTTGAGCTGCTTGCCCTTACCGTCGAGTCCGTCGGCGAACGACTCGATGACGTCACCGAACGGGCCCTTCGGCTGTTCGGGAGTGGGGCCGAGTTGACTGATGATGTCGGTGATCTGGTTGCGCAGATCATCCCATTCCACCGGCACCTGGGTCTTCTCGATCGGGATGACGGCGTTGTTCTCGAGCACGTCGCCGCCGGTGTACGCCGGCGACAGCTGAATGGTGCGCGACGCGACCAGGCTGGGGTTGAGGATCGACGCGGTGACGTCCTTGGGCACCTTGTACTTGTTCGCGTAGTGCATGGTGACGCGCATCTTGTCGCCGTCGGGCTCGATCTTGTCGATCGCACCGACGCGCACGCCCATGATCTGGACCTTGTCACCCGGGTAAAGGGCAAGGGCCTGAGGGAAATACGCGACAACGGTGTTGTTGGTCAGCTTCTTGTAGAGCTGCCAGCCGACGATGCCGCCCGCCAGGCCGAGGACGACGACCAGTGCGCCGATCACCACCGCGGCCTTGGAAACCTGCGGCAGCTTGATGTTGCGGATGTTGAAGATCGTGGACACCGGTCAGGAACCTCCCGTGTCGGGCACGAGGAACGGCGGATTGCCCGGCAGGGGCTCAACCGAGTTCGGCGACAACTGTTGTCCTGGGCCCGGCGGCGGCGGACCTTGCTCCAGCGGCACCGGCGGCACTGCGACCGGTGCGGGACCGGGGCCGGGGGGCGGGCCGAGCGGCATGGTGCGTGCGTTGACGGGTCCCGGCGCGATCGGCACCGGTACCCCGGGCACGGCCGGAGAGGGCTGCCCCGGTTCGGCCGCAATCGGCAGCCCCGGTGCGGGCGGCGGTGCGTCCGGATTGGGCGCCGACGTCAGAACGCCTTCGGGCGGACCGTAATTCGGGCCGTACGGGTTGTCACCGAACGGACCGTTGGTCAGCTGGGCACACGGCAAAGGGTCACCAGGTGACGGAATCCCGTCGGCGGGCGGCGTGTACGAGCACGGCGAACCCTTGGGCACGGCGGGGCCCGGATGATCGGGGGTGCCCTCGAGAAGCTGCGGCGCAGGCGGCGGCGCACCGTTGGGCTGACGGTCGCCGTTGGGGTCCGGGAACTGGAATGCCGGCAGACCCGCGTTGCGCCAGAACTGTTCGGGATCGATACCGCGCTTCTTGAACGCGGCGTCGATGAAGGGTTGCAACACCTGGCCGGGTAGCAGGTTGACGATGAGCACCTTGAAGTACGGCCCCGACGCGACGGCCTCCGCCAGCGATGCGGTGAACTTGCTCAAGGTGATCAGGACGTCCTGTAGGTCGTATTTGTGTTTGACCAACAGATCGGACACCGTGCGCAGTTGCTCGAGCACATGGTTGAGATTCGGGTTGTCGTTGACCAGGCCCTGGAACTGAGTGGACACCTGTTGCACATTGGCCAGCAGGTAGTCGATGGCCTGGCCGCGTTCGTTGACGGCGGCCAGGAGCGTCTTGCTGTTCACCAGCAGGGCGTTGATCTGACCACTGCGGTCGCCCAGCACCGAGGCCACCTTGTTGGCATTGGCCAGCAGTTGCTTGAACTGCTCGTCACGCTTGCCGATGGTGTCGGAGAACCGTGCCACCCCGTCGAGCGCGGCGCTCAGGTTGGGTGATGTCTGGGTGATGGTCTCCGACAACACGTTCAGCGAACGCTTGACAGTGTCGATATCCCAGCCGGCGGCTGCCTTGGTGACATCGAAGAACGCATCGTAGATCTGGTAGGGCGTGGTGCTCTGGCCCACCGGCAGCGAGCCGTTGGCGCGCAGGATGTCGGTGCCGCGCGGCTCGACCTCGAGCACCTTCTTACCCAGGATCGTGTCGGTCCGGATCGCCAGCCGGCTGTCGGTGCCGATCTGGTTGCCGCCCAACGAGAATCCCATCACGACGTGGTCACCGTCGATGGCCAGCGACTGCACGGAGCCCACGTCCATCCCGGCGATGCGCACCTTGTCACCGGTGTTGAGACCGCCGGAGTCGGTGAAATTGCCGTAGTAGGTGGGCTGCGCGAACAGCATCGGCACGCTGGAAAAGCTCTGCCCGACTCCCACGATGAGGACCAGGATCATGATGCCGACCAGTCCGTTACGGATCCGGTTCGGACCTTCGAGGGTTCTCATTGCGGCGTGCACCTACCCGTGGGCTGGGTGAACACCTTCACGGTCCGGACAGGTCCGCCGGGCTGTAAACCGTTGAGCTTCAACGTCAGATCGCACAGATAGAAGTTGAAGAAGTCACCGTACACACCACCCGCGCGACCGATGATCTTCAGTGAGTCAGGCAGTTTGGTCAAGATGTCGTCCACCTGCGCCTGCTGGTCGACCAGCGGCTGCTGGATGTTCTCCAGGTGCGCAATGGTGTCCTTGAGCACAGGCCGATTGTCGGCCAGCAGGTCGCCGAGGGTGCCCGCGGCATTGCTGATGTCGGCCGTCGCGTCGGCGATCGGATCGGCGCGGTTCCTCAGGCCGGTGATGAGCACCTCGAAGTTGTTCACCGTCTGGTCGAATTCCTTCTGGTGCTTCACCGTGGTGGCGAGCACGGTGTTGAGGTTGGTGATCACCTCACCGATGGCCTGATCACGATCGGCCAGGGCCGATGTCAGTTGCGCAGTCTGGTCCAGGATGTCGCTGATGGTGCCGCCCTGTCCCTGGAACACCGTGATGATCGACTGCGCGATGTTGTTGACCTTCTCCGGATCCAGGGCGCGGAACAGGGGTTTGAATCCGCCGATGAGAGCATCCAGGTCGAGCGCGGGCTGCGTGCGCGACAGCGGGATGAAGCCACCCGGCGGCAACACCCGGTCGGCGCCCTCGCCTGAACCCCGCGCCAGTTCCAGGTAGCGGTTGCCGATCAGGTCCTGGTAGCGGATCTGCGCAGTGGTCGACTGGTAGAGCGGCAGGGTGCGGTCGACGTTGAAGGTGACGCGGACTCGTTGGCCGCCGTCGACGAGTTCGACCTTGGAGACCTTGCCGACCTCGACGCCGGACGCGCGGACGAACTGGCCGGCGCGCAGGCCACTGGCGTTGCTGAACTCCGCACTGTAGCCGTTGGTCCGGTCGAAGCGGATCTGACCGAACACGATGATGATGATCGCCGTGAACAGCAGCAGCACCAGTGAGAAGGCGCCGAGTTTGATTGCGGTACCGGTGATTTTCATGGGTTGATCGTGTTCTCCCCGCCCTGGCGACCCCAGACGTATTCGGTGAGGATCGGTTGTCCCAGCTCGAGGTGGTTGTAGGGCGCGATCGACGCACCGGTGTCCATCACCAGATATGGCGCGGGCCAGAGGTGGCGGTCGATGGTCTGCCAACAGCCGGGTGCGCCACCCGGACCGCCCTTGGCGTTGACGCGGGGCAGGTTGTCGGGGTAGACGTACGGGTTCTCAGCACCCAGGAACGTCGTGTTGGTGTTCAGCGAATATCCGTTGCCACCAAGAGAATCGGCCACCTTGGGGGCCACCTGTGCGTAGTTGCGGACCGTGCAGAACAGCTCAGGGCTGTAGGTGTCGAGCAATGTCGCCGTGGGCACCAGGTCGGCGGCGCCGCGCACCAGGTACGGCCCGCCCCGCTCGAAGACGTCGGCGCCGGTGTTGCCGAATCCCGTGGCGGCCAGCAACGCCGAGTTGAGATCGTTCTGCTGCTGGTTGAGAGTGCGCGCCGTAACCACGGCGTTGTCCAGTGCGTCGAACAGGTCCGGCGACGCATTGCGGTAGACGTCGGTCAGATCGGTCAACCGCTGCAGGTCGTAGCGGAGCTGTGGCATCTGGGGATTGAGGTCGTCGAGGATCGCGTTGCCGTTGACGATCGATTTCCCGAACTTGTCACCGAGGCCGGTCAGCGCTTCGGCGGTGGCTGACAGCGTCATGTTCAGCTTGATCGGGTCCACCTGTTCGGAGATCGACGTGATGGTCTCGAACAGTGTGTTGAATTCCGTTGTCACACCGGACACGTCGATGGGCGTCGACGATGAGATGCGCGCAGCCTCCGGGTTCTTGGGCGACGTGAACGACACGTACTTGTTACCGAACACCGTGGTGGCCTGGATTTTGGCGTCGACGTTGGCCGGGATGAGCTGGATGTACTGGGGATAGAGATCGAGTTTCAGCTGGGCCTTGGTGGTGCCGTCGCGTTCCACGGCGTCGACCGCCGAGACGCGGCCGATCTGCACGCCGTTGAAGGTCACCTTCGAGCCCGGGTCCATCACCAGGCCGGCGCGGTCGCTGACCAGGGTGATCTCGGTCTTGTCGGTGAACCCGCCACGGAACTGGGTGTACGTGACACCCACCACGAGTGCACTCAGCAACAACAGGATCAGACCTGCGAGCTTGTACGGCGGTTTGCGTTCGGCGTTGTCGGCGGCGCGCACCTGATCAGGACGAGTCATGGTGCTACACCGTCAGGTTGAAGTTCGGGTCGACGCCGTAGAGCGCCAACGAGGCGAACAGGACCACGATCACGATCGCCACCAGCGAGGTGCGCATCGACTTGCCGACCGCCTCGCCCACGCCGACCGCTCCGCCGCTGGCGAAATAGCCGAAGTAGCAATGGTTGAGCATGACGATGACCGACATGATGATCACTTCGAGGAAGGACCACATCACGTCGTCGACGCGCAGGAACGTGTTGAAGTAGTGCGAGTAGGTGCCGATCGACTGCGCGTAGAACACCGTGGTGACGATCTGCGCGGATATGAACGACAGCAGGATCGCCATCGCGTAGAGCGGGATGATCACCACCGCGCCGGCCAGGATCCGCGTGGTCACCAGGTATGAGATCGACTTGATGCCCATCACTTCCAGCGCGTCGACTTCTTCGCTGATGCGCATGGCGCCCAGTTCGGCGGTGGCGCCGGCGCCGACCGTGGCGGCCAGCGCCTGCCCGGTGACGATGGGTGCGACCACACGCACGTTCGCCAGTGCGGCGAAGAAGCCCGTGAACGCCTCGACACCGATGTTGCCCAGCGACGCGAAACCCTGGATGGCGATCAGCGACCCGGCCGACAGCGTGACGAAACCGATGATTGCGACGGTTCCACCGATGACGGCCATCGCGCCGGTACCCATGCCGATCTCCGCGATCAACCGGAGCACCTCACGGCGATAGTTCCTGAGCGCGTGTGGAATCGAGCCGATCGCGGTGAGCACGAACCAGGCGACGTGGCCCAGTTGATCGAGGAACCTGCCCGGCCAACCGGCCACCCTGCCGACATCGGCGTAGGCGCGGGGGAACCGACCGCGGAGGACCTGCGTCGTTGTCATTTCAGATCACCGGCCATCTCAGCGTCCCGTTCCGAACCGCACACCGATGGTGGTCAGGACGACGTTGACCGCGAACAACGCGACGACGCACAGCACCAGGGTTTCGTTGACCGCGGTGCCGACCCCTTTGGCGCCGCCGGCGACCGTGAGACCGCGGTAGCATCCGACCAGGCCCGCGATCAGGCCGAACGTCAAGGCCTTGATCACCGAGATGAGTACCTCGGGCAGGCCCGTGATCAGGGTCAGGGTCGAGACGTAGGCGCCGGCCGAGACGTTCTGGATGTACACGCCGAAGATGAATCCGCCGACCAGGCCGATGGTGATGACCGCGCCGTTGAGCAGGAATGCCACGAACGTCGACGCCACCACGCGGGGCAGCACCAGACGGTGGATGGGATCGATCCCCAGCACCTCGAGCGCGTCGATCTCCTCACGGATGGTGCGAGCGCCCAGGTCCGCGCAGATCGCGGTGGACCCAGCTCCGGCGACGACGAGCACCGTCACCAGCGGCCCGAGCTGGGTGACCGCACCCAGCGCGGCGCCGGCCCCGGACACGTCGGCGGCACCGAACTCGGCCAACAGGATGTTGAGCGTGAAGATGATGAGGACCGTCAGCGGTATGGACACCGCGACGGTGGGCAGGAATGCCACGCGCATCAGGAACCAGCTCTGCTCGAGGAACTCCCGCCACTCGAACGGCCGGAAGAGCGCCTTGCCGGTGAGCACGCACATGCGGAAGAACCCGCCGACCAACTCCAGGGGGGTCCGCAACTGGTCCCGGACGTAGCCGGTCAACCCCCCCGTGGAGGCCGTCACGCGGCACCCACGGGATGGGTGCCGGGAGTGCTGCGCTGCATCGCAACTCCGTCCTGCACGCCCCCTCCTTGCCCCAACCCGAGGTGTGTGAAGCCCGGCTCCCTACTCGGGAGTAGTAAGACGGACCACAGGAATGTACCCGATGGCAGGACGGCGGTGCACTGCATCTGCACGATTAACCCTCATCCGTGGCCGACGCATATTTTGCGCGTCCGTCAATCGTTTCCATTTCGTGTCGAAAGCGTTGATTACGTGGCATTTTCGCCAGAAGAATGCTGATTTCCGCGGTCATCGAATCGCGCCCGCAATTCTGTTTTCAGCACTTTGCCAGCTGGGTTGCGCGGTAACGCGTCGACGATCTCCAGACCCTTGGGGTGTTTGTACCGTGCCAGCCGCTCGTTGAGGAACTCCTCGAGATCCTCGAGACGCAACGCGTTCTCGGTGACGGCCGCGACGGCGACCGGAATCTCGCCCCACTTCTGGTGCGCGCGCCCGATCACGGCCACCTCGACGATCGACGGATGACCCGCCAGGACGTTCTCGACCTCGGCGCAGTAGATGTTCTCGCCGCCGGAGATGATCATGTCCTTCTTGCGGTCCACCACCCAGACGTAACCCTCCTCGTCCATCCGGACCAGATCACCCGAGTGGAACCAGCCGCCCGCGAACGCCTCCGCGGTGGCATCGGGGTTGTTCCAGTAGCCGGCCATCAGGGTGGGCGCCCGGTAGACGATCTCGCCGACCTCGCCCACCGGGACGTCGTTCATGTTCTCGTCGACGACGCGCGCCGACACCGTCGGGATGACCTTGCCCACCGAGCCGAGCTTCCTGATGGCGTCATCGCCCAGCAGCATGCAGGTCACCGGCGACATCTCGGTCTGGCCGAAGGCCGCCAGGATCTTCGCGTCGGGGAACGTCTGCGCCATGTCTCGCAGCAACGTGTCCGACGCCGGCGCGGCACCCCAGGAGATCGCACGCAGGTTGAGCTGACGCGGCTGCGCCTTCTGGGCGGCGCAGACGGCCTGCCACTGGGCAGGCACCAGGAAGATGCCCGACACCTTCTCCGCCTCCAGCACGTCGAGCAGCTGCCCTGGGTCGAACGCGCCGAGCGGATGGATGACGGTGGGGATGCCCAGTGTCAGTCCGGTCAGCATGTTGCCGATGCCCGCGATGTGGAACAGCGGGACACCGACGAACCCGACGTCGTTGTTGATATCGGCGCCGCTGGTGAAGAGCATCGTCATGGTCTGGCCGGTGAGGTTGGTGTGGGTCAGCACCGCGCCCTTGGGACGGCCCGTCGTCCCCGATGTGTACATGATGAGCGCCGGGTTGTCGTTGGGCACATCGACGCCGGCCTCGGCCGGACCGGCACTGTCTGCCTCGTCGATGAGGTCCTCGTAGGCGATGGTGCCACCCTCCAGACGGTCCTCGCCATGCGAGTCGGCCACGATGATCGTCGTGACCACGGGCGTGATTCCCGCGACCGTCGTCGCGACCTTGGCCAGCACGGGCTCGGTGACCACCACCCGCGCCTCGCAGTCCTCGACCAGGAAGGCCAACTCAGGCGGGGTCAGCCGGAAGTTCACCGGCACGGCGATGGCACCGAGCAGGTTGGCGGCCAGGAACGACTCGACGAACTCGGGCCGGTTGAGCATGAGGATCATCACGCGGTCACCGAACCCGACGCCGCGCCGACTCAGCGCACCGGCGAGCGCCTGCACCCGGCGATCCAGGTCAGCCCAGGTGGTGGTGTGCCCGAGGAACCGCAACGCCGTGGCATCCGGTTGCATCAGCGCATGCCGCGCCAACAGGTTCGTCCAGTTCTGGCGGCGCGCCAGATAGGGCTGGTCAAGCGGCTTGCTGGTCACGTCTCGAGCCAACTGCGCGGTCAACGATCGCTTCCCCTCGTGGTCGGAGCCGGACAACTTGCGGGAATTTTACATTTGATCAAACATTGTGTTGTCCCGGTCACAGTAGTGTCCTGAATCGCCGATGATCAAGACTGTCCGATGATCAAGTCCCGCCCGACGACCCTGCGCTGATGGAGACCCATTGAATTCACCGGTCAAGACAGCACCCGCGCGACGGGCCACGGGGCGCCGCGTCCGTCGGGCACAGTTGTCCGACGAAGTCGCCGGGCACCTGCGCACGGCGATCATGGCGGGCACATTGCGGCCCGGCACGTTCATCCGACTCGACGAGACCGCGGCCCAACTCGGCGTCAGCATCACCCCAGTCCGCGAGGCGTTGCTGACGCTGCGGGGCGAGGGCATGGTGCAACTCGAGCCGAATCGTGGCTATGTCGTTCTTCCATTGAGCCGCAACGATATCGAGGACATCTTCTGGTTGCAGGCCACCATCGCCAAGGAGCTGGCCGCCACCGCCGCCGAGCGCATCACGGACTCCGAGATCGACGAACTCGACGAGATGAACAACGGGCTGGCCGCCGCGGTGGCCGGTGCCGATCCCGATCAGGTCGCCGCCGCCGAGTTCGCCTTCCACCGCGCCTTCAACCGGTCGGCGGGCCGGATCAAATTGGCCTGGTTCCTGCTGCACGCCGCCCGCTACACGCCGACACTGGTGTTCGTCACCGATCCGGATTGGGGCGTCTCCAGTGTCGACCGGCACCGGCTGCTGATCGATGCGCTGCGCAAGCGCGACATCATGGCCGCCGTGGCGCACACCGAGTGGGAGTTCACCGACGGAGCCCGGCGGCTCACCGAGCGGCTGGACGCCAGCGGCGTGTGGAGCTGACGGCCGCAGCGTGCCTGAGACGAGCGTGCCTCAGACGAGCGCCTCGGCCCGTTCCTTGAGCTTGTTGGCCAGGTGTTCCAGCGCGTCGCCGATGACCTTCTTCACCATCATCGCCGGCACCGGGAACGTCGTCTCGACGTCCATGTCGACCGTGAGCAGCGCTGCGTTCGGGCCCATCTCCACTGCCGAGAACAGCTGATTCTGTTTGGTGAAGTGCTCACCCTGCTGCATCACCGTCTGGATCTGATTGGGACCCGGGTAGTACACCGCCTGGATGTAGGTGCCTTCCATCCCTTGGATGGACATGTCCAGGCGTAGCTGGCTGGGCCTGCCGTCGTCGTACCGGGCGAGCACCCAGCAGCCTTTGACTTCGGTGTTCCACTGCGGGTAGGCCTCGAAGTCGGCGACGATCGCCATGATGGCCGCGGCGTCCTTGTTGACCTCGACGGTCTTGCTCACGATGGGCATTGCGGAGATCCTAGTCGGCCCGAAACGGGCCGCATCCGTCAGGCGTGCGCCGACGCCCCATCGCCCAACGGTGTCTCCGCGCGGATCTTCTCGTCGCGGATCAGGCCGCGCAACAACGCGGTGCTGAACTCGGCGGCGATATCGCGAGCGCTGCGCCGGCCGTGCGGACGCAACCACCGGTAGGCCCCGAGCGTCATGCCGATGTAGCCGAGCGCGAGCACGTGCGAGTCGCATTCGTAGAACTCGCCGCTGGCGATGCCGCGGTCGATGAGACCGTGGACGTGCTCGTAGACCTGGGTTTCCTTTTCGCGGACCTCGGCGACCTGCTCTTCGGTGAACCACTCGCTGATGTAGGGCTGCTCCTGAAAGTAGACCGCGGCACCCTCGGGGTTCTCGGCGATCTGCTCGAGCAGACGCACGGTGTACTGGTAGAGCGCTTCACGGGCGGACCACGACGGGTCGTCGTGGACGGCCGCCAACGTCCGCTGCGCGGCTCGCTGATAGATGTCGAAGAGGATCAGCGATTTGCTCGCGTAGTAGTGGTACACCGTAGCCTTGTTCAGACCGACGACATCGGCGACGTCGTCCATGCGGGTGCCGTGGTAACCACGTGCGGCGAACAGCTTCGTGGCGACCACCAGCAGTTCCTCGCGACGGGTCAGCCCGTTCTCTGGCGCCATACTTCAACTCTCCCGTGCGGGCCGGGGAGCCCGGCCGACCAATCAACTGGTTGGACAGTTTATGGCACTGGCGGCGTCGGATGTTGCATCGGTGTCGTCCTGATGTCAGTGGTCTTGCTCGTGTCTGTCTGACTGTTGAACTTCGCGACCGCTCCACGCGGCGAAAGCCCGAGGGATAGACTCCCCCAGAGGTGACAGGGAGGTTGGCTGATGGATCCGAATCCGGATTACGACGCGAGCGACGAGATCGAATACTTCTTCTCGTGGCTACCCTGGGCACTTCGCGGTGTGTATCCGCCGCCGGCCTACCCGCCGGTCTAGGCCACCGACTGCGTGCGTTCCAACGCCCAGTGCTGGCTCACCGACATGGACGGTGTTCTCGTCCGTGAAGAGCACGCCCTTCCCGGTGCCGCCGATTTCCTCGAAAAACTCACCGCTCTGGGCCGCCCGTTCCTGGTCCTGACCAACAATTCGATCTTCACCCCGCGCGACCTCGCGGCCCGGCTGCTGCGTTCGGGCCTGACGGTGCCCGAGGAGTCCATCTGGACCTCAGCCCTGGCGACGGCCTCCTTCCTCAACGACCAACTTCCCGGCGGGTCGGCGTATGTCATCGGGGAGGCCGGACTGACCACCGCACTGCACGAGGTGGGCTACACCCTCACCGACACCGAGCCGGATTTCGTCGTACTCGGCGAGACGCGAACCTACTCCTTCGAAGCCATCACCAAGGCCATCAGGCTGATCGGCCACGGCGCCCGGTTCATTGCCACCAACCCCGACGTCACCGGCCCCTCAGCTGAAGGACCCCTGCCCGCAACGGGATCGGTGGCCGCCTTGATCACCAAAGCCACCGGCCGGGAGCCGTACTTCGTCGGCAAGCCGAACCCGATGATGTTCCGTAGTGCGCTCAACCGCATCGAGGCGCACTCCGAGAGCACCGTCATGGTCGGCGATCGGATGGACACCGATGTGGTCGCCGGTATCGAGGCGGGTCTGGACACCATCCTGGTATTGACGGGATCGACCACCGAGGCCGATATCGTGCGGTACCCGTTCCGGCCGGGTCGGGTGCTGCCGTCCATCGCCGAGGCCATCGACCTGATCTGAGCGCCTGAGCGGGAGTATCGGTGTCCAATATCGTCATCTGCTTCGACGGCACCGGCGGTGACGTCAAGGCAGACGGCAACTCCAACGTCGTCCAGCTGTTCCGCCGGCTGCACAACGAGCCGGGCCGCCAGCTGACGTACTACGACCCTGGCGTCGGCACGTTCTCGGCCGCCGGGGCATGGACCGCACCCGCACAACGGATCTCACGGCTGTTCGGCCTCGCGTTCGGCGCGGGAATGCGCACCAATCTCGAAGAGGCGTATACGTTTCTGATCAACCACTGGACCCCCGGCGACAAGATCTTCATCTTCGGGTTCAGCCGCGGCGCGTACTGCGCGCGGGCGCTGACCGGGCTGTTGCACCTGATCGGCATCACGCGCCCCGGCTCGGAGAACCTGGTCCGGTACGCGGTCAGCAACTACGCGCGTCGAAAACCGAAGTGGCGCAAGGACGACTGGATCAAGGCCAAGCAGTTCGCGTCCGTGGCGTCCCAGGAGAATGACGGGCATTTCTGGGTTCCCGTCGAGTACCTGGGCATCTGGGACAGCGTCAAGGCCCCCGGTCTGTTACGCCGCAGCATGGAGTGGCCCTACACCCGCACGCTGCCCAACGTCGTTGCCGGCCGCCATGCGGTGTCGATCGACGAGCGCCGCAGGCCATTTCGCGAATACCTGGTCGACGAAAAGCAGACCGCAATACAGGAAGTCTGGTTCGCGGGCAACCATTCCGACATCGGCGGCGGCTACGTGGTCAAACCTCGACTGGGCGACGTCGCGCTCAAATGGATCACCGACGGCGCCACCGCCGCAGGCCTGGTGATGCGCCCGGACCGGCCGTTCGCCAGGCTCACCGTGGACAATGCCGACGCGACCATCCACGGTGCGGGATGGTACTGGGGGCTGCTGATCTTCCGGCGCCGCCCGGTTCCGTCCACCGCGAAAATCCATGCGAGCGTGCAACAGCGGCTCCGGCAGAACCCGAGTTACGCCAAGGGCGCCCTGCCCGCCGACTCCTGGGCCGACCCCGACTGGCTGACCGAACGCACCTGACGTCCGGCGTCGGCGCCCTCAGGCGGCAGCGGCCTTGACTGCCCGGCCCACTTCGGCGCGCAGCCGGGTGTACTCCGGTGAGCGCCGCAATTCGTCGGGGTCGACGCCAGTGCGCGGCAGGTCGACCGGGAGATCGAGGGCGACCTGGCCAGGGCGACGGGTCAGCACGATGATCCGGGACCCCAGAAACGCCGCCTCGTCGGCGCTGTGCGTGACGAAGACCGTGGTGCGGCCGGTTTCGGCACTGACCTGTCGGACGTCCTCCTGGAGCCGTTCCCTGGTCAGGGCGTCCAGCGCCGCGAAGGGCTCGTCGAGCAGGAACAGCGGGGTCTCGGCGGCGAGGGCGCGGGCGATCGCGACACGTTGTTGTTGACCGCCGCTGATCTCCCAGATCCGGCGTCCGGCGGTGCCTTCCAACCCGACCCGCTGCAGCAGTTCCTCGCGCCGTTGGTCGCGCCGCTCCCGTGGCACTTTCGCGTATTTGAGTGCCAGATCGACGTTTCCGCCGACCGTGCGCCACGGGAACAGGCGCGGCTGCTGAAATACGACACCTGCGCTCACGCCCGGCATGGGCGGCGCACCGGAGACCTGGACCTTGCCCGCCGATGGTGCCTCGAACCCGGCGATGAGTCGCAACAGCGTGCTCTTACCGCATCCGGAGGCGCCGACCAGAACCAGGAACGCTCCCGGTTCGACGTCGAGATCGACTGGCCCCAGCGCCGTCACATCGCCGTACCGGTGCTCCACGCTGTGAATGCGAACCGTACCGTCGGTGGCTGCGTTCGTCGTCTCGGGGCTCTTGATGTCACTGCTTGATGGCACCGGGCAGCCCCTTGGTGTAGATCGCGTCCTGGAAGGTCTTCAACGGTGCCGCCGCCGGAATCTGCTTCTGGTCGGCGAGGAACTGCGATGCGCTCTGGAGGTTGACCGCGATATTGCCCGGCTGGCCGTCGGATCCCAGCCATTCCGCTGACGCCACTTCTTCCGGTGTCAGATAGACACCCTGCTTGAGTTGGCCGGCGACGTCCGCTGGGGTCAGGCCGATCTCGGCGGCGATGGCTTTGGCCGCGGCGTCGGGATCGTCGTGGATGGTGGTGAGGGCCCGGGCCTCCTGCTGGCGCCACGTGTCGACCACATCGGGGTGCGCCGACGCGAACTCGCTGGACACCGCCCCCAGGTCCAGTGTGGGCTTGCCGTCCTTGGCCAACTGGCGGCTCGTGATGAGATCCGTCCCAGTCTTGCGCAGATCGTCCAACGTCGGCAACCACGTGTACGCCGCGTCGATGTCACCGCGGTCCCATGCGGCCAGGATGGCCTGCGGCTGCAGGTCGACCAGCTGTACATCGTTGGGCGACAAGCCATTCTGGTTCAGTGCTGCCAACAGGCTGTAGTGCGCGGTAGAGGCGAACGGCGTGGCGATGCGCTTGCCCTTGAGTTCGGGGATGGTCTTGACGCCACTGGAGTTGCGCACCACCAAAGCCTCGTTGTCACCGGCGACATCGAGCACGAACGCCAATTGATACGGGATGTTCAGCGGTGCCGACAACCCCCGCGCGACGGGGCTGGAGCCCAGGGACCCGAAATCGAGTTCCTTGGCGATGAACGCGGTGTTGACGTCAGCGCCCGAGTCGAACTTGGTCCACTTGATGTTGTAGTCCGGCAGCGCCTCTTCGAGCCACTTGTTGTTCTTGACGATCAGGTCGCCGCTCGGAAACGTCTGGTAGCCAATGCGAATGGTCGGCTTGTCGGCCTGCTGCCCGGAGTGGTCCACCGAGCAGCCGGCCAGCGCAAGCGCCGACACTGCCAGTGCGACCAACAATGGTTTGAACCTCATGATTTTCTAGACCTTTCCAATCCAGGGAATGCTGCGTCGTTCCACCGCGCGAAGTACGCCGTCGATGACCAGACCCGAGATCCCGATGGCGAAGATCCCGACCAGTACGACGGGGGTGTTGTTGTAGTTGCTGGCGTCTTTGACCAGGCCTCCGATGCCGGGGATGCCGTTGAACAGTTCGGCGGCGACCACCGACGAATAGGCCATTCCGACCGCAAGTCGGATACCGGTGAATGTCTCCGGAAGTGCCGACGGCACAACGACATCGCGGATCACCTCGATGCGGCTGGCCCCGAGCGCCCGGGCAGCCTCCTGCAATCCGACGGGCGCGGCCACGACGGCGGCGGTGGTGGCCACGGCGGCCGGCGGTAGCGCGGCCAGGGCCAGCAGGGTGATCTTCGGGGCTTCGTCGATGCCGAGCCAGATCACCAGGAGGAAGAAGTACGCCAGCGGCGGCAGCGCGCGCACGAACGTCAGCCACGGTTCGAGAACGCTGCGTACCCAACTGACGGATCCCATCACCAATCCCAGTGCCACCCCGACCGCAACACCGATGACGACGCCCACCAGCACGCGGCGCAGCGTCATGTACAGGTGCTCCCACAACAGGTATCCGGCATAACCGCGAACACCGTCATGGGTGGTGGAGACGTCGAGGAAGGCGTGCCACACGGTGCTCGGATAGGGCACGAAGGTCTGGTTCCAGATGCCACTGGCCGCGGCGGCCTGCCAGGCGATCCCGAAGACGACAACCGACAACAGCGGTAACGCCGCCCTGGTCAGCCGTCCCCGCCATGGGCTCTGGCCGGGCCGTGGCGGCGCCTCGGGCGCCTCAGGGGTGATGTCAACGAATACGGACACAGTTCGACTTTCTGCAGATGCTGCGGACACGACGTGATGCCGGCCCGATGGCCGGCGCGAATTGGCGTCAGCGACAACAGGTGTCAGGCAGCGTCGTACTCATCGCTGTATTGGTAGTGCAAGGCCGACAGGCCCGACAATATTCAGCCTCATGGCGAGTTTTAGTCGGGCTTGACCCAGCGCCACTGCTGCACCGACCAGGGCGCCGCGCTCGGCAACAAATCGCGCACCGCGGCGACCACACCGGGCCACTGGGTTTCGTGATAGTCGTCGCCGGACAACCACCCGCCGGGCACGACTTTGGGCGCCCAGGCCCCGATATCGGCGGCGATACTGTCATAGTCATGGCGGGCGTCGAGGTGCACCCAGGACAGTGACGAATCGGCGAACAGTCCTGCTGCCGCAACCGAATCACTGATGAGCAGACTCACATCGTCGGCGAAGCCACACGCGATCACGTTGCGGTGCAGCAGTCCGGCCATCGTCCCACCGCCGTGTGCCACCGCCCCGCCGTGGGCGTCGGTGTCGCGCCGGCCCTCCGGGCCGCTCCCACGGCAGGTGTCGACTCCGATCACGATGTCTCGGCGACCCGCGCTGCGGATCACGTCAAGCAATGAGCACAGGCTGCGTCCGAGATACAGCCCGACTTCGACGAACCGGCTGCCGTCGGGGAAATGCGCGGCAGCTTCCTGCTGGCCGTCGCGCCACGTGAACCAACCCGGGATGTCCTGCCATCCGCTGACCGGATCGTCGAACCGTGTGGGGATGAGCATGGTGGCGGTGTTCCCGCGAGTGCCGCTGTCGAAGCAGGAGGCAATCGAGTTCCCGCCGAGTCGACGATCCCGCTGAGG
>CAMFLL010000079.1 GCA_945957405.1 uncultured Mycolicibacterium sp. | reverse complement strand
CCCTTGGCCTGCTCGGCGGTGATCGCCGGGGGGATGGACAGTTCCTGTCGCGCGGTGACGACGTCGACGACGGCCGGGCCGTCGTGGGCGAAGGCCTCGGCCAGTGCGGCGTC
Source organism: uncultured Mycolicibacterium sp. (assembly GCA_945957405.1). Classification (GTDB taxonomy): domain Bacteria; phylum Actinomycetota; class Actinomycetes; order Mycobacteriales; family Mycobacteriaceae; genus Mycobacterium. Next base: position 24,012 of record CAMFLL010000079.1, on the reverse strand, counting down.
GAGGTCGCCGGGCTGCTCGACGCGGCGACCGAACATCCCCATCGCCGTGGCGACGGCAGCGAAGTCCGGATTGACCAGATCGGTCCCGAACGTCACGATGCCTGCGGCCTTCATCTCCAGCTCGACGAAGTTGAGCGACGAGTTGTTGAAGACGATCAGTTTGACCGGTAACCGGTTCTGGCTCAACGTGATCAGCTCTCCGAACAACATCGCCAGCCCACCGTCGCCGGCCAGTGCCACCACCTGCCTGCGGCGGTCGGTGGTCTGCGCGCCGATCGCCAACGGCAGCGCACACGCCATGGTGCCGTGGTTGAACGACCCCAGCAGCCGCCTGCGGCCGTTCATCTGCACATAGCGGGCGGCCCAGACCACCGGTGACCCGACGTCGACGGTGAATACGGCGTCCTCGGCTGCTAGCCGACTAGCCTGCGCCGCAACATATTCGGGACGTATCGGGGCCCGGTCGCGGTCATTGACGGCCAGTTCGTCGAGGCGGCGCCTGACTTTGCGGTAGTGGCCGAGGCACCGGTCCAGATGTGCGCGGTCGCGGTGCGGCGTCAGCAACGGGGCCAGCGCGGCCAGGGTATCGGCCACCGAGCCGACCAGCGGTACGTCGACAGGTACGCGCCTGCCGATGTTGCGACCGCGGATGTCAACCTGGATGACGGTGGCGTGGTCGGGATAGAACTGCGTATAGGGGAAGTCGGTGCCGAGCATCAACAACACATCGGATTCTTTGATGGCCTTGTAGCCCGAGGCGAAGCCCAGCAGTCCGGTCATCCCCACGTCGTACGGATTGTCGTACTCGATGAACTCCTTACCGCGCAGCGCGTGCACGACGGGCGCCTCCAACACCCCGGCGAGTTCGACCAGCTGGCTGTGCGCGCCCGCGACGCCCGCACCGCCGAGGATGGTGATGTTGTTGGCGCCGTTGAGTATTGCCGCGGCGTGGGCCAACGAACGGTCGTCGGGACGCGTCACCGACACCGTGGGCAGGATGGGCCGCGGCCGCCACGCCGGTTCGGCCGATCTGGCCAGGAACACCTCACCGGGGATCACCACCACGGCCACGCCGTTCTCCTCGACCGCGGCCCGCATCGCCATCTGCAGGATGCGGGGTGCCATCTCCGGTGTGCTGACCAACTCGCAGTAGACACTGCACTCCCGGAACAGGTCCTGCGGGTGGGTCTCCTGGAAGTACTCCGACCCGATTTCGGCCCGCGGGATGTGCGCGGCGATGGCGAGTACGGGGACGCGGCTGCGCTGCGCGTCGAACAGCCCGTTCACGAGGTGCAGGTTGCCGGGACCACAGCTGCCTGCGCACACCGCCAGCCGCCCGGTCAGCGCGGCATCGGCGGCCGCGGCGAAGGCGGCGGCCTCCTCGTGGCGGACATGTTCCCAGGTGAATCCCTCGGTGCGCCGGATCGCGTCGGTGAACCCGTTGAGACTGTCACCCGGTAGTCCGTAAACGCGGTTGACCCCGCTGAGTTGCAGGGCCGAGATCACATGATCAGCGACGGTAGCCACGCGATCAGCCTAGTCACACCCACCACGACGCCAGTGCGTCCAGATGCCGGCGTGACCGGTGTCGCGCCATGGCGTCGTCGCCGTCGCGGATGGCCGCGACGATGCGGTGGTGCGCGTGGTGCATCGCGGCGGCGTCAGCGGCGTCAGGCAGCGCGCGTTGTGCCGATGTCCAATGCCTACGGAAGAGCTCGACGAGGATGCTCAGGAACAGGTTGAGCACCCGGTTACCGGCCAGCTCGGCCAGTTTGGTGTGGAAGAACAGCTCGGCCATCCCCGCCCCGACCGGATCAGTCTGCGGCGCAGCCGTTCCCGGCACCGCCTCCTGCGCCGACAGGAAGGCAGCGACGTCGGGGTCGCCACGCCGCGCGACGACGGTCGCCACATTGTCGACCTCGATGACCTCACGGACCAGCCGCAGGTCATCGCGGCCAGGCCGGCGATAGTCCAGGTAGAGCGCGATCGCGTCGACGGCCGCGCCGGGCCGTGGTTCGGTGACCACCAGGCCGCCGCCGGGGCCGCGCCGCATCCGGGCGACGGCGTGGTGTTCCAGCAGCCGAACCGCCTCGCGTAAGACAGATCTGGAGACACCGTAGCGTTCCAGCAGTTCTCCCTCGGCGCCGAACACCATGCCGACCGGCCACCCCCGCGATGCGATGTCCTCGTGGATCACCGCCGCGAGTTGCTCGGCGCGTTTCCCGGTGCCGCCCGCGGTCGGCGCCGCATCTGCCGCGCCGCGGACGCCGCGACGGTGATGGCGGCGCAGCCAGCCGGCCACGATCTGCACGTGTTCCTCGGTGAGCGTGGTGGCGCGCGCCGGATTCCCGGCCGTCACCGCGTCGACGATCGAGGCGTGGTCGGCGGCCAGCCGGTGCACGGCGTCGGCCGACGGCACCGTCGAGTCGCGGGCGTAGCGCGCAGTCAACCGGCTGAGCACGTCGACGAAGAGCGCCAGCACCGCGTTACCGGTCATCTCGGCCAGCACCACGTGGAAGTCGTCATGAGCGGCGGGCGGACCGGAACTGCGAAGTGTCCCGCGCAGTTCGGCGATGCCTGCTTCCTCGATACGTTCGGCGGCCAGGCCCGAGGCCAGCGGTTCGATGAGCAGCCTGGCGTCGAGCAACTCGTCGATCGTGATACCGAGATACTCCAGGTAGATGACCATCGCCCGGGTGGCAGGCCCGGCGTCGGGCACGGTCACACACAACCCTCCGCCTGGGCCGGGACGCATCAGGGCCACCTGATGGTGTTCGACCAGCCGGACTGCCTCCCGCAGCACCGCGCGGCTCACCCCGTACCGCTGCTGCAGTGCGGGCTCGGATCCCAGCGATGCACCGATCGGCCAGTTCTGCCGAATGATCTCGGCCTCGATCAGGCCGGCAACCCGCGCGGCACGTTTGGCGGGGGTGACGGGATCGGCGCGGGCGGTGCGCACCTACGTGATCAGCGGATCGCGGGGCATCCCCAGGATCCGCTCGGCGATCTGGTTGCGGGCCACCTCGCTGGTGCCCCCCGCGATGGCCATCCCCCGCGCCCCCATGGCCATCTGGGCCGCGATGGCCGCGGGGCCGTCCATCAGTGCGACATCGGGGCCAAGCAGCGCGACCGAGATGGCGGCGTACTCCCCCATCAGCTCGGCGAGGCGCAGTTTGGTGATGTTGCCCTCGGGACCTGGCCCGGCACCTTCGATACTGCGCACCGCACGGCGCAGGTTGAGCAGCCGGTTGGCGTGATCATCGGCCAGGTAGTTGCCCACCCGGATCTTGGCTCCCGCCAAGCGGTCTCCATGTTCTTCGACCATCGGGATCAACGCGGCGGCCTTGATGCCTGCCACGCCGGAGCCGCCGCCGATGCTGACGCGCTCATTGCCCAGCGTCGCCCGGGCCACTGTCCATCCGGTGTTGGGTTCCCCGACGACATCGTCGTCGGGGATGAACACGTCGTTGAAGAAGACTTCGTTGAACTCCGAACCGCCCGTGATCATCCGGAGCGGCCGGACTTCGACCCCGGGCGCGTTCATGTCGATGATCACCGTGGTGATCCCGGCGTGTTTCGGCACGTCGAAATCGGTCCGCACCGTCGCCAGACCCCGAGCGCAGTAGTGCGCGCCGCTGGTCCAGACCTTCTGTCCGTTGACCGTCCAGCCGCCGTCGACGCGCGTGGCCCGCGTCTTGATACCCGCGGCGTCCGATCCGGCGTCTGGTTCAGAGAACAGCTGGCACCAGATCTCCTGCTTGCGCAGCGCCTTGTCGACGAACCGGTCGATCTGGCTTGGCGTGCCGTGCTGGATCAGGGTGAGGATGACCCAGCCGGTGATCGAGTAGTCGGGCCGGTCCACGCCGGCGGACCGGAACTCCTGATCGATCACCAGTTGCTCGACGGCATCGGCGGCGCGCCCCCACGGTGTCGGCCAGTGCGGCATCACATAACCGGTCTCGATGAGCTTGTCGAGCTGCTGCCCGCCGGCAAGCGAAGCGATCTCGACGGCGTCGGCGCGGACTCGGGCACGCAGCTCCTCCGCCTCCGGCGGCAGGTCGAGGCTGTTGGCCCGTTTGACACCGGCAGCGGTCAGATCGAAGGCGTCGGACGCGGGGCCGTCACCGCCCAGCACCGCACGTACCGTCAGCGCGCGGCGCAGGTGCAGATGCGCGTCGTGCTCCCAGGTGAACCCGATGCCGCCGTGCACCTGGATGTTCAGCTCGGCGTTGCGCACATAGGCAGGTAAGGCCTGCGCGGCGGCCGCGGCCGCCATCAGCTGGAACTGCGCTTCGTCTTCACTTTCGGCACGTGCCGCGTCCCACGCGAGTGCGATTGCGGACTCCGAGGCGACCACCATGTTCGCGCAGTGATGTTTGACGGCCTGGAACGTGGCGATGGTGCGGCCGAACTGCTGTCGCATCTTGGCGTACTCGACGGCGGACTCCACGCAGTCCCCCGCACCACCGGCCGCCTCGGCGGCCAGCAGTGCGCGCGCCCTGGCCGAGGCGGCCGCACGGGCCCCGGCGATCACGTCCCCGGCGCTGATCTCGACGTCGCCGAAGGCCACCCGGCCGGATCGCCGCGTCGGGTCGAGGCTGGCGGGCACGTCCACGGTCACACCCGCCCGGTCGCGCTCGACCAGCAGCACATCCTCGCCGGCCGCGACCAGCAGCAGGTCGGCCGTCCCGGCACCCAGCACCACCCCGGCACCACCGCGGGCCAAGCCGCCGTCGAGCACCAGCTCTCCGCCGAATCCGATTGCAGCCGTGACGGTCCCGTCGATCAGGCCCGGCAGGAGACGAGCCTTCTGGGTCTCGCTGCCGCAACGCGCCACCACCGACGATGCGACGACGGTGGGCAGGAAGGGGCCAGGCGCGACCGCGCGTCCGAGTTGTTCGACCACCACGACGAGCTCGGGGAAGCCGAATCCGGAACCGCCGTACTCCTCGGAGATGTGCAGGCCCAGCCAGCCGAGCCCGGCCAGATCCGACCAGAACTGTGGGCGCGTCTCCTCCGGCGCGTCGAGCAGGTCACGGGCGGCGGATCTGACCTTCTGCGCGGTCAGGAAAGCATGCGCGACATCGGCGAGTTCGCGGTGGTCGTCGGTCAGTGCGATGGCCATGTCAACCTCCTGGGGCGTGCTGCGGGATCCGCTCAAAGAGTGTACTTATTTACCGGGGAGCGAAACGTTGGCCTGCGTCCAGACGCAGGCACTGGCCGTTGAGCATCGGGTTGTCGACGATGGCGGCGACCAGCTTGGCGAACTCCTCCGGCCTGCCGAGCCGCTTGGGGAAGGCGGCGTCCCTGGTGAGCTGCGCGGCGAATTCGTCCGGGATGCCTTTGGTCAGTCCCGTGGCGAACAGACTCGGGGCGATCGCCAGCGCGCGGATGCCCTGCGAACCGAGGTCACGCGCCATGGTCAGCGACATGCCGGCGATCCCGGCCTTGGCAGCGGTGTAGGCCACCTGCCCGATCTGCCCCTCGAACGCCGCAATCGACGCGGTGTTGATGATCACGCCACGCTCGCCGTCTTCGATCGGGTCGACGGGGTCGTTGTTCGCCATGTGCGCCGCGGCCAGGCGGCTGATGTTGAAGCTTGCCACAAGATTCAGGTTGACCACGTTCTGAAAGGTCTCCAGGCGGTGGGGACCGGTGCGGCCCAGCGTCTTCTCCGCGACCCCGCCGCCGGCGGTGGTGAGGATGACATGCAGACCCCCGAGGCCGGCCACGGCACTGTCGAGCGTCTCCTCGGTGCCGGCAAAGTCGGTCACGTCGACGGCGTAGAAGTCGCCGCCGAGCGCGGCCGCCACCTCCTTACCGTCGGAGTTCTCCCGGTCCAGGATCGCCACCTGCGCCCCTTTGGACCTGAGCAGCTCGGCAGAAGCCCGGCCGAAACCGGATGCGCCGCCGACGACGATGACCTTCTTGCCGTTGATCTCCATTGACGTCCTCCCTGGGTAGTTGCATTACAAGTTAGCGCGTATGTGTAATCCCGCCTCACCGGGGTCTCCGAATTGAGTGTCCGGTTCTCCACACAGGAACTGTGCCGTCACCGCCCGGTAAGCAGATCTGTCCGGTTGTGCCTGCGATCTCGGCGGTAAATTTGGCGGCATGGCCAGCCCGGCGCGCAGTCCCTCAGGTACGAGCACGCCCGCGGGAACGCAGATGCTCAGCGGTCTGGCCGCCGCGGCCGTCGCACTCGGTGTCACCCAGCTGGTCGCGGCACCGTTCGGGCCTGCGGCCGACTCCCGCACCGCGGTGGGGTCCGCGGTCATCGACCTGACGCCGGGGCCGGTCAAGGAATGGGCCATCCAGACCTTCGGCACCGCCGACAAGCTGTTCCTCGCGGTGGCCGTGCTGGTGGTGATCGCGGCCATCGCGGCCTTGACGGCCCAGTGGGAGACCCGGCGCAGGCCCGTTGGCAGCGTGATGATCGTGCTGGCCGGTATCGCGGGCGCCGCTGCCGTCCTGTCGCGCCCCGGCGCATCGCTGGTGCACGTCATACCCACCGTGGTCGGCACGGTCTGCGGCGTCGCCGTGCTGCGGCTGCTGACCTCGGGCCGCATCAAAGATCCGCAGGCGCGCGCGGATACCGACGCCGATCCGGGTCGCCGGCTGTCACTGGCCGCGCTCGGCCTGCTGGGCGCCGGGGTCGTGAGCGGTGTCGCCGGTGCGGTGTGGACCCGGCTGCTCCACTCGGTGTCCGATGACCGCCAAGCGTTCACGGTGCCCGAGCCCGAGATCAGGGCAGCGCCCATCCCACCCGAGGTCCAGCCCAAAGGCGTTGAGCTGCCGAGCTTCGTGACCGCCAACGGCGACTTCTACCGTATCGACACCGCGTTGAGCGTGCCCCAGCTCGCCAGGGAGAACTGGCAGCTGAAGATCCACGGCATGGTCGATCACGAAGTCACCTTCGACTTCACCGACCTGGCCGACTTCGAGCTCGTCGAGATGGTGGTGACTCTGGCCTGCGTCTCCAATCCCGTTGGCGGGGACCTCATCTCGAACGCCACGTGGACGGGTTACCGCGTGCGGGACCTGCTCGCCCGCGCCGGTGTGCACGGCGATGCCGACATGGTGCTGTCCACGTCCGACGACGGCTTCACCGCGGGCACTCCCGTGGAGGCACTGACCGACGGCCGCGACGCGCTGCTGGCCATCACGATGAACGGCGAACCCCTGCCGGTCGAACACGGCTATCCCGCGCGTCTGGTGGTACCCGGCCTCTACGGTTACGTCTCGGCCACCAAATGGGTCGTCGACCTCGAGTTGACCAGATTTGATCGTGCGCGGGCCTACTGGACCAGACTGGGTTGGTCGGAACATGGCCCCATCAAGACCGAATCCCGCATCGACGTGCCGCGCGGGGGCGCCGATGTACCCGTCGGACCGGTGACGTTCGGCGGCGTCGCGTGGGCCCAGGGCCGCGGTGTGCGGGCCGTCGAGGTCCGCGTCGACCCGCCGGGCGGGCGCGGCGTGTGGCAGCCCGCCGACCTGGGCGCCTCCTATTCGAACGACACGTGGCGGCTGTGGAGTTTTCCCTGGCGCGCCACCACGCCGGGCGACCACACCATCACCGTGCGGGCCACCGACAACACGGGTGCCGTGCAGACCGAGGATCAGGCCGACGTGATTCCCGACGGCGCCACCGGCTGGCACGAAGTGGCGTTCACGGTCACCTGAATCGATGTCGGTGCGACATGCCAGGGTGGTGGGATGCTCCTGGTAGATGTCGCCGCCGCCTCGGCCGACGTGGGTGCGACGTCGGCACGCCTGGCCAAGACCGCGCGGATCGCCGATCTGCTGTCGCAGGCCCACACCGACGGTGGTGATGGATCCGCCGCCGGCCAGGTCGCCGTGATCGTGTCGTGGTTGTCGGGCGAACTGCCGCAACGTCAGATCGGGGTCGGATGGGCCGTGCTGCGATCGCTGCCGCCACCCGCCGGCTCCCCGACGCTGACGGTCGACGGTGTCGATACCACGCTGAGCGCGATCAAGGCGGTCAGCGGTAAGGGTTCGCAGGCCCGTCGAACCGAGCTGCTGACCGGATTGTTCGCGGCAGCCACCGACACCGAGCAGACGTTCCTGCGCCGCCTGCTCGGGGGTGAGCTGCGCCAGGGGGCCCTCGCCGGGGTGATGGCCGACGCCGTGGCCAGAGCATCCGGACTGCCTGCCACGGCGGTCCGCCGGGCCACCATGCTCGGCGGTGACCTGCCCGCGGTCGCCGCAGCGTCGCTCACCGAGGGTGCGGCCGGCGTCGACGCTTTCACCCTGCGGGTCGGCAGGCCCGTCGGTCCCATGCTGGCGCAGACCGCGAGCGATGTCGCCGAGGCCATCGACAAGCTGGGCGGCCGCGCGATCTTCGAGGCCAAACTCGATGGTGCCCGGGTGCAGATCCACCGCCGTGGCAGCCAGGTCACGGTCTACACCCGCAGCCTCGACGACGTCACCGCGCGCCTGCCCGAGGTGGTCGAGGCGACGCTCGCACTGCCCGTTCACGACCTGATCGCCGACGGCGAGGCGATCGCGCTACGGGAAGACCGCCGCCCGCATCGATTCCAGGTCACAGCGTCGCGGTTCGGCCGCAGCATCGACATCGCGGCTGCCGCCGCGGCCCAGCCCCTGTCGGTGTTCTTCTTCGACCTGCTGCACCTCGACGGCGTCGACCTGCTCGACGAACCGGCCAATGCGCGCGCGGCCAGGCTGGCGGCCATTGTGCCCGCCGAACACCGCGTCGACCGCCTCGAGACCGCCGATCCCGTTGCCGCCCAACAATTCCTGGACCTCACCCTGGCGGCCGGCCACGAGGGGGTGATGGCGAAGTCGCCGCGTGCCCCGTACGAGGCGGGCCGACGTGGCGCGGGATGGCTGAAGGTCAAACCCGTACACACACTGGACCTGGTGGTGCTCGCCGTCGAATGGGGTTCAGGACGGCGTACCGGCAAGCTGTCGAACATCCACCTGGGTGCCCGGGACCCGGTCACGGGTGGGTACGTCATGCTCGGCAAGACGTTCAAGGGTATGACCGACGCCATGCTCGACTGGCAGACCACCCGGTTCCAGGAACTGGCCGATGGCCCCACCGACGGTTACGTGGTGCGGGTACGCCCGGAACAGGTGGTCGAGATCGCCTTCGACGGGGTGCAGGGCTCGTCGCGCTATCCCGCGGGTATGGCGTTGCGGTTCGCGCGGGTGCTGCGCTACCGCGACGACAAGACGCCTGCCGAGGCCGACACCGTCGAGGTGGTCCGGACGTTCTACGAACGCGACTAGACCTGCAGCACCAGTGTTTTCGTGTCCGCGCCGATCCGTGCCACGACGGCGTGCGCGCCACCGTCGTGAAAGACCGAGAACTCGTGATCACCGAATCCGCTTGGTGTGATCCGGATTTCACCGCGGTCATCGGCGATCATGGCGATATCGGTGAACTCGCCGGGCGCCGCGGCGATGCTGATGACAGCACCGACCAGCGGACGCCCGGCGGCATCGCGGAACGCGACGGTCACCATCACACGTCTAGAGCCCGAGGTTCTTCCAGCTCACCAGGTTGTTGAAGACTTCCTGGTTGATCCGTGTCGCGGAGTTACCCGAGCCCGCACCGTTGGTGTGCACTCCCACGCCGTAGCGGCTGCCGTTCTCCAGCACCCACACCGGTGAGCCGCTCTGGCCACCCATCGTGTCGATGTCGTAGGTGATCACGCGGTTGGAGACGGCCTTGGGCCGCTGGGCCATGAACCACTGCTGGCGGCCACCCTTGTCACCGGGATAACCGGACAGGTTGAGCGACGCATTGAGCAGGTACTGGTCGTTGCGCACCGCCAGCCCGAAGAACCCGGTCGTGTCACCCGGTCGAGAGGCCTGCGGCAGGATGATGGCACCGTAGTCGAAATCGCGGTTCTTGCTGTTCACCCAGCCGGTGGTGCTGCGCAGCACCGTTCCGATGTGGGCGCCGTACGGCTGCGCGGCGTCATTGCATCCCGGGATCACCCGGATGGACTTGGCCCAGCCACCTTCTTCGTGCATGTACACGCAGTGGCCGGCCGTGACCACCGTGCGCGGGCTGATGAGCCACCCCGTCCCGATGAACTGCCGGTTGTTCTGCGCGGTGATGAGCAGGGCACAGATCGCGCGCCACGGATAGGTCGTGGTGTTCCCGACCCGCACCCGCTCGTCGGCGCCGATGATGACCTCGGGATCGGCTGCCAGTTCCGGATAGCTGCCCACGATGGCGTCGAGCGCGACCCCGGTGGCGACGGTGCCGTCGGACCCCGGCTCGATCTCGATCGGCCCACCGGCAAACCCGGTGGCCCCTTCGTTGGTGGCCTCGGCGTTCGGGTCGCCGTCGGATCGACCGAGCCCGTTCGGCGTTTCGTAACCAGTCGCAGAACCGGTGGTCAGCGGCGGTTCGATCACTTCGTATGTGGTCTTGTCGCGGCTGTTCTTCGTCGCATTCGCCATGGTGTTCCCCCTTGTCGTGACGGATCAGACGAGCCCATCGTGGGGTCCTCCCGGGCGCGCACCGCGGGTAGTCCGCTACTCGACCTTGGCGTCGGCTTCTGGTCGATGACACGTGGCCAACGCCGAGCCGGACACCGGACTGGCTGCTTCGATGTTGCGTCACAACGCTTTTCGCATACGAACGTCGGTGCGGCGCGGCCTCGGCGGCGGCGTCGTCTCGGGAACGTACATTCTCTACAGTGCTTTCGATGAAATGAGGTGACGCCGATGACCGGCGCCGGTGACGCCCCACGCATGAGCCTTCGCGACCGCAACCGCCTGCAGACGCGCCAGGCGATCCTGCAGGCAGCTCAGCTACTGATGACACGCGATGGAGCCGCGGGCACCAGCATGGTCGAGGTCGCCGAACTCGCCGGTGTGTCCGACACCACGGTGTTCAACTACTTCAAGACCAAAACCGACCTGCTGGACGCTGTCGTCGAGGAGCTCGGCAGCGGCACCAATCTGGCGACCCTGCTGGCGGGGCGACCATCCGGGGAGGGGCCGTTTGCCGCCCTGCGCAACGTGATGCGCGACGGGGCAGAGCGCACCGCAACGTTCGATGCCCGGCAGACCGTGCACTATCTACGAGCCGTGCGGTCCGACCCGGCGCTGTGGGTCGCGTATCTGCGGGTCAACCACGACACCGGGGAAACACTTGCCCAGCTGTTCGCCGAGCGCGCCCCGCGCTGGCCACGCCTGCAGGCACGGATGGCGGCGCAGGCGACCATGGCCGCGCTGTCCGTCCTGCTCGCCGAGGTCACCGAGCAGTGGACGGCTGATGACGTGTCCGCGCGTATCGACGACTTACTGGTGGCACTGGAGCGGGCCTGGCCCAACTAGATTCGCACTTTCTTTGGGCTTTGACAAATTATTTGGGTAGACCCAAACTTGTGGTGTACCCGAACTCGAGGAGCCCTGTGACCGACTTGCGCACCGACAACCCCGACGCCGTGGCCTGGCAGACCGAACGCACCGCCGAGACACTGGCTGCACTGCACGCCATCGACGGATATGAGGCGTTCGGCGCCTCGGTGCTCCGCTACGCCGATGCGGCACAGCTCTGGACGCCGGTTCGCGCCGGCAAGCTCTGGTTTCAGCAGCGGCGCCCCGACCCAGACGCCGACCTCCCCGTGATCACCGTGCGCGACTCGGTGGCCGGTACCCCGCGCGTGCTCGTCGACTTCAATGACCACGCGGTCGATGACGGCCCGGTCATCTCGCCGGGCTGGGTGAGCCCCTCACCGGACGGGACCGTGCTCGCGTACTCGATCACCGCCGAGGGAACCGAGGTCAACGAGGTGTACCTGGTGGATGTCGCCACCGGCGACCGGCTGCCCGACGAGCTGCCATGGAACGTGATCGCGGCGCCCTCGTGGTTGCCCGATAGTTCCGGCTTCTGGTGCCTGGTCAACGACATCACACCGGATGCGGTACACATGGTCATCCGCCGTTTCATCCTGGGCGAGCCCGCATCGAGCTGGACCGCGCCGCTGCCGGACGACGCGCAGTTTCCTCAACCCAAGGTCGCCAAAGACGGCCAATCCGTGGCGATCACCACGGGCAACACCGAGTTGCGCGTCGATTACGTCATCACCAAGGACCTGCAAGTGAAGCGCCTGCTCGAAGGCGTGCCCGGCATGTTCCGGGGTGCGGTTTCCGACGACACGCTCTATGCGCTCACCGACAACGGTGCACCGCGCGGCCGCATCGTCGGCATCCCGCTGGACACCTCGACCGACCTCAGCTCCTGGACGGAGCTGCTTCCCGAAAGTTCAGACACCATAACGGATTTCGAGATCATCGACGACACCCTGGTGGTCTCGAGGCTTCGTGACTGCGCCGCGGTGATCGACGTGATCGACCTGTCGACCGGGATCAGCACCGAAATACCGCTGCCCGGCCGCGGCGGCGCAGGAACACTGCTGGAGCGGGTTTTCCATCCTGGCCTGCCGGTCTTCACCCGGGGCAGCGACGAGATCTCCTTCATCTACTCCGACCCCGCCACGGCGCCGGCGATCTACCGCTACGGCCTCGACGACCGTCGACTCGAATGCCTCGAAGCGCCTGCGACGGCCCTTGCCGATGTCACGGTCAACTACATCACCGCTGTCTCCGCGGACGGCATCGAAATCCCTGCCCATGTCATCCACCGCGCCGATCTCGATCTGAGCCGAGCACATCCGACATTGCTCTACGGTTACGGCGGTTTTCAGTTGGCTGAGTTACCGGCATATGTCAACGGCTATGCCGCCTGGATCGAGGCGGGCGGCATCTACGTCGTCTCACACCTGCGTGGTGGTGGCGAGTTCGGTGCGCACTGGTGGCGCGACGGTCGCCGCGAGCGGAAGCAGAACACCTTCAACGACTTCTACGCCGTCGCCGAGAAGCTGCTCGAGCTGGGCTGGACAAGCCGCACGCAGCTGGCGATCTACGGCGCCAGCAATGGCGGCCTGCTCGCCGCCGTCGCCCTGACCCAGCGCCCCGACCTGTGGGCCGCGGTGGTATCCGACGTTCCCGCAGTCGATCTGCTGAACCTGGACCGCTATCCGTTCATGTACGCCATCGGCCGCGAGGAATACGGTGACCCACGTATCGCGGACGAACGCGCATGGCTCGCCGAGTTCGACCCGGTGGCCAACACCAAGGCCGGCCATTATCCCGCGACACTCGTGGTCGCCGGCGCAAACGACCCGCGCTGTCCCGCCGGCCAGGCGCGATTGCTCGTCGACACAGTGCGCTGCGCGCAGACCGGCGATGCCCCGATCCTGCTCCGAGTGCACGCCGAACAGGGGCACGGCACGTTCCGGGCGGCCGATGCCGCCCGCCGGCTCACCGAGATACTGGCGTTCTGCGCCGAGCACACCGGCCTGGCGCTGCCGTAACCGGATGCGCTCCAACAGATCCCGGGCCAGGCCAGAGGACCGGGCTCAGGACGCCTGGCGCAGTACCTGGTCGGCGACGCGCACCGCGTGGCCGGTGCGGCAAGCTCGCACGAAGTCCTGCAGTGGCGTCCGGCGCAGGTCCATGTCATCTGCGCAGACGGGAAGTTCGCCTGCGCCCATCGCCTCGGGGCCGTAGATCGCCGTCCAGCCGATCACCTCGTCGGCGTCCGAATAAGCGGCCACCACGGCGTCGTCCGGTGTCATCTGGTCCAGCACCGACCCGACCGGTTCGTCGGGCTCGACCAGCAGGACCACCGGCCGACCCCCGCCGTCGGCGATGTTCCGCACGCGTGACTTGACGGCGTCCTGGGCGTCGCCGGGCGCGAGCAGAGTCTGCAGGAGCATGCGGTCGGAGTGGTGGTCGCGGTGGACACTGCCGACCTTTTCGCGCACCCACATGCCGTGCACCACGGCCTCGACGTGCTCGATGACGGGTGGCAGGCCGGCCCGCTCGACCCCAAGGTGCTCGGACAGTGCGGCCCGGTAGGCCGCGCGAGCCTCGGACAGAGTGGCCGCCGATCCGTGGCATTCACTGGGCACCGCGTGGTAGCGGATCGCCGGGCATGCCTCCGGTTCATAGCTGTAGACAACATTTTCAGTGGTAGTCATGACGATTGAACTCCTTACGTCCTACCGGGTCCTACAAGAGATCAGGCGTGCGAAGCCGCCCTGTGTACCGACAACGTCTTGAACTGGTCGAGGCCGCTCCCCCGCATCTTCAGGATCAGCCGCCGGCCGAGCGGGAGGAACAATTCCACCGTGGTCGACGGCCGGCACCGTGCAGGTTTGTGCGCACCGGTCATGCGGTCTTCTCCTTTCGCTGGAACACCATCGAAACCGTGAGGATCGCCAGGCCCGCGACCGCGAGCACCGCGCCCGCGGCCGCCGGTGCGGTGTAGCCGAATCCCGCGGCGATCACCAGGCCGCCTATCCAGGCCCCGGCAGCATTGGCGATGTTGAGGGCAGAGTGATTGAGCGCCGCCGCCAGGGTCTGTGCGTCCGCGGCCACGTCCATCAGCCGCGTCTGCAGAGCCGGCCCGATTGCCGCACCGCTGGCACCGATCGCGAACAGCAGCACCAATGCGGTCATCGGATTGTGCGCCGCCGCGACGAACACCGCCAGCATGGCGCCCAGCGTCCCCAGCACCAGGTACAGGCTGCGCACCACCGACCAGTCGGCCAACCGGCCACCGACGATGTTGCCGACCACCATACCGGCGCCGAACACCATCAGCGCCAAGGGAACCCAGCCGCGTGTCATCCCCGCGACATCGGTCAGGGTGGTAGCTACATAGGTGTACACGGCGAACATTCCGCCGAATCCCACCATGCCCACTGCCAACGCGAACCAGACCTGCGGGCGCCGCAAAGCCCCGAGTTCGGTCAGCGGGCTGCTGGCATGGGTGGCGCCGATCGCGGGCAGCCAGACCCACAGGGCGCTCAAGGTCGCCGCGCCGATCAGCACGACGAGACCGAAGGCGGTGCGCCAGCCCAGCGTCTGGCCCAGCCACGACGCAATCGGCACACCGATCACCGTGGCGACGGTCAGCCCGGTCATCACCTGCGCCACTGCCTTCGCGCGGTTATCGGGACCCAGCAGTCTGGCGGCCACCAGTGCAGCGATACCGAAGTACGCCCCGTGGGGCACACCCGCGGCGAAGCGGGCGATCATCAGCGCGCCATAGGTGGGCGCGATCACGGTGGCCAGATTGCCCAACGTGAACAATGCCATCAGGCACATCAACAGGGTCTTGCGCGGCACGCGCGCGGTCAGCGCGGCGATGAGCGGGGCGCCGATCACCACACCCAGGGCGTACGCCGAGATCAGATGCCCGGCGGTGGGCTCGGAGATGTGCAGGCCGGCGGCGATGTCGGGCAGCAGCCCCATGGCGACGAACTCGTTGGTTCCGATTCCGAATCCACCCAGGGCCAGCGCGAACACCGCGAGTTTGAGCGCCGCGGGCTGGGGGGCGACCAGCGCCACTGGCATGGTGGAGCGGGCGACGGTGGTGGTCACAGCAATCTGCTTTCAGGTCGGGATGGGCCGGGAAGTTGGCACCCGCCACACTGCGAAGCACCCGTCGGAGTCGAGGGTAACGAGACTTTGGCCCTCATTCCAGTTGACTTATGTCTTTCTAAGTCAAAAGTGAGCAGACTTACACCCCTTGCCGGGCACCCCGCACAGCTTGTATCAATGAAAAGATGCCCATCATCAGCGGTGACGGCGTCCGGGCCGCCGCCACAGCCGGAGAGGTGTTCGCGCTGATCCGTGATGGAATCGTGACCACTCGTAGTGAGGTCCGCAAACTCACCGGCCTGTCGCGCACAGCGGTGTCCGCCCGGGTCGCTGCCCTGGCGGCGCACGGGCTGGTGACCGAACGGGAGGAAGGTGCGTCCACCGGTGGCCGACCCCCGACGCTGCTGCGTTTCGACGCCGACGCAGGTGTCGTGCTGGCGGCCGCGGTGGGCCGCAGCCGCATCCAGTTCGCCGTGGCCAACCTCGCGGGCGTCATCATCGCCCACACCGACATCGACAGCGATATCGGCACCGGCCCGGATGACCTGATGCCCGATCTGGTCAAGCGCCTCGAGGTGCTGCTGACCGACACGGGCAGGCACCCGTCGGAGGTGCTCGGTGTCGGCGTGTCGCTGCCCGGCACCGTGGATCAGCGCCGCGGGTGCAGTCTGGACTCACCGGTGATGAGCGGTTGGGATGGCGTCGAGTTGGCCCCCTATTTCCGTGGCTTCACCGACGCGCCGGTGCTGGTCGACAACGACGCCAACGTGATGGCGCTGGCCGAACGCCATGGCCCCCATCGCAATATCGACGATCTGCTGCTGCTCAAGCTGTCCACCGGGCTGGGCGCCGGAATAGTCTCCGGTGGCACCCTGCAGCGCGGCGCGGTGGGCGCGGCGGGCGAATTCGGCCACAACAAGGTCGCGGCCGCCAAAGGTCTGTTGTGCCGGTGCGGCGACATCGGATGCCTCGAGGCCGTCGCCGGTGGCTGGTCGTTGGTGCGCGCACTGCAGCAGCAGGGCCACGAGGTGGGTCACATTCGCGACGTCGTCGAGATGGCCAACCGCGGCGAGGCGGAGGCCCGGCGGCTGATCCGTGAGAGCGGTCGTCATATCGGTGAGGCCATCGCGGCCGCGGTCAACCTGCTCAACCCGGCCCTTGTGGTGGTCGGCGGCGATATGGCACGCGCGTACGACATCTTCGTCGCCGGCCTGCGAGAAGCGTTGTACGGCAACGCCACGACGTTGGCCACCCGGCAGCTGCGAGTGGTGGCCGTCTCGCACGGCTACGGGTCGGCGCTGCAGGGCTCGGCGGCGCTGATCCTCGACGAGATCCTGAGCACCGACGCCATCGACGCCCGCCTCGCGAGCTGACAGTTCGCGGCCGGGCAGAGTGCGCTGCGCCACACGATTGCGGTTCTTGCGCCCCCGTTCGGTAGGCTGTCATCAACACCGGTGCGCGTAGTTCAGCCGCCGGTCGACGTCGCGGAATACCGAGCAACGCTCACCAGCCTCCAGCCTTTTCACGCGGCGACCGATTTTGCCGACCGGCAATCTCGCCCACTTGTGCTGTGAACCGCGCAACCGATGCCTGGAAAGGCACTGTCACTCATGACCGAAGCACGTTCTTTTGCCGATCTCGGCGTGTCCACTTCTCTGGTGGCGGCGCTGACCACACTCGGTATCACCCAACCGTTCCCCATCCAGTCCGACACGTTGCCCGACACCCTCGCCGGGCGTGATGTGCTCGGCCGCGGTAAAACCGGCAGCGGCAAGACGCTGGCGTTCTCCATCCCGCTGGTCGACCGGCTGGCCTCGACCACCCGCAACGGGCGCGGGCATTCCCGTCCCCGTGGGCTGGTGCTCGCGCCCACCCGCGAACTGGCCACGCAGATCACCGCGACCATCGCGCCGCTGGCCGCGGCCCGCGCCCTGACGGTCACCACGATCTTCGGTGGCGTGGCGCAGAGCCGCCAGGTGAGCGCCCTGCGCGCCGGCGTCGACATCGTCGTCGCCTGCCCGGGCCGGCTCGAAGACCTGATGCGCCAGAAGCTCGTCAGCCTCGACGCCGTCGAGATCACCGTCATCGACGAAGCCGACCACATGGCCGATCTCGGCTTCCTGCCCGGCGTCACGCGCATCCTGGCCGCCACGCCGGCCGGCGGGCAGCGGCTGCTGTTCTCGGCCACCCTGGACAACGGTGTCGACAAACTGGTCAACCGGTTCCTGGCCCAGCCCGTCACCCACTCCGTCGACGAGGCCCACTCACCGGTGGCCGCGATGACGCATCACGTCTTCCATGTCGCCGACGCCGGCGTCAAGCGCGAGGTGGTTCACCACCTGGCCTCTGGCAGTGGCCGCCGAATCCTGTTCATGCGCACCAAGCATCAGGCTCGCAAGCTCGCCAAGCAGCTCACCGAGGCGGGCGTGCCGTCGGTCGACCTGCACGGCAACCTGTCTCAGCCGGCCCGTGACCGCAATCTCGACGCGTTCGCCTCGGGGCGGGCCCGCGTGCTGGTGGCCACCGACATCGCCGCGCGCGGCGTGCACGTCGACGACGTCGAACTGGTCGTTCACGTCGACCCACCGATGGAGCACAAGGCCTACCTGCACCGGTCCGGCCGCACGGCCCGCGCGGGCAATACCGGTGACGTGGTCACCATCGTGCTGCCCGAGCAGCGCAGGGACACCCAGACCCTGCTCCGTCGCGCCGGCATCACCGTTGCACCACAGCAGATTTCGGCGAAGTCACCGTCGGTGGTCGAGCTGGTCGGCGAGGTCGCCCCCCTGCAGGCCTACACTCCGCCCGCACCGGCTGCACAGGCTCCGGCCCGCAGCGGCGCGCCGAAGCGCCGCAGAAGCGGATCCGGCCGCTCACAGCAGCCGAACCAGCCCCACCAGCCGGGCGGTGGCGCTCGCCGCAGCGGGAACCGCAGGCGGTCAGGGTCCGACGGCCAGCGTCGCCAGGTGCGCGCCGATCGGTAGGGCCGCCGTGGCCGCCGGCGATGGCGAGTTCAGCACGTGGACCATGCGCGGTGTCTGCGTAACGACGAAGTCGTGTAGCAGGGTGCCGTCGCGGCGCACCGCCTGCGCCCTGATCCCCGCCGGATAGGGCAACAGGTCGCTCTTCTGCAGTGCCGGGGCATACTTGCGGCACTCCCGCAGATAGCTGCCCTTGACGACAGAGTTGCGAATCTCCTTGAACCCCAACCGGATGTTGGCCCGCGCCACGCGCCACAGCCCGGGGAAGGCGGCCATCCTGGCGACGTCACGCACGTCGACGGAGAACCGCCGGTAACCCTCCCGGGCCAGCCCCAGCACCGCGCTCGGCCCCACCGTGATGTCACCGTGCACGGTCGGGCTCAGATGCACACCCAGGAACGGCAGGTCTGGATCGGGCACCGGATAGATCAGCCGTTGCACGAAACCCGCCTTGTCGGTGGGCAACCGGAAGTATTCGCCCCGGAACGGCACGATCTGCACGTCGATACGAAGGCCGGCCAGCTGCGCCAGCCGGTCCGATTGCAATCCGGCGCAGACGATCAGGCGATCGCAGGTGAAGGTCTCGGATTCGGTGACCACCGCGACCCGGGCCTCGCTCTCGCTGATCCCGATCACTGCGGTCCCGGTGTGCAGGGTGCCGCGGTCGCCGGTGACCAGTTCGGCGAGCTTCCTGGCGATCTCGGGGTAGTCGACGATTCCGGTGCGCGGCAGGAACAGTGCGCCCACGCCGGTGACATTGGGTTCCATCTCGATCAGCTCACCGCGGCTCACCTCGCGGCACTCGATACCGTTGACATCGGCCCGCTCGGCGAGGGCGGCCATGCGCGCCAATTCCGTGTCGTCGGTGGCGACGATGAGCTTTCCGCACTCGTCGAAGGAGATTCCGTGCGCGGTGCAGAACTCCTTGGTGGCCCGCTCCCCCGCCTTGCTGAACCGCGCCTTCAAGCTGCCGGGTTCGTAGTAGATGCCGGAATGGATGACCCCGCTGTTGTGACCTGTCTGGTGCGCAGCCACGGCCGCCGCGCTCTCGAGCACCACCACGTCGGCATCCGGATCATCACGAAGCAGGTGATAGGCCGTCGACAACCCGACGATGCCGGCGCCGATGACGCAGTAGCGATGGTGCGTCACTGCGCAGCGCTTTCGGTCGCCAACACGAATTCGACGCCGCGTCGCTCGCAGAGGTCCCGCAGTGCCACCAGAAGTGAATCCGGGAGCGGGATTCCGTCGCGGATACGCTCGGCCCGCGTCGCGGCCTCGGGCTCCCCGGGAACGAGGACCGGCGGCCCCTCGTCGGTAGGTGTGACGGCGTGCATCATCTCGGTGAGTTCGCCGGTGTAGTCCTGCGCCGCCCCACCGGGGGCGAAGTGCTCTGGATCCATTGCGAGGAAGAAGTGGCCGACGTTCTCGCGCTCGCCGGGTTCGCGGGTCGGCAGGGCCGCACCCGACAGCGCCGCCGAGAGAATCTGGACCATCAACGACAGGCCGTAGCCCTTGTGGCCACCCAACAGGGTGCCCGAGCCGCCGAGCGGGGCCAGTCCTCCGAGCGCCCCCGCGACGAGCCCGCGATGGGCCATGGCGGCATCGGACACCGAAGCACCCGCCCCGTCGAGCACCCAGCCCGGTGGCAGCGGCTTGTCCCGCAGGGCGTACGCCTTGATCTTGTTCATCGCCACGGTGCTGGTGGACATGTCGAGCACAAGTGGTTCACCGGCAGGCAGGGGTGCCGCGAAGGCAAGCGGATTGGTGCCGAGTACCGGCCGTCCTCCGCCGGTCGGTGTGACGGCCGGGGTGCGCGTGCTCGTGGTCGCGATGCCGATCAGCCCGGCGGCCGCGGCGCGCCGCACGTAATAGCCGGTGGCACCGAAGTGGCGCGAATTCGCCACCGCGACCGCACCGATTCCGAGTGCGCGCGCCTTGTCGACGGCGAGATCCATCGCCCTGGTGCCGACGGGGTGGCCCAGACCTCCGCCGCCGTCGAGGACGGCGATGGCCGGAGTCTCGCGCATAGTGGACACCGTGGCAGTCATGTCGATCGCACCGTCGTCGATGAGGGGATCGTAGACCAGCAGCGTCGCGATGCCGTGGGAGTCGATTCCCGAGATGTCGGCGTAGACCACCGCCGGTTCCGCCAGCTCGATGTCGGCGTCGCCCATCCCCCACCCGGCCAGCACGGACCTGACCTGCTGTCGGAGAACGGCTTCAGAGAACCGGTACACGCTTCCTCATCTCATCTGTTGACGAGATTATGCACCGCCTCGCCCCGCAGCAGTCGGTCGATGTTGGCCGCCACGTCCTCGAGCCGGCCGATGAAGGTGTTGCTGGTGACGCCGGAGGAATGCGGGGTCATCAGGATGTTCGACAATTCGCCGAACGGCAGGTCGCTCGGTGTGCCTCGGCCGTCGGGCCCCGGGTAGCGATACCACACGTCGATGGCCGCGGCGCGAATCTGCCTCTCCACCAGTGCGTCGTACAGCGCGCGCTCGTCCACCAGCGGGCCACGGCCCACGTTGACCAGGACTCCATCGGGTCCCAGTGCACGCAATTCCGCTGCGCCGATCATGTTCTCGGTGGCTGGCGTCAGCGGCGCCGAGACCACCACGACGTCGGATTCCGACATCAGGCGTTCCAGCTCGCCGACATCGGCCGACCACAGCAGGCCGTGGGTGGCCGCGTCCAGCCGGCCCGATCCCGTGACTGCGGCGCCGACCGCCCCGAACACCCGCAGCAGGTCCCAGGATCGCTGGCCGATGTGACCGAAACCGACGAAGCCGATCTTCGCGTCCTGCAGCGACATCGCCTGCGGGATCGCCGGGTTGTACACCGACGTGGCCCACACTCCGCGGCGCAGTTCGCGGTCCTGGACCGGGAAATGCCTGCGCAGCATCACCGTTGCGGCCACCACGTACTCCGCGATCGAACGCTCATGGTGGAAGGTGTTCGCCACCGACACGTGGGCGGGCAGCGCTGCGAAGTCGATCCGGTCGGTGCCCGCGCCGACGATGTGGATCAAGCGGAGTTTCTCGGCGGCCGACGCCATCGCGGCGGTGAACCGGCCGCCGACGTACACCTCGGTGTCGCGCAGTTCCTCGAGCACCACGTCGGGCTCGGCACCCACCAACCAGCGCAGCTCGC
Source organism: uncultured Mycolicibacterium sp. (assembly GCA_945957405.1). GTDB lineage: Bacteria > Actinomycetota > Actinomycetes > Mycobacteriales > Mycobacteriaceae > Mycobacterium. The sequence continues at coordinate 2,413 of CAMFLL010000079.1, read as the reverse complement.
ACTGTGGCGGTACCGCAGCCTCGAAGCGGGCGCGGTGCGGTACCAGGTTGGGATCGGTCACCAGAATCTTCATCTCTGCTCCTCCTCGGGTCCCTCTGCGCGCTCACGAAGCGAACCACTTGTCGCCATTGGCCACCGGTCGCACGACACGGGACACCTTGTCGCACACGGTCTGCAGTGCCTCGACTATCTGCCGTTCGCGTTCGCCGTCGAGACGCGACAGCGGTACCGACGCGCTGATCGCGTCCTGGGCCGGATGGGTGTAACGCAGCGTCACCGCAAAACACCGCACGCCCGGGGTGTTCTCCTGGTCGTCGGCCGCATACCCACGGACCCGCACTTCGTCGAGCGTCTCGTCGAGGACCGTCCGACTGGTGATGGTCTGCGGTGTGAGGGCTTCCAGTTCGGCGGGAACGTGGGCGTCACGCTCTGCGCCGAACCGGTCGGCGAGCAACGCCTTACCCAGTGCGGTGGCATAGGCGGGCAGGCGCCGGCCGACCCGGCTCGCGGTCCGCTGGTACTGCTTGGATTCCCTGGTGGCGAGGTAGACGACGTCGGTGCCGTCGAGGCGTCCGAGGTGGAAGGTCTCGTCGAGGTCGGCACGCAGATCGTCGAGAAACGGTGTGATCAACGGCAGATAGGGATCGCTGTCGAGATAGCTGGTGCCCACCAGGAGTGCCCTGATGCCGATGCCGTACAGGCTGCCGGAGGCATCGGAACGCACCCAGCCCTGCGCCATCAGCGTCCTCAGCAACGCGTGCGCGCTGCTACGGGGCATGTCCAGTTCCGCGCAGATCTCCCGGATGCGCGCCGGTTGGTCGAGGCGTGCGGCCAGGAACTCCAGTAGTTCGACGGTGCGTACCGCCGACTTCACCTTGCGCACAGCCACATCCGTGGCGTCGTCGTCGGATGGTGCGTTCACCGGCCCTCCTTGTGAGGTCATGTCAACTGCTGCACGATCAAGACGGTCGCGCCGACCACGGACATCACGATCGCGACCACCCGCAACCGCGCGTGGTCCAGGAATCGGTTGACGTAGCGTGACAGCACGTAACCGGCGACCGACACGGGGATCAGCAACGCGAACGCCCACAACGTGTGCAGGTCCACCGAACCGGTGACGGCGAGCGCGGCCAACGACATCACCGAGCCGACCAGGAAGAAACCCGCCATGGTGCCGCGCAACCTGGCCCCGGAATTGCGCTGCCACACCAGGGCCATCGGCGGTCCACCGATCGCGGTCGCGGTGCCGAGCAGTCCGGACGTCGCACCGGCCAGCACCACATTGCGCCGACGGGCCGCCGGCACCCAGCCGGCGCTGGTCAGCCCCACCCCGAGCAGGACGACCGCGGCCAGCATCAGGGCCAGCACCTTCTCGGGCAGCGCCGCGAGCAGCAGCGCTCCGGCGATGGTGCCAGGAACCCGGCCCACCAGAGCCCATCCCGTGCCGGACAGATCGATATCGTCGCGTTCGCGCACGGTCACCATCAGTGTCACCAGCGCCGCCACCATGATCAGTGTCCCCGGGATCAGGCCGGGGTCGACCACAGCCACGACCGGTGCGGCAAGCATCCCGATACCGAACCCGATCGAGGCCTGCAGGCAGGACGCGATCAGAATCGCGCCCGCCACAACGGCGAAGCCCCCTGCGCTCACGCCGACACGGACAACGCCGGTCCCCGGTCCTGCTGCAGCGGGTGGTGGCATTCGGCGCTGTGGCCGGCATCGGTGACATCGAGTGCCCGCGGCGGGCGAGTGGTCGCGCAGACCTCGGTGGCCTTCCAGCAGCGGGTACGGAAACGGCACCCCGACGGCGGGTTCAACGGTGACGGGATCTCACCCTTGAGCAGGATCTTCTCGGTGCGGTTCGTCGCGTCGAGTTTCGGCGCTGCGGACATCAGCGCCGCGGTGTACGGGTGTTCAGGATGATCGAAAACCGCTTCGGTCGAGCCGTTTTCGACGATCCGGCCCAGATACATCACCGCGACGCGATCGGCCACGTGGCGGACCACCGACAGGTCGTGCGAGATGAAGATGTAGGAGATGCCGAGTTGCTGCTGGAGATCGTTGAGCAGGTTGAGCACCTGGGCCTGCACCGACAGATCGAGTGCCGACACCGGTTCGTCGCAGATGATCACATCGGGATTCAGTGCCAGCGCGCGGGCGATACCGATGCGCTGCCGCTGCCCGCCCGAGAATTCCTGCGGGTAACGGTCGGCGTCGCCGGGGCGCAGCCCGACCAGGTCCAGCAGACCACGCACGCGCGTCTCGCGGTCGGCGCGGCTCTTGTAGAGCGTGGTGTGGGTGCGCCACGGTTCGACGATGATGTCCGCCGCCGTCATCCGGGCGTTCAGCGATGCGTACGGATCCTGGAACACCATCTGCACGCGCCTGCGGAACTTCAGCAGGTCCT
>CAMFLL010000078.1 GCA_945957405.1 uncultured Mycolicibacterium sp. | reverse complement strand
CGAGATTCGCCTTAGTCTCGTGGGCTCGGAGATGTGTATAAGAGACAGGGTACAACCAGGACATTTCAGGGAACGCGAGCAGGCGTCAAGTTTCGAGGCACACGAGTTCTGGCCACCGATTCAGGCGGCCAGGTCTGCCAGGTGCACAAGTTCAGAGAAGCGTGGTTCTTCGGTAAGCAGACCGACGGCAAGCTCGACATCACCGGCAAGTTCCAGGACACCCTGAACGCCACCTACAACGGTAAGGACGTCGTCGGTGATCTGACGATGAACGGGGTGAGCTACACCTTCAACGCACCGCAGGTCGCCGACCCGGCCGGCATGTACACCGCCGAACTCGACGGCGTCCGGGCCTCCTGGGTGGTGCGACCCGATCAGAGCGCGACGGGCGTCCAGTTCAACGGGGGTATCAGCGGCCGCGACTTCGAGCAGGCCGAGCTGCAGCAGCTCCGTGAACAGCAGTTCCGCGATCAGGTCCGTAGCAAGCGCCTCCTGCAGCAGGCGGCCCAGCTTCAGTTCGGCACCTGGAAGTCGTCCATCAACGGCAGGCCGGTGACGGCCAGACTGGTGACCGGTAACACCACGTTCGGCTGACCAGCCCGCGTCATCTCCGTCGGCCCCGCCCGGGGCGGCCGTCATCGGCCAAACCGGTGGGGCCGCATCATGTCCGGGGTTTGCCTCACGGTCAGTCAAAACCTTCTGGCCCGCACGGGCGGCGACTACGGTCGCACGGTTGGTGTCCCGCTGCCGTCACGCAGCGTCCGAGTGGAGAGGCGCGATGTCCGCGAAGTTCTTCTGGTTCCTGCCCACCAGCGGCGACAGTCGGTCGATCGTCGGGTCGTCGCACGCCTCGACACAGCAGGTGATCCCGCCCGGCTATCGGCCGCCGACGCGCCGCTACCTCACTGAGATCGCCCGCGCCGCAGACCGATTGGGTTACGAGGGGGTGCTGACTCCGACAGGCACCTGGTGCGAGGACGCGTGGCTGACCGCGTCGGCACTACTCGCCGAGACCGAGCGGCTCAAATTCCTGGTGGCCTTCCGGCCCGGTCTGGTGCCGCCGACACTGGCCGCCCAGCAGACGGCGACACTACAGCGATTCTCGGAGGGCCGCGTACTGCTGAACATCGTCACCGGTGGTGACGATGTCGAGCAGCGGCGGTTCGGTGACTGGCTCGACCACGACCAGCGCTACGCGCGTACCGCCGAATTCCTGCAGATCGTCAACGCAGCCTGGACCCAGGAGTCGGTCGATTTCGCCGGGGAGTACTACACCGTGGCCGACGCGCGGGTCTCCGAACCGCCGAACCCGTTGCCGCAGATCTACTTCGGTGGTTCGTCACCGGCCGCCCTGCCGGTGGCCGCCGAACATGTCGACGTCTATCTGACCTGGGGAGAACCACCCGAGGTCGCGGCGGCGAAGGTGGCCAGGGTGCGCGAGCTGGCGCGGGCGCGTGGGCGTGATGTCCGGTTCGGTGTCAGGTTGCACACCATCAGCCGGGACACGTCGGCAGCGGCGTGGGCCGTCGCCGATTCGCTTGTGCGCGAACTGTCGCCCGACCAGATCGCCGAAGCGACTGCGCTGCACAGTAAATCGGAGTCCGAAGGTCAGCGGCGGATGACCGCGCTGCACGGCGGGCGCATCGACGATCTGGAGATCTACCCCAACCTGTGGGCCGGTGTCGGCCTGGTCCGTGGCGGCGCGGGAACAGCGCTGGTCGGCAGCCACCAGGAGGTCGCCGAACTGATCTGGGAATACCACTGCCTGGGCTTCGACGAGTTCATCCTGTCGGGCTATCCGCACCTGGAGGAGGCGTATTGGTTCGCCGAAGGTGTGCTGCCGATCCTGCGGACCAAGGGCGTGCTCGCTGCGTGAGGCCAGGGGTCAGCAGCTGTACTGCTGCCCCACCGCCTCGGCCGGTTCGGTCTCGCGCAGGCACCCGAACGGCTCGACTCCGGCGTCACTGAGCCGGATGCCTGTCTGGTTGGCGAAGTCGACGCAGTACAACCCGGTGGGATCCGACCGGCACTGGTAGTCGGCGAACCGTAGTGTGCGGCCGTAGTCCAGAGCCGGGCCATCGCCGGCGGTGAAGCGACCCGGATCGCCGTGCAGTGAGCCGATCTGCACCTCGTTGCCGGTGAAATCGACCCAGCCGCCGATCCATTCACCTTCGGCGCCGGCGGGCCGCTCCGGCGGATCGCTCAGCCGCACCAGGCAGGCCAGCGCGCCCTCGCTGTACTTCGAGTCGGTCATGCACCGCGACGTCCCGCTCGGCGTGACGAATGCGACGTCGTCACCCAGGTCGGTGGTCTGCCCGTCGCGCGTCGCGGTGTGGAATCCGTCCGGTTCGACCTTGCCGCCCGCCTCGACCCATGATGTGACGGCCTTGATCGGGGCGCCCGCGGCCGGCGGGGCGGCCGGGACCGGCGATGTCGGTGTCGTGCTGGTCGGGGTGACGGCGGACGTGGTGGTCGATTTCGACGGGATGGGTGTCAGCGACTTGTACTGCTCACCTGCCTCGTCGGCCGAGTTCGAGCAACCCGCCACCAGCAACAACGCTGCGGTCAGGACGACAATGCGCATGACAGCCACCGTAGCCGTCGAACAGTCGGCGCCGGGGTTCGCTACCGTCGAGGGATGCACGAACGTGTCATTCGCGCTACCACGGCCTCCGGCGTCGTCGAAGGATTCACCCGCGACGGCGTGAATCGCTGGCGTTCCATTCCGTACGCGAAACCGCCCGTCGGCGCGCTGCGCTACCGTGCCCCGCAACCGGTCGAACCCTGGCGTGGCGTTCGGTACTGCCACGCGTTTGCCAACTGCGCGCCTCAGCAGCGGATGTACACCGTCACCGGTGTCGGCAGGTACCAGCCGACCGGTGAAGACTGTCTGACGCTGAATGTCGTCGCTCCCGATACTCCGGCCGACGAACCCCTGCCGGTCATGGTGTTCATCCACGGCGGCGCCTACATCCTCGGCAGTTCCGCGACACCCATCTACGACGGCGTCGCCCTGGCCCGCCAGGGTTGCGTGTACGTCTCGGTCAATTACCGCCTCGGCGCCCTCGGTTGTGTCGACCTGTCGTCGTTGGGAACCGCCGAGACCCCGATCGACTCGAATCTGTTCCTGCGCGATCTCGTGCTGGCCCTGCAGTGGGTACGTGACAACATCGCCGAATTCGGCGGTGACCCCGACCGCGTAACGATCTTCGGCGAGAGCGCGGGAGCGCACGCCGTCGTCACATTGCTCGCGGTGCCCGCCGCCCGCGGATTGTTCGCGGGCGCCATCGCGGAGAGTCCCGCGGCCGGGATGACGCGATCGGCCGATCTCGCGGCGCGGTTCGCCGACCGTTTCGCCGCGCTGCTCGGCGGTCATCCCGGTGATGCGGCGCGCACGCTGATGACGGCGTCACCCCGTGAATTGGTCAACACGCTCGACCGGCTCATCGAGGACACGTCGGCCAAGATGCTCGGCGCGTTCGCGGCCGGCCCCAGCTACGGCGACGAGATGCTGCCGGTCGAGCCGATGGCGGCGATGCGCGCCGGAAAGGCAAGCGCGGCACCGCTGATCGTCGGCAGCAACGCCGAGGAAGCCCGGCTGTTCACCCGCTTCCTCAAGCTGCTGCCCACCACCGAGCACAAGATCGAGGCGCTCCTGGCGGGCGCGGGATCGGCGGCGCGCGACCGGATCATCGAGGCCTATCCCGACTACCCGGCGCCGGCCGCCTGCATCCGGATCGGGGGCGATTTCGCCTTCACGTCAGCGGCCTGGCAGGTGGCCGAGGCGCACGCCGGGCACACGCCGACCTACGTCTACCGGTACGACTACGCGCCGCGCCCGATGAACTGGTCGGGTTTCGGGGCCACCCACGGCACCGAGTTGTTCGCGGTGTTCGACATCTACCGAACCAAATTCGGGGCCATGCTGACGGCGATGGGGGATCGCGCCTCGGCCCGGCTGGTGACGCGCGACGTCCAGTCGCGCTGGCGGGACTTCGCGCGCTCCGGCGTCCCCGGCGCGGACTGGCCGCAATACACGCTGACCGATCGTCCCGTGCGGGTTTTCGACCGGCGTCCACGCGTGGAGTTCGATCCGCATCCCGAACGCCGCAGCGCCTGGGAGGGTTTCTCCCTGGCGCGGTGATCAACACCGGGCAGATTGCGTGAATTTGCACGCACGACGGAATGCCTCGGTTGAGGATGTACCCATGAGCCAAACCGTCACCCGAACAACTGATCACCCGCTGGATCCACTGTCCGCGGAGGAATTCACGGCGGTCGCTGCGATCCTCCGCCGCGACCGGGGGGTCGGGGAAGGCTGGCGGATCGCCTGCATCGAGATGCAGGAGCCGGAGAAGGCCGCGCTGGCCGACTTCGAATCCGGCGGTGCGGCGCCGCCCCGCAAAGCCGTGGTGCTGTGCTTCGAGCGCGCCGAGAACGCGACCTACAAGAGCATCGTGTCGCTGACCGACGACCGCATCGAGTCCTTCGAGCACATCCCGGGCGTGCAGCCGAACTTCACCGTCGACGAGTTCCACGAGTGCGACCACATGCTGCGGGAGCATCCAGACGTCATCGCCGCGCTCGCCAAGCGTGGCATCACCGACATGGACCTGGTGTTCATGGACACCTGGACCTATGGTTCGGCGGTCGCCCCGCCGGAGTACCGCGACCGACGCATCGGCTGGTCGGACACCTGGCTCAAGAACTCCGACGGCGCCAACCCGTACGCCAACCCGGTCAGCGGTCTGCACTGTGTGGTGGACCTCAACACGATGGAACTGCTGCGGATCGAGGACAGCGGCCCGTTCTCCGACGGCACCGCCACGCCGCCGAACGTCATGGGTGAATACGTTCCGCGGCACATCCCCGAACGCATCCGCCAGGCGAGTACGCGCGAACCCCTCAAAGCCCTGGAGATCACGCAGTCCGAGGGGCCGTCCTTCACGCTCGACGGCAACCTGTTGCGCTGGCAGAACTGGAGCCTGCGGGTCGGCTTCAACCACCGCGAAGGCATGACGCTGCACTCGGTCCGGTACCGCGACGGGGACCGGGAACGCTCGATCGCGCACCGCATGTCGTTCGCCGAGATGATGGTGCCCTACCGGGATTCCTCGGTGGACCACTACCGGCGCACCGCCTTCGACATCGGCGAATGGGGCCTGGGCTTCATGACGACGTCGCTGGAACTGGGGTGCGACTGCCTCGGTGAGATCCGCTACCTCGACGCCACCCTGCACAACAGCAAGGGCGAGCCGTTCGAGATCCGCAACGCCGTCTGCATCCACGAAGAGGACAACGCGGTGTTGTGGAAGCACGTCGACGCCGCCATCGGTGCCGAAGTGCGCCGCATGCGCCGGCTGACCGTGTCATCGCATGTCACCGTCGCGAACTACGAGTACCTGATGTACTGGCGGTTCTACCAGGACGGCAACATCGAGTGCGAGGTCCGGGCCACGGGCATCATGGTGACCACACCGGTCGCCGAAGGACAGAAACACCCCAACGGCACGCTGGTCGACGAACGCACCTATGCACCCTTCCATCAGCATTTCCTGGTGGCGCGGCTCGACATGGACATCGACGGTTCCGACAACACCGTGTACATGAGTGAGTCACACGCCGAACCGATGGGACCCAAGAACCCCTTCGGCCTGTCGGTGGTGCAGCACAACGTGCCGCTGCGGACCGAGAGCGACGGCATCCAGGACCCGAACTTCGCCACGCAACGGGCCTGGAAGGTGGTCAATACCAACGTCGTCAACGGTCTGGGCACCAACCCGGCGTACAAGTTGGTGCCGGGCGGTGCTTTCCCGCCGATGTTCAATCCGGATTCACCGGTGTTCCAGCGCGCCACCGTCATCGGGCACACGCTGTGGGTGACGCCCAACCATCCTGACGAACGCTGGCCGGCGGGGGAGTTCGTCAACCAGTCGTCGACCGACACCGGTCTGGGCCAGTGGACGCAGGCAAACCGGCCGATCGACAACACCGACGTGGTGCTGTGGTACGTATTCGGCATCCACCACATCACCAGGCCGGAGGACTGGCCGATCATGCCCGCCGACACGGTTTCGTTCTGGCTCAAGCCGTTCGGCTTCTTCGATCGCAATCCGTCGTTGGACGTCGAGCCGTCACCGCCGAAGGCGTGCCACAAGTCTTGACACCTGTCATAAATTGATCGGGTGCAGACCCCTGGAGACGCCAACGGCGTGGCCATCGAACGTCCGGCCGACCTGACCACTCAATGGCTGACCGATGCGCTGGGCGGTGCCGGCGTGGTCACCGGGTTCACCTACGACCGCATCGGCACCGGTCAGATGAGCGAGTGCTACCGCGTCACACTCGATTACGACGACGGGGCGACCGGACCGTCGACCGTGGTGCTCAAGGTGGCCGCCGGCGATCCGACCAGTCGGCAGACCGGCCTCGCGATGGGCCTCTACGAGCGGGAGGTGCGGTTCTACACCGATATCGCGCCGGGGCTGACGGGGCCCATCGCGCCGGTCTACCACGCCGCCATCGACCCCCAGACGGGGGTGTTCGACGTCCTGCTCGGTGACGCGGCGCCCGCTGAGGTGGGCAACGAGATCCGTGGTGCGACAATCGAACAGGCGATGCTGGCGGTCACGGAGCTGGGCCGCCTGCACGGGCCGGTGCTCGGCTCGTCGGCACTCGCCGCCACCCCGTGGCTCAACCGGGCGGCACCGCTGAACCAGGCCCTGGTGGCGGGTCTCTACGCGGTGTTCGCCGAGCGCTACGGCGGGCTGATGTCCGACGACCAGCGCGAGGTCTGCGAGCGGCTGGTCGCCGGATTCGACGGGTATCTGGAAGCCGAAGGGGCGCCGCACCGGCCGATGGGGCTGGTGCACGGCGACTACCGGTTGGACAACATGCTGTTCGGGGCCGATCAGGCACTGACCGTGGTCGACTGGCAGACCGTCACGTGGGGCCCGGCCATGACCGACCTGGCGTATTTCCTGGGCTGCGCCCTGCCCACCGATGCGCGTCGCCGCCATCACGATGACCTGCTGGTGGCGTATCACCAAGCGCTGGGCAAGGATTCGCCGCTGTCCATCGACGATGTGCGCGACGGCGTCCGACGGCAGAGTTTCTTCGGGGTCATGATGGCGATCGTGTCGTCAGTACTCGTCGAACGCACCGAGCGCGGCGACGAGATGTTCATGACGATGCTCCAACGGCACTGCGATCAGGTCCGTGACCTCGACGCGCTGGCAACGCTGTGCGACTCGACGCCCGCACCGCTGCCCGTCGGTGCCGGCGACGAGGGCCCGCACGCGCCGACCGGCGAGGCGCTGTGGAACGAGAGCTGGTATTTCGACTTCACGGACCGCGCGCAGCGGCTCGGGGGATGGGTACGGCTGGGGCTGTATCCCAACGAGCAGACGGCGTGGGTCAATGTCGTGCTGTGCGGGCCGGACATGCCGACCGTCGCGCTCAACGACTTCCGCGTCGCGCTGCCCGATGATCCACGCGAAGTTCACACGGACACCATCGATCTGACCGTTGCGGTCACCGAACCGCTGACCAGCTGCCGGCTCACCGCCGCAGGACAGGGCGAGGCCTACGACGACCCGTCGGCGCTGTTGCGCGGCGAACCTGGCCGCCCTGTGCGGGTGAGCCTGGACCTGATGTGGGACACCACCGGGCAGCCCTATCAGTACCGGGTCACCTCTCGCTATGAGATCCCTTGCACCGTGACGGGAACCGTCACCGTCGACGGTACGTCCCATGAGCTGGCCGGCGTACCCGGTCAGCGTGATCACTCGTGGGGCGTACGCGACTGGTGGAGCATGGACTGGGTGTGGAGCGCCATCCACCTCGACGACGGCACCCATGTGCACGGGGTCGATCTGCGCATCCCCGGCGCGCCGCCGATCGGTCTCGGCTACGTTCAGCGCGCCGGCACACCGCTGGTGGAGCTGAGCACGTTTGCCGCCCGGGAAACCTTCGCCGACAACGGTTTACCCGTGTCGACGACACTGTCGGCGGGCCCGGGTGACCTGGTGGCCACTGCCGATGTGATCGGGCACGCGCCGGCGCGCCTGGAATCCTTCGACGGCCGGGTGGCCCAGTTCCCCAGGGCATGGGCCGAGGTCACCACCGCCGACGGCCGGCGCGGCGTCGGCTGGTTGGAGTGGAATCGCAACCTGTAGGCCGGCCACCGTCCGCGGGGCACTGCCTGCCCTGAGGGCAGGGCGCGCCGTTGTCAGGACAGGTGGGCGCTGTCGTCGTCCAGTTCGTCGCGGCGCAGCGCCATCGGGGTCGCGGCAGGCACATCGCCCCCCGCGACCACCGCGCGGGTGATCGGCGTCAGCGCGCGAAACAGTGTCTCGACTTCGGTGTCGTCCAGTCCGCGCAACGCGGTCAACGCCAGTGTGTCGGTCATCTCCTCGACGCGATGCTTGAGCTTGCGGCCATCGCTGGTGAGCGACCCGTCACCGGTCAGCAGGCCGCGGTCGGCCAGGTCGGCACAGCACTGCTCCCACTCGGCATCGTCGTAGTCACGCGACTGCTTCATGTACTCCGTCGGCACCGCGCCGGCCGCGCAGTGCAGCGCGTTGGACTGCCGCCCGGTGATACCGGACGCGAGCAGTGCGGCGCTGTGACCGTCCCCGCGGTGTTCGCGCAGCAGTGTCGTCGCATGCCACAACACCTCCACCGGGTCATCGGGCCACGGCAGTGCGGTGTTCGCTGCGAACAACGCTCGGCCGTCCACGGGCGCCGTCCGCGCGGCCTTGGCCGACAGTTCGGCAGCAACGCGTACCGCGTCCGAGTTCCCGTCGACGCCGTACCTGCGCAACGTCGCCGCCGCGGAGCGCAGGCGCGCGGCCAGCGCCTCGGCAGGTGTGGTCGCCGCCCACGCGCCGGTCAGCGCCTTTTCCACCCGCATGGGCGAGAAGTTGTAGAACACCGAGGTCACGAGGGGGACAGACGCCGTGCCCAGGGGTGCCGACCGCGAGGCGAAGTAGCCCATCCAGAAACCGCGGCACCCGAGGGCATCCATCGCTTCCCGCGACTCGGGCGAGAAATATGTGACCCCGTGAACGGGTTCGTATCTGTCGAAGAAACGTCGGGCAAGCGAAGGTTCTCTGCGCACATCCGCAGTTAACCACCACCGCCGGTCGAATCTTGCTATGTTCCGGGCGAATCGCCCCCGTCAGGGGATCAAGAGAAGGGTGAGAAGGCCCATTTCACCGGCCGGCACGAAACTTCTCGGTGTGGTGGCGGTCGCGTCCGTGTGCGCGGTCGTCACGAGTTGCAGCGTCAGTTTCGGCGCGACGCCCACGGTCCGGGCAGGCGATCTGCAGAACGACATCAAGGATCGGCTCACCAAGGCCGGCGAGACCCCCCAGTCGGTGACGTGTCACGGCGACCTGGAAGGAGTCGTGGACAAGACCACGCGTTGCGAGGTCGTGCTGAGCGACACCAATGCGTTCGAGCCGATCGTCAAGGTCACCGGCGTCGACGGCGGCACCGTCAGCTACGACATGACGCCGGCGTTGTCGCAGCAGCAGTTGGAGAGAGCGGTCGAGGCGATGGTCGAGAGGAAGTCCGGTAGCCAGGTCGACTCGGTGACCTGCGCGGGTGGCCTCGAAGGCATTGTCGGCAACATCGCCCATTGCACCGTCGACAGTGGCGGCGAATCGATGGCGGCCGTGGTCGAAGTCAGCAAGGTGTCGGGCCTGATGATGAACTTCCACGTCAATCGTGCCTGACGGGTTCACTCATTGCTCGGCGGGGGCGAACTCCTCGGCCACCGCGGTCGACGCCTCGTCGATGATCGCGCGCATGGCCTTCTCGGCCGCCACCTCATCGCGCAGCCTGATGGCACGCGCCACCTGATCGTGCAGTTCGATGGCCGCGGGGTTGGGCCGTTCGGGCATCATGCCGTGATGGGTGCGGCCGGTGAGCACCTCGGCGACCACGTCGTTGAGCGCCCGGAACATCTCATTGCCGCTGGCCTCGAGCAGGGTGCGGTGAAAAACCTTGTCGGCCAACAAATAAGACTCGAGGTCGCCGGACCGGCCATGCACCACCATATCGGAAACCGCGGCGGCCATGATGCGGCACTGATGCGGATCGGCGCGCCGCGCGGCCAGCGCCGCCGCCACCGGTTCGAAGCCCCGCCGCAACTCGGAGAGTGACGCCAGTTGTGCGGCCCGGTCGCCGGCATCGAGCCGCCACCGGATCAGCGTGGGGTCGAAGACGTTCCAAAGTTGTGCCGGCTGGATGGTGATGCCGACGCGGCGCCGCGAGGCGACCATACCCATCGATTCGAGCACGCGGATCGCCTCCCGCGCCACGCTGCGCGACACGCTGTGTTCGGCGCTCACCCCGTCGAGGGTCAGGACGCGCCCGGCGGGCAGCCGACCGGACACGATGCCCGTTCCCAGCGCGCTGAGCAGCGACGCATGCAACTCACCGACGTTTTCCGCTTCGGCCACCCATACATGCTGTCATATCAAACGCCTGACATGCATAAAGCAGATGTTTTCGTGATTCTGTTGCAATAGTATGACTATTGCGGCATGCTGTGTGACGACCGGCACACGGGGCATGCCGAAGTGACATGACGAAACGAGGTTTGAGTAATGGGGTCACCAATCGTCGTGATGGGGGTTTCCGGTTCGGGGAAATCGACCGTCGGCGCGGCGCTGGCACAACGCCTGCGGGTTCCGTTCGCCGATGCCGATGACCTGCATCCGCAGGTCAACATCGACAAGATGTCGGCCGGGCATGCCCTGGACGACGACGATCGCTACCCCTGGCTGGAGACGATCGGTCGGTGGCTCACCGACCACGGCGACGGCGGGGTGATGAGCTGTTCGGCGCTCAAGCACAAGTACCGCGATCAGCTCCGCAGGCACAACCCCGACGTGGTGTTCCTGCATCTGACCGGCACACCTGACGTCATCGCCCGACGGCAGGCCAGCAGGCCGGGGCACTTCATGCCGTCCTCGCTGCTGGCGTCGCAGTTCGAGACGCTCGAAGCACTGGCCGACGACGAACGCGGCCTCGCCATCGATGTCGACCAGGGCATCGATTCCATTGTCGACGAATACATTTCGCAAACCGGACAGGAGAATTCATGACTTCCGCAGTCAGCTACCTCGCGGACGCGCCCGAGCTGGCCGAACCGGTTGCCGCCGGCTGGCAGCTGATCCTGGCGTTCCTTGCAGGCATCGCCGTGATCGTCGTGCTGATCACGATCGTCAAACTGCATCCGTTCCTGGCCCTGATCTTCGGTGGTCTGACGGTCGGGATCGTGGCCGGTGAGAATGTCACAACGGTGCTTGCCTCGTTCACCGACGGGTTCGGCTCGACCGCTGCCGGCGTCGGCATCCTCATCGCACTGGGCGCCATGTTCGCCAAACTGCTGGCGGACTCAGGAGGTGCCGACGAGATCGTCGACACCATCGTCGGCCACTCGTCGCCGCGGATGCTGCCGTGGGCGATGGCCCTGGTCGGTGCCATCATCGGCCTGCCGATGTTCTTCGAGATCGGCCTCGTTCTCTTGATGCCGGTGATCTACCTGGTGGCCCGGCGGTCGGGGTTGTCGCTCATCACCGTCGGAATCCCGGCGCTGGCAGGGCTTTCGGCGATGCACGGTTTCGTGCCGCCCCATCCCGGTCCGCTGACCGCGGTCGGTCTGCTCAATGCCGATCTCGGCGTGACCCTTGGCCTCGGCGTGCTGGTCGCCATTCCGACGATCGTCGTCGCCGGCCCATTGTTCGGCAGGCTCGCCGGACGCTGGGTCGTGGTGGAGGCACCCGACACCTTCGACGCCGGCCGGCTCGGCGAGGGCAACGACCACCGACGCCCGTCGTTTTCGATCACCCTGTTCTCGGTGCTGCTGCCCGTAGTCCTCATGCTGGGCAAGGCCCTGGTCGACATCTTCATCGAGGACAAGACCCAGTGGTTCCGGCAGATTTTCGACATCCTCGGCACGCCGCTGATCGCCCTGCTGCTCGCCGTGATCGTCGGCATCTTCACGCTGGGTCGTGGTGCGGGGATGGGGCGCGACGAGATCACCAAGGTCGTCGAATCGGGCCTGCCGCCGGTGGCGGGGATCATCCTGATCGTCGCGGCGGGCGGCGGTTTCAAGCAGGTTCTCGTCGACAGCGGTATCGGTACGCTGCTCGCGCGGTGGGCCGAGGACACCAACATCTCGGTGCTGGTGCTCGCCTGGGTGCTCGCAGTGCTGATCCGGCTCGCCACGGGTTCGGCCACTGTCGCCACCATCACCGCGTCGTCGCTGGTCCTCGGGCTTGTCCAGGGAATGGACAGTGGTCAGGTGTCGCTGGTCGTGCTGGCCGTCGGGGCGGGTTCGCTGTTCTTCTCACACGTCAATGACGCCGGGTTCTGGTTGGTCAACCAGTACTTCCGCCTCACCGTCGGCCAGACGATCAAGACCTGGTCGATCATGGAGACTGTGCTCTCGGTATCGGGCCTGATCGTCGTACTGTTGCTCGACCTGATCATCTGAGCTGGGCAAAAGCGAAGGCCCCGAGACATTCTCGGGGCCTTCGTCGTCGGATGAGGACAGGTCAGCCTTTGACGACCTGCGTTCCGCCGGCGAGTTCATCGTGCTTGCCCTGTTTGGTGGGGCTGCCGTTGATCGTCACCGCGATGACGATGTAGGCGATGATCGCCAGCAGGCCGCCGAAGTAGGGAATGATCGACAGCAGCGTGAACGAGTTGCGGATCGCCGACTGCTTGGCGTCGGGCTTGGGCGCGCCGCCGGGTCCGTGGACCGAAAGGCCCAGCAGCTTCTTGCCGAGCGTCGCCCCGGAGCTCACTTCGAGTGCCACGAAATAGATGAACGTGAGCAGGCCCGAAAACAGGCCGGTGACAAGGATGTTGCTCTGCATACCGAAGAGCAGCGCCAGCACGAACGACACGATGCCGACCAGGACGCCGTCGATGATGCGGGCCAAGAACCTCAGACCGAGGCTGCCGGGCTCGCCGTGGGCCAGCGGTGGCGGGGGATAGCCGGGGTAGCCGGCGGGCTGGCCGTACTGGCCGGCGGGCTGTCCGTACTCCGGCTGGCCGTACTGCGGCGGCGGCGGTGGATACCCGCCTGCTCCGTACTGCGGTGGTGGCGGCGGTGGCGGGTACCCGCCTGCCGGAGGAGGTGGTGGTGGCGGCGGATTGTTCGGATCGAAGTCACCTGTGGACATGTGCCGTAATCTACCGTGCCACCGGCCCCGGCGGCGGATTCCGCGCTGCCTGATACTTACCGCGAACGCAATTCCTTGGCTTGCTTGCTGGCCTGCTTGCGCGCGGCCTTGGCTTGTTTGCGGGCGCTCTTGGCAAGAACTTTGCCCTGACCGCGGGCGGCGTCAACCAGATCCTCGCCGCGGTCGCGGGCGACATCAGCCCAATCCGAGGCCAGCTCCGCACTCCGTTTCGACGCCACATCGGCGAAGTCGGCGCTGCGCTTGGACGCCACGTCGGCCAGGACCGCGCCGCGCTTGGATGCGACTTCGGCAAGCTCCGCGCCCCGTTCGCGGGCCAGGTCGGCGTATTCGGCACTGCGTTTGGATGCGACCTCGGCGAATTCCGCGCCGCGTTCGCGGGCAACTTCAGCGAGTTCGGCACCGCGGTGGCGGGCCGCTTCGAGCAGCGGCGCACCCCGTTCGGCGGCGACCGTCGCGATCTCACGGCCGCGTTCGGCGCCGGCGTGCAAGCCGTCGGCGACCCGCTCGCCGAGATCGCTGTCGAGTACCGAATGCGATGCCGCGGCGCCCACCGGCAGTGCCGCTGACACGGCCTCGGTCAGGTGTCGTGCCGCGCGTTTGCCCCGCCAGCCCAGGGATGGTTTACCCGCGGTGTCGGCGGAGGCGATGATCAACCCGCCGATCAGGCTCACATCGGTGAGGAACTCGCGTCGCTTCTGCGCCTTGCGCTCGGGATCGATCTCGCTCCAGAACATGTGCGAACCGAGGTTGGCGGGGATCACGGTGGCCGCGAGCGCCGCGGACGCCAGCCGGGGGACCTTGCCGGTGGCCAGCAGCACCCCACCGCCGATCTGGACGGCGGCAGTGATCTTGGCAAATGTCTCGGCATTGCTGGGCACATTGGGCCCGACGGGTTCGGGCAACTTCTGCAGGGTTTCGAGGGTGGGCCGGGCCGCGTCGGCGGCGGGTTTGGGACTCAGCAGACCCTCGATGCCCTGGCCGATGAAGGCGGCGGACAGCAGTGGCCGGGCGATTCTGCGTAGCAACATGACGGCGGTGTTCCCCGCGGTGTACCAGTGCAAACCTGCCTTCCGCGCAGGGCGCCGGGGCCCTGCAGCACAAGGCAATTCATCGCAGCAAGAGCCGCCAAGGCGTTGCCGGCGGTGGTCAGCCGGCGTCGCGGCCGGCCAGCAGGATCTGCGCGAGGTGTGTAGTGGTCGCGGCGCCGTCGTCGAAGCCGCCGTCGCCGCCCAGGGCGTTCATCACGGCCAGCGTGTAGCGCTGCCGCGCACCGGCGAAGCCGACCGAATTGACCACCCAGCCGCCCTGTTCCAGTGACCAGCCGTCCTTGTTGCCGGGAGCCATGGCCGGCCCGGCACCCCATACGCCCCACTGTTGAACGGGGTCGACGTGTTGCATCTCGTTGACGATCGCCGCGGTCTCGGCAGGCGTGAGCCTGGTCAGCGTGTAGCTCATCAGCCGATCGAGGTCGTTGGCAGTGGTCTTCTGGAAACCCCAGTACGGGAAGGTGTTCGAGAATCCCCGTTGTGGTGTCAGGTCCGTCATCCCGTAAGCGGGGAAGTCGCGGTTGTAGGACTGATGGTCGGGCCCGCCGTAGCGCGCCCACAGGGTGTCGGCGGCGTCGTCGTCGGAGGAGTGCATCATGGCGGCCATCAACTGCTGATCGTCGGGCGTCAGCCGGATCGTGCCTGCGCGGTTGCGGGTCAGCAGGTCCACCACCATCGCCAGTTTGATGGTCGAGGCGGACCAGATCGACTCGCCGGCGGCGCCGTTGCGGTACACCGCGCCGGTGGCGCGATCGCGCAGCACATAGCCGACACTCCCCGGCCGGGTCGCGAGATAGGCCTCGGCAGCGGCGATGCGCTGCTGGAAGTCGCAGTCGAGTTGGCCGGGCGTCGATGTGCAGTCGGCGCGCGCCGGTGCGGTCGCGAGCGCGGCGATCACCATGATCGCGCCCAGCAGGGCGGCGACGTGCTTCATGCGAGCAGCAGCCGCGCCGAGCGCTCCAGCAGGTCCGCGATCTTCTGGTACGACGCATACCCCATCCCGGCGCGCACCAGCGCCCCGGCATAGAGCAGTTCGAGCGATTCGACGACGTCCGGATCGATGTCGGCGCCCAGCGCCGACGTCAGGCGCTGATTGATCTCCACGGCGATGCGCAGGCGGAGGTGTTCCACGTCGGGGTCTTTGCCCAGCAACGCATTTGTGACGGCGCCCGCGAGTTCGGGCTCGTCCTCGAGTAGCAGTGCGATGTGGCGCAGAGTGGCGACCACGCGGACCACCGGATCGGGCGAATCGTTGGGCGGCGCCGGGGTGGCCGCGAGACGTCGCCAGTACACCTCGGCCACCAGATGTTCTTTCGAGGAGAAGTACGTGTAGGCCGTGGCCGCCCCGACCCCCGCCTCGGCCGCCACCATCCGAATGGTCAGGCCGGCGAAACCTTCTCGGCTCAGCACGTCGACAGCGGACCGGCCAAGGCGGTCGACGGTGTCGGCCTGTTTGGCTGTCAGCCGGCGCCGAGTCGCCTCCCGAGCTACCGGTTCGGACACATGTCCGGACGCTACTACAACGCCCCTGACCGGGCAAGAATGGCGCCTGCTTGAATTGCAGCCATGACCGACGCAGACACCGACCGGTTGTTCGCCCTTGCCGAGCGTGTCACGGGATTCATGCCCGACGACGAGGGCCGTGCGCTGCACGATGCGGCGCGCGGTTTCTTCAATGGCGGTGCAGGTGTGGAGATCGGCACCTACTGCGGCAAGTCCACGGTGCTGTTGGGTGCGGCGGCCCGCGAATCGGAGAGCGTGCTCTACACCGTGGACCACCACCACGGCTCCGAGGAACACCAACCCGGCTGGGAGTACCACGACACGTCGCTGGTCGACCCGCACACCGGGCTGTTCGACACGCTGCCGACATTCCGGCACACCCTCGACGAGGCGGCCCTGCCGGACACTGTCGTCGCTGTCGTGGGCCGCTCGGCGGTGGTGGCGCGGCACTGGCGCACGCCCCTGGATCTGTTGTTCATCGACGGCGGGCACACCGAGGCCGCGGCGCACCGCGATTTCGAAGGATGGGCCAGATGGGTGGCGCCCGGCCGCGGTCTGATCATCCATGATGTGTTCCCGGATCCCGCCGACGGCGGACAGGCGCCCTACCAGATCTACTGCCGCGCGGTCGAAAGCGGGAAATTCACCGAGGTCTCGGTGACGGGAACGCTGCGCGTGCTTCGCCGCACGGCGGGCGAGGCGGGCGACGCCGTCTGAGCCGAGCGCGCTCAGCGTTCGGTGCTCACGCACCGGCAGTCGAATTCCCCCTCGAGACCGCGGGGCAGGTCCTCACCGCGGAAGATCGCCGATCCCGCCGTGGCACCGGACAACGCGTCGGCGGCCAGCACCACCGCCGCACCGGTCCATGTGGTGCGCTCGACGGGCCACCGCTTGCCGTCGGCGTACACCAGGCCGGTCCAGTAGGAGCCGTCCGTCTCGCGCAGGTGCTGCATGTTGGCGAATTGTTCGAGCGCGCGGTCGCGGTCGCCGAGCGCGTCGAGGGCCAGCACCAGTTCGCATGTCTCGGCGCCGGTCACCCAAGGCCGGTCGTCGACGCAGCGGATACCAAGGCCCTCGACCACGAAATCGGACCACCGGTCGGAGATCCGGGTCTGCGCGGCAGCGCCACGTAGCGCGCCGCCGAGAATCGGGTAGTACCAGTCCATCGAGTGGTGGGGCTTCTCGGTGAACGCCTCCGGGTGATGGCAGATCGCATGGCCGAGGCTGCCGAGCGCGAGCTCCCATTCGGGTTTGGCCTCGTCGACGTGGTTGGCCAGCGCCACCGCGCACCGCAGGCTCTGGTAGATGCTGGCCGAACCGGTCAGGAGAGCTTCCGGTAGTGGCCCGGAACTCGAGCGCGCCCAACAGATCTCGCCGCCGGCCAATTGGAGGTCGAGAACGAAGTCGATGGCGGCCCGCACGGTCGGCCACATCCGCTGCGCGAACGCGTCGTCACCGGTGACCAGAACGTGGTGCCATACGCCGGTGGCGATGTAGGCGCAGAAGTTGCTGTCGCTGTTGGCATCCTCGATGACCCCGGCGCGCAGCTGGATGGGCCAGGAACCGTCGCGCCGTTGCGCCCGCCGACACCAGTCGAAGGCCGCCCTGGCGGGGCCGATCAGGCCGGCCGTTGTCAGCGCCATGGCGCATTCGACGTGATCCCACGGATCCGTGTGCCCGGTGGGTGACCATGGGATGGCGCCGGTGGGCTCCTGGGTGTCGGCTATCGACGCCGCGGTGTCGCGGCACTGCGCACTGCTCAGCACGCCGGGCACTTCGGGAATCTCACACCAGCGCAACGTCTACCGCCGGCTTCTCGAAGTACAGTGCGACACTCTTGCCGATCAGGGGATTGAGCGCCGCCTCGGCGGCCCGGGTGGCCAGCGGTCGCGCCATCATGTCCCACACCAGCAGACGGTGGTAGCCGCTGACGGCCGGGTGGTCGGAATGCTGCACGCCGACCGCACATTTGAGCCACCAGAACGGCGAATGCAGCCCATGTGCGAAATGCGTGTGGGTGAAGGTCATCCCCCGCGCGGCGATCTTCGAGCGCAGGGCGCTGGCCCGGTAGATCCGGATATGGCCGCCCTCGTTGGCGTGGTACTCGTCGGACAGTACCCAGCAGATCTTCTCCGGCAACCAGCGCGGCACCGTGACCGCAAGCGCGCCGCCGGGTTTGAGCACGCGGACGAGCTCGGCGATCGCCGCATCGTCCTCGGGTACGTGTTCGAGGATCTCCGACGCGATCACGCAGTCGAAGGTGTCGTCGGGGTAGGGCAGGGCGAGGGCGTTTCCCACCACTGCCTGCGCTTTGGCTCCTGCCGGTGCCTCACCGGCCTCGGCCATCGCCTCGAACATGGTGGCCACGTTGGCCAGCTCGTCGGCATCCTGATCGAAGGCGATGATGTCCGCCCCGCGCCGGTAGGCCTCGAAGCTGTGCCGGCCTGCGCCGGCGCCGACATCGATCACCTTGCTGGCCGGCCCGATCCGCAACGTGTCGAAATCCACTGTCAGCATGAGGCCCTCCGATCGATCGCCCGCTGGTAGACCGCCACAGTCTGGGCCGCAACCGATTCCCAGCTGTAGACGTCGAGGGCGCGGCGGCGGCCTGCGGCGCCGAGGCGGTGCCTGCGTTCCGGAGAATTCAGCAGCTCGCCCAGGGTGAGCGTCAGTTGCTCGACGTCGCCGGGGGTCACCAGCTCGGCACACTCACCCTCGGTGCCGAGCACTTCGGGCAGGGCGCCCGCGCGGCTTGCCACGATGGGCGTGCCGCTGGCCATCGCCTCGACGGCGGGCAGCGAGAATCCCTCGTAAAGGGAAGGGATGCAAGCTATTTCCGCGGAGGCGAGCAGCTCGCCCAACGCGGCGTCGGTCAGGCCGGTGGAGATGTGCACGATATCGGAGATGCCGAGTTCGGCGATCAGCTTCTCGGTGGGCCCGTTGCTGTCCAACCGTGCCACGAGTTGAAGTTCGACATCGCGTTCGGTGCGAAGCTTGGCCACCGCCTGCAACAGGTTGGACACGCCCTTGAGCGGGACGTCGGCGCTGGCGATCGCGATGATGCGGCCGGGCACCCGGGGGGCCTGCGACGGGGCGAACACCGTGGTGTCGACTCCGAGCGGTACGACGTGCAACTGCTCGGGGCGCACTGCGAAGTCCTCGGCGATGTCGGCGGCCGACGTCGTGGACACCGTGAGCAGATCCGGGATCCGGCGGGCCACCTTCTTCTGCATCTCGGCGAAGCCGTACCAGCGGCGGACCAGCGGTCTACGCCACCACCGGGCGGCGGCCAGGTCGAGCACGCGATCGCGGGTGATCGGGTGGTGCACCGTCGCGACCACAGGCAAACCCGTCCGGGCGATCTTCAGCAGCCCGGTGCCCAGGCTCTGGTTGTCGTGGACGACGTCGAAATCGTCGCGGCGGCCGGCCAGCAGGCGTGCGGTCCGCAACCCGAACGTGCGCGGCTCCGGGAATCCGGCGGTCCACATGGTCGCCAGTTCCAGGGCGTCGACCCGGTCCCGGATTTCGCTGGGGTGCGGTACGCGGAACGGATCGGGTTCGCGATACAGATCGAGGCTGGGCACCCGGCACAGCCGCACCCTGGGGTCCAGGCCTTCGGGGTAGGGCGGTCCGGAGAACACTTCGACATGGTGTCCGAGCTCGACCAGGCCACGGCTGAGGTGGCGAACGTAGACGCCCTGACCTCCGCAGTGGGTCTTGCTGCGATAGGACAGCAGCGCGATTCGCATGCTCACACCACTTCACTGATCTGTCTGGACATGTGTCCAGACCTTAATTCGATGAGCTAGGGGATGCAACGCGCGGGGCCCCGGCCGCCGCCGGGCCGCGTATCGGCGGCATCGTGGCTGGTCGGAGGCCCTGTGATCGAGATCACCAGATTGCATGACGCAGATCATTGCCTTCGGTAAAAGATTAGGGAAGCCTAACCTGCTTATGACGGCTGGTGCGGAATTGGCATTCGCTTACGACCTCACCCTCGACGAGGCCAGGCGGCGATCGGCGGTATTCGACGCGCTCGGCGACGACTGGGATCCGGTGCACGCGATGGCCGAGGAGGACAGGGCCTGGGACCTGCTGTACTCCGATCTGGATGCCGATCAGCAACGGATCTACGACGAGTTGGTCAGCGCGGGAGTGCTGCCGGACCGGGCGGTCGACCGTGTTGCCGATTGACCCCGACGCCGACTTCAGCCGGCGAGCCTGGCTGCCCTGCCCGCGATGCGACCACGGGTCTGCGTGTGCCGACTGCGGCGCGGGTCGTAACTGCGGGACGCACTGGCAGTACCTGCTGAGCAATCAGGGGCCCGTGGTGCATCTGCAATGCCCGGGTTGTACCCACCTCTGGTCGGCGGACACCCACCGCCGGCGGCGTGCTCGCCGCGCCGCCTGACGGGTGGACATCACCAGCCCGTGGTGAGTACTTCGTCCAGCGTGTCGACGAAATAGTCCGCGGCCGCGACCGAGATGCACATCGGCGGCTTCATCTTCAGCACGCACAGGTGATCGCCGGTGGGCTGGACGATCACACCGAGTTCGCGCATCCGTTCGCAGATCGCCGCGGTCTCGGTGTCGGCAGGTTCCAGCGTCTGCCGGTCGCGCACCAGTTCGACACCCATGTACAGGCCGCTGCCGTGCACCGCCCCGATCAACGGATGTCGTTCGGCGAGCTCGCCGAGCCGGGCCTTCAGATGATCGCCGACGCGTGCGGCGTTGTCCTGCAGCCCTTCCTGCTCGATGACGTCGAGCACCGTGAGCCCGACCACGCTGGACACCGGGCTGCCACCGGCCGACGAGAAAAAATACCCCTGCGTGCGGTACGCGTCGGCGATGGCCCTGGTGGTGATGACCGCGCCAAGGGGCTGACCGTTGCCCATGGCCTTGGCCACCGTCACGATATCGGGTAACACACCCTGGCCCTGGAATCCCCAGAACCACGTGCCCAGCCGGCCGTAGCCGACCTGGACCTCATCGGCGATGGCGACCCCGCCCGCCGAACGGACCGCTGCGTAGACCGCCTGCAGATATCCGTCCGGGAGGGCGATGCCACCGGCGTTACCGTAGAACGGCTCGCAGATGAATGCGGCAGCCGGATGTCCTTCGGCGGCAAGGTTTTCGATGATGGTCACGGCTTCTGATGCGTACCGCACCGCATCCTCGCCGCGATGATCACCCCGGTAGCTGTTGGGGGACGGCACGGTGTGCACCCATTCCGGGCGCGTGCTCAACGCGTTGGGATTGTCGGCCACCGATGTCGAGATCGCGTCGGTGGCATACGTCCAGCCGTGGTACGCCTCGCGGACGGCGACCACCGACTGGCGGCCGGTGACCGCGAAGGCCAGCCGCAAACCGAGGTCGACGGCCTCCGACCCAGAATTGACCAGGAAGACCGTGTCCAGCGGATCGGGCAGCGTGTCGGCCAGTCGCTGCGAGAACTCCACCACCGCGCTGTAGTTGAAGCGTGAATTCGTGTTGAGGCGCCGCCATTGCCGGGCGACGGCGTCGGCCAGCCTGGGATGGCCGTGACCGATCGCCGCGACGTTGTTGACCATGTCGACATAGCTGCGGCCGTCGGTGTCGAGCAGATACTCGCGCCAGCCCCGTTCGATGCGCGGGGGATGCGTGTAGTACTGCTCCTGCACCGCGGCGAAGGAGCGGCCGCGCCGGGCCACCAACGCATCGGGATCCTCGACGGTGCCGACCGGGGCGGGCAGGCCCAGCAGTGGGCGCGGATCGCGGCTGAGCGCAAGCCATCCGGGCGCGTACTCGGGCCGTACGAACGCCGGTACCGGTTGGTCGTCGACGATCTGCACCCAGACCCGACCCGCCGCCACGGCCAGCGCGTGCCCCGCCGCCATGGTTTGTCCGGGGTGCACCGCATCGTCTGGGACGAGCGCTTTGCCGTGCAGCCGCAGTGTGCCCGACTCGCCGGACAGCACCACCTCGTCGTCGGCGACGGCCGCGACGACCCCAGGCCACGGCGCCACGAAAGCCGTCGGATCGGCGAGCCACATGTCGATACCGGTCGGCACGGTGGCCGACGACTCTGCCTGCAGGAGAACGGTTCTGGTCAGGCGTGGTGCGCCGTAGGCGCTGACGGCGGCACTCGCGCCGTCGTGCAGGGCGGCGGTCGCCACGCGGTCCTCGCAGTCGGGTGCCGCGAACGCGCCGCCGTCGAGTGCATCGGAGTCCAAGGAGAAGTCGACCTGGCGGATGGCCCCGTCCTGCAGCGAGGGCAGCAACCGGCCCGACGGAGGGGGACCGACCGGTGCGGCGGTACCGAGCCGGTGGGCGATCACCGTCGTCATCACATCGGCGGGCACCGACACCGACCGTTCGAAAATGCGCCACTCGAGGTCGAGAGCGTTTGTCGCATAATCGTTGTCGGCGTCGATGGCAACCTGCTGATGGCCGCTGACCACCAGCGTCGCGGCGCGTAGCACAATCAGCGGCCACAGCGCAGTGATCTCGGCGGCGCTCAGCGGGCGCACGTCGTGGAAGGCCGCGATCAGGGGGAGTACCGCGGCGGGCTCACCGCCGGCGTGGCGCATCACCGCCGACGCTGTCACGGCGAGTTCGCCGACGGTCCAGGACCGCGTCAGATCGCCGAAATCGATGATGCCGTCGGGCAACTGCGCGGCATCCGCCGAGCACACCACGTTGTCATCGGTGATGTCGCAGTGGATCACCTGGCGCGGCAGGTCCGCGGCGACGCCGCTCACGGTGCGCCAGGCCCGCTCGGCAGCCGACTCGATCATGGCGCGTTGGCCGTCGTCCGGCACGTACGGCGCCAGCAGCGCGATGGTGCGGTCGGCGTGCTGCAGGTCCCACTGCAGCACCCGGTCGACGCCGGGATGATCGAAATCTGCCAATGCCCTGGTGGCCCGGCCGGCCAGGGTGCCAAGGGCGGCCCAGCGCGGCGGACTGACGTACTGGTCGCCCCCCATCGACCCGCCGCCCAGGTAGGTGATGATGCGGGCGAACAACGGCTTACCGTCAGGACCCCTGATCTCCGCGATGTCCGCGACGCCGGACCTGGCGACGTTGGTGGCGGTGCGCACCTGGGGATCGGTATTCGAGATGTGCCGCGCCGCGGCGTCCTGCGCCTCGATCTCGATGCGGCTGAACACCGGATTGGCAATCTTGAGGACGCCCATCGGGGTGCCGTTGTCGGCCGACAACAGGAAATTGGCGTCCTGCTGGCTGCCGAGCATGCTGGCGGACACGACGATGCCGAAGTGCTGCGCCGTGATGCGCACGGCGTCGACGGCCGACACCGCAGGGGCGGGCAGCTCCTCGGCCTGGAAAAAGTCGAACAGCGTCATCGTCCTCCATCCCCGCGTTGGGCCGTTTCACTGTACTGCCCAAGCGGTTACGGTGTGTCGATGCGCGCACTCATCATCGTCGACGTTCAAAACGACTTCTGCGAAGGCGGATCGCTGGCCGTTACCGGCGGTGCGGCGGTGGCGCGGGCCATCAGCGCGCGGTTGGCCGGTGCGCACGGGTACGACCATGTGGTCGCCACCAAGGACTTCCACATCGATCCTGGCGATCATTTCTCCGAAACCCCGGACTTCGTGGACTCCTGGCCGCGGCACTGTGTCGCCCAGACCGCCGGCGCGCAGTTCCATCCCGATCTGGACACCTCGGCAGTGGAGGCGGTGTTCCACAAGGGCGAGTACGCCGCGGCGTACAGCGGATTCGAAGGCGCCGACGGCACGGCCACCTCGCTGGGGGACTGGCTGCGCGACCGTGCCGTCGACGAGGTGGACGTGGTCGGTATCGCCACCGACTACTGCGTCAAGGCCACCGCGGCGGACGCGGTGCGGTCGGGATTCTCGACCCGGGTGCTGCTCGACCTGACCGCCGGTGTCGCGCCCTCCTCGACGCGCGAGGCCGTCGCCCAGTTGCGCGGGATGGCCGTCGAGATCGTCGACGGCCCAGCGGGCCAAAGCTGAGATGGCGGTCAGTGCGGCGGAGTTGATCGCGGCCGTCGAGCAGTCGCCCGAGGCGGCGCGCCGGGGGGACCGGTCCGACTGGGTCGGGCTGTTCACCACCGACGGTCGCGTGGAAGATCCCGTCGGATCCCGGCCACACATCGGGCACGACGAACTGGGGCGGTTCTTCGACACTTTCATCGGACCGCGTCAGATCGCCTTCGATCGCGATGCGGATTTCGTCGACGACATGACGGTGATCCGTGACCTGACCCTCGACATCACGATGGCGCCGCGGGTGGTGATGACGGTGCCGGCGATATTGCGCTATGTCGTCGACGCCGAGCGCGACGGGCTGAAAATCCGTGAACTGCAGGCTTATTGGAATCTGCCGTCGATGATGACGAAGTTCGTCCGGCAGGGGACGCCCGCCGTCCCGGTGGGTCTGGCGCTGGCGCGGGCGTTGGCGGTCAACCAGCGCCTGCACGGTTCGATCGGTTTCGTGCGTGGG